>NZ_JBIWNZ010000007.1:148472-357078 GCF_044767505.1 Kitasatospora sp. NPDC101235
GCTAATCGCGCGGGGAGGCCCCCCGGTGGAACCGGGGGAACCTCTTGGAGGTGGAGACGGGATTTGAACCCGTGTACACGGCTTTGCAGGCCGTTGCCTCGCCTCTCGGCCACTCCACCAGGCAACACATGAAGAACGATCTTACACTGTTCTCCATCGAGCGGACGACGAGATTCGAACTCGCGACCCTCACCTTGGCAAGGTGATGCTCTACCAACTGAGCCACGTCCGCCTGTCTCCCGGGATCTTCACCGACTTTCCTCGGCTGCGCTCCCCGGCGACGTGTTGAACTCTAGCGGATTCCCGGGCCAGCTAAAAATCCGTTCCCGCAGCATGCCGAGGGGATGGCCGGTGAGTGCCGTCCCGTCAGCCCTCCCGGCCGGTCACCGGCCACCACCTGCGGCACTCCCGGACGATCATCCGCAGGTCACCCCACGCACACCCGCGCGACGCACAGGGCTGCTCGTGTGTGGGGGCGCGGGCCCGACCCGGCTCACGCCCCCCGACCTACACTTCAGGCACCGCCCCCAGCACCACCGCGCAGGAGAACCGTGTCCGGCCACCCCGACCCCCGCACCCCGCTCGCCCGCTTCGGCGGCCGCCTGGCCACCGGACTGCGCGACGTCACCTCGGACCCGGCGGCCCTCGACTCCGCCGGCTACTGGGCCGTCGCCTACGACTTCGAGGGCCGCCTCACCTGTGCCCGCTTCGACGAAGTCCGCCCCGCCCCCGCCCCGCCCTCCGGCGCCGGCTGGCGCGGACCGGAGTCCGGCAGCTGGCACAGCTCCCTCGACCGCGCCGCCTACACCGCGGGCGTCCGCCGCATCCGCGAGCACATAGCCGCTGGCGAGGTCTACCAGGCCAACCTCTGCCGGGTGCTGTCCGCACCGCTGCCCGAACCGGACCGCAGCGACGTCGACGCCCTCACCGGACTCCTCGCCCACGGCAACCCCGCCCCCTACGCCGGCACCATCCGCCTGCCGGGGCACGGCGTCGAGATCGCCACCGCCTCGCCCGAGCTCTACCTGCGCCGCACCGGCCGCACCGTCTCCTCCGGCCCGATCAAGGGCACCGGCCGCACCGAGGACGACCTCCTCGACAAGGACCACGCCGAGAACGTGATGATCGTCGACCTGGTCCGCAACGACCTCGGCCGGGTCTGCGAGACCGGCAGCGTCACCGTCCCCGACCTCTGCGCCGTCGAGAAGCACCCCGGCCTGGTCCACCTGGTCTCCACCGTCGAGGGCACTCTGCGCGAGGGCGCCGGCTGGCCCGAGCTCCTCGCCGCCACCTTCCCGCCCGGCTCCGTCACCGGCGCCCCCAAGTCCAGCGCCCTGCGGATCATCGAAGCGCTGGAGACCGCCCCGCGCGGCCCGTACTGCGGCGCGGTCGGCTGGGTCGACGCCGACCGCGGAGAGGCCGAACTCGCCGTCGGCATCCGCACCTTCTGGATCGACCGGACGGACCCGGACGCGCCCGTCCTGCGCTTCGGCACCGGCGCCGGCATCACCTGGGGCTCGGACCCCGAGCGCGAATGGGCCGAAACCGAACTGAAGGCCGCCCGACTGGTCGCGATAGCGTCGGGCAGCGAGCCCGGTGGCGAATCCGGCAGCGGATCCGACCCGACCAGGGCCTGAGCCCCTACCGCCCAGGAGCAGCATCCGATGCACAACCGCCCCACGAGCTGGGTCAACGGCGCCCTCGTCGACTCCGCCGACGCGGCCGTCTCGGTCCTCGACCACGGCCTCACCACCGGCGACGGCGTCTTCGAGACCCTGAAGACGGTCGACGGCCGGGCCTTCGCGGTCACCCGCCACCTCGACCGCCTCACCCGTTCCGCCCGCGGTCTCGGCCTGGCCGACCCCGACCACGACCTGGTCCGCGAAGCCTGTGCCCAGGTCCTCGCCGCCAACCCGGCACCGCTCGGCCGGCTGCGCATCACCTACACCGGCGGCAACGGCCCGCTCAGCTCCGAGCGCGGCACCACCGGCCCCACCCTGGTCGTCGCCCTCAGCGCGATCGGCCACCGCCCCGACGAGACCGCCGTCGCGGTCGTCCCCTGGCGCCGCAACGAGCACAGCGCCGTCGCCGGCCTCAAGACCACCTCGTACGCCGAGAACGTCGTCGCCCTGGCCGCCGCCCACCGCGCCGGCGCTTCCGAGGCCCTGCTCGCCAACACCGCCGGACTGCTCTGCGAGGGCACCGGCTCCAACGTCTTCGTGGTCGTCGACGGCCGCCTCCTCACCCCCACCCTGGCCTCCGGCTGCCTGGCCGGCATCACCCGGCAGCTCGTCATCGACTGGTGCGGCGCCGAGGAGACCGACCTCCCGCTCGGCGCACTCCGGGACGCCGAGGAGGTCTTCCTGACCTCCACGACCCGCGACGTCCAGGCCGTCACCCGCGTCGACGACCGCGAACTGCCCGGCATCGGCCCCGTCACCGCCAAGGCGATGGCCGTCTTCACCGAGCGCAGCGGCGACGACCTCGACCCGTGATCCCCGACCGGGGGAGAGCGCACGGTGGATAACCTCCCGCGCAAGGGGAAGGGACCACCACATGACCACCACGCTGCGCCCCGAGGGCCCGGAGACACCCACCGCGGCCGGCGGCCGCACCAGACGCTGGCTGATCCTCTCGAACGGCCACCCGGTCGGCGCGCTGCGCACCACCGCCGACCCGCAGGGTGGTCAACTCTGGGGCCGCATATCCGAGTTGGAGATCACCGAGGGGCGCGGACGGGGCCGTGGCACGTTCGGCGGGCTGGCCGCCGAGGAGGTGCTGCGGACCTGGGGCTGCACCCGGGTCGACGTCAGCGTCCCCGGAACGGCCACGACGGCCCGCGGACTCGCCACCACCCTCGGCTACACCGAGCGGGCCCTGGCCATGTCCAAGCGGCTGGTCGCCGCCCCCGACCTGCCCGCCGGGGTGAGCGTGCGCCCCTTCGACCCGGCCGACCTCGACGGCTGGCTCGCCCGGTCCGCGGAGCACTTCCGCCACTCGCTCATCGAGTCCGGCCTCACCGAGGAGCAGGCCGGGGCCAAGATCGGCGGCGACGACCGGCCGAGCCCGGTCCCGCAGGGCGTCGAGACCCCCGGCGTCGTCCTGCGCAGGCTGTACGGCGCCGACGGCGGGGAAGGCCCGTACGGCTCGGTCTGGATGCAGCTGCGCCTGCGCGACCTGCCGGACGGCGAACCGCTCGCCTGGGTGATGAGCGTCGAGGTGTCCCCGGCCCACCGGGGCCGGGGACACGGACGCACCCTGATGCTGCTCGCCGAACGCGAGTGCCTGGCCGCCGGGGTGCGCAACCTCGGCCTCAACGTCTTCGCCCGCAACGAGGTGGCCGCCCGGCTCTACGACTCGCTGGGCTACGAGGTCACCGAGCGTCTCTACGGCAAGCAGCTGTGACCTGACATGCCGTCAGGATGCCTTCGCCGCCTCGATGACGGCCACGATCTGCGCCCGCAGCCCGTCCTGGCTCCGGCCGCCGTCGAGGCGCTTCCCGCCGATCACGTACGTCGGCGTGCCCGTGACCCCGATCGCCTTGCCCTCGGCCTGGTCGGCGTCGACGGTCAGCATGTGCCGGCCGTCGATCAGCGCGGTGTCCACCTCGTCGACGTCGGCCCCGACCTCCCGGGCCACCTCCAGCAGCACCTGCTGTCCGCGCGCGTCCAGCTCCGCGGTGCGGGCCAGCAGCGCCTCCACGAACGGCCAGCCCTGCCCCTGCGCGAACGCCTCCTCGGCCGCCTCCGCGGCGGCGTAGGCGTGCTTGTGCTTCTCCAGCGGGAAGTGCCGCAGCTCCACGGTCAGCGCGTCGCCGTACTGCGCTCGCAGCGCCCGTACGTCGTCCAGTGCGGTGTGGCAGTCCGGGCACTGGAGGTCGCACCAGAACTCGAGGCGGGGGAGGGAACCATCGATCATTCCCCCAGTGTTCCACTAGTGGGCGCCCGCTCCGGGCGGAGGTGCGCCCGAGGGCGGCCCGAGAGGAAGGCACCGATGACCAGGACGACCGGACACGAAGGAGTGGCCCCGTGCTGAGCGCGGCGATCAGCTTCATCCTCACGGCGGGCGGGGTGGCCTTCGCGGGGCTGCGGGCCTACCGGCGGCGCTTCCTGTCGGCGACCCGGTGGTTCGCGGTGGCCCTGCTGCTGGCCGGGCTCTACCTGACCGGCCTGTTCCCGCTGGCGAGCACGATCGGACGGGAGTTCGCCGACTGGGCGGGCAAGCTGGTCCTCGACCCCCGGGTGTGGACCGGCATCGCGCTGCTCGGCGTCTCCGCGGTCCTGCTGGTCACCACCCGCTGGGTGGGCCGCCGCGGCAGTGCGGTGGTGGAGGGTGCCCCGGAGCGCCCGGCCGCGGCCGGCCCGGCGCCCGAGCGCCCGGCGGTGGCGGCGACGCCCAAGGCCCCGAAGAAGCCGGCCGCGGGCAAGCGGGAGGACGGCCTCGGCGACTTCGCCGACATCGAGGAGATCCTCCGCAAGCGCGGGATCTAGGGCGGCGGCCAGGGCGGCGGGTCAGGCGGAGGGGACGGCCTCCGCCGACCGCTGCCGTGCCCGGTAGGCGGCGACGTGCAGCCGGTTGCCGCAGGTGCGGCTGTCGCAGTAGCGCCGCGAGCGGTTCCGGGAGAGGTCCACGAAGACCCGCGCGCAGTCCGGGGCCTCGCAGCGGCGCAGCCGCTCCCGCTCGCCCGCCATGAGGATGAAGGCGAGCGCCATGCCCAGCTCGGCCGCCAGGTGGTCGCCGAGCGCGGCGTGCGGCGCGAAGTAGTGGATGTGCCAGTCGTGGTCGTCGTGGTTGGTCAGCCGGGGCGTCGTCCCGGCTGCCGCGACGATCGAGTTGACCAGCTCGGCGGCCTCCGCGGTGGACTCCGTCGCGAAGACCTCACGCAGCCGGGTGCGCAGCTCGTGCACCCGCCGCAGGTCGTGCTCGGTCAGCGAGTCGATCTCGCTGATCTCCTGGCGGACCACGAAGGCGTCCAGTGCGGCGACGTCCGGCAGTCGCTCGGCGCCGCACACCTCGGGCGCGGTGTTGAGCAGCTCCACGAGGATGCTCAGCGCGCACTCGGTGTCATGGGTGATCAGCACGTTGGGGGCTCCTCGCGCAGGGGGACTCCGATACCCCGCGTCCGCGGTTACCCCAGACCATACCGGGCCTCGTGCCGGTGGGGCGGCGCCTTCTTTCGAAGATGTGTGCGCAGTCCGGCAAGGCGTCCGAAACCGGGCGTCGCCCGGGCCTGTCGGCGTCCGAACCGGCGTGCGGGACCCGCAGTCGTGGGCGGCCACCGGAAGACGTCGGCGCCCGACACCGAGGCCGGCCACCCGTGGGGATGACCGGCCTCGGTGCCGGGCGCCTGCGGTGCTGTGGTCCCGCTCCGGCGGGAGCGGGACCGCTTACCGGCCCCGAGACCGCGTCGTGCGCGGCTGAGTCCGCTGCCGTGCCCCCGAGTAGGACGGCTGCGATGACGGCAAGGGGGTACGGCCCCGCCGACAGCGGGGCGTGACCGCCTCCGGACGGGGTCAGCTTTCGGCGAGGATGTGGGACAGCTCCCGGTCGAGGTCGAAGTGACGGTGTTCGGTGCCGGGGGGCACCGCGGCGTCCGTCCGCTTGAGGAACGACTCAAGCGCACGGGCCGGGGCCTCCAGCAGGGCTTCTCCTTCCGGAGAGCTCAGTGCGATGCAGACCACCCCTTGCCCGTGGCTGCGCGACGGCCACACCCGGACGTCGCCGGTACCGGTGGGTCGGTGCAGCCCCTCCGCGAGGAGATCTCGGGCGAACACCCACTCCACGGTCTCATCGGCGCCCGTGTGGAACGTGGCATGCACGGCGTAGGGGTCGGCAGTGTCGTAGCGCAGGCCCGCGGGGACGGGCAGTGAGGACTCGCTGGACACGATGAGGCGCAGGTGCAGCTCGCAGCTGACCGTGGTGTTCATAAGCGCCATGGCCTTTCGCTCAGTGTGCGCTCGGGGAATCGCACGTCGGCGAACGGACCATCCCACCTCCAAGACCGATGTAAACCCCTCTGTCCCGATTCGGGCGCGAGTCGTACCCCTTACGGCGCATTGCGGATTCGCCCTGCAGCGGCCGGGCCGGGCATTACCCCGGCTTCTTCTTGGTTAGTTTCCCGGGATGACTGTGCGAAACGACAAGGTGGGCGGGAACACGAGAACGGGTGAAGCGGTCGTGGCGGTTGACGCGGTCGCCGACGGCGGTCGGGCGGTCGGTTCGCGGGCCCCGGCCCTCGTCCGGCGCTGTACCGCGTCCGGCAGGTGGTGATCTTCCTGGCCGGCCTCGCCGTGGTGGTGCTCGGACTGATCATGCTGCCGCTGCCCGGCCCCGGCCGGCTGGTGATCTTCCTGGGCACGGGGATCTGGGCCACCGGGTTCGCCTGGGCCCAGCCGGCCCTGCGCTGGACCCACCGCAGGGTCGCGGAGGCCGCCCAGCGGGCCATGGACCCGCGGGTGCGCCGCCGCAACCTGACGCTCACCGCGATCGGACTGGCCGCCGTCCTCGGGGCGGGCGGCTGGTACTTCGCCCGCCACGGGCCGGCCGTCCCCTGGCGGCTGGACGAGAGCTGACCTGCCCGGGCGTGGGGCCGCGGGCGGGGAGGGGGTTCGGAGCACCCCTCGGGATGCGGTAATGTTTTCCCTGCACCCGGGCGATTAGCTCAGCGGGAGAGCACTTCGTTCACACCGAAGGGGTCACTGGTTCGATCCCAGTATCGCCCACCGGAATGCATTGTGATATGTGAGGCCCAGCCGATTTTCGGCTGGGCCTCACGTGTATTTCCGGAATCCGCCCGAAGGGGCGCCGGTAATCACCTGAGGCACAGTCACCTTCCATGCGGAGCGCGAGTTCTGCGGAGGCGTCGGCGCTACCCGGAACGGGCGAGTTGTACGACCGGCCCCGAATGGTGCTACAGTTCTTCTCGTTGCCCGGGCGATTAGCTCAGCGGGAGAGCACTTCGTTCACACCGAAGGGGTCACTGGTTCGATCCCAGTATCGCCCACCGGACAGCACGCAGGCCCTGACCAGGAAACCGGTCAGGGCCTGCGGCGTATCCGGGGCCGGGGTTCCGCGGGCCGCCCGTTACGCCGCCGCCTCGCAGCCGTGCTCCGGCTCCAGCCGGCGCCCGCAGCCGCACCGGGCAGGCCGCAGCGGCCAGGACAGATCCACCCGCTCCGGCGTCCCCGAGCGGTCGAACCAGTTCTGCAGCCCGCGCGCCTGCGCCGCGTGCCAGATCGCCTGCCGCAGGTGCAGCTCCGCCGCCGACAGACCGCCGAGCGCCGCCGGGTAGCGGGCGCCTATCCGCCGGGTCAGCGCCAGCGCCGCCGTCGCGTCCGCCGCCGCGTCGTGCGCCCCGGCCAGCTCCACGCCGTAGTGGGCGCACAGGTCGGTCAGCGTCCGGCGGCCCTTGCGGTAACGGTCCACGTGCTTGTCCAGCACCCGCGGATCCAGTACCACCAGCCCGGCCGTCGCCAGTCCGTCGGCCAGTGTCAGCCCGTGATGGCGGCGCAGCTCCCGGTCCAGCAGCGTCAGATCGTAGGGCGCGTTCATCACCACCACCGGATGCCCGGCCCGAGCCTCGGCCGCCAGCGCGCGCGTGACCTCCGCCACCACCGTCCGGGCCGGGCGGCCGTGGGCGCGCACCTGCTCGTCCGTGATGCCGTGCACCGCGCGGGCGCCGTCCGGGATCGGAACGCCCGGATCGGCGAGCCAGGTGGTGGTCCGCGCCGGTGTGCCCGGCGCGAGCTGGACGACCAGGGCGGCGGAGACGATCCGGTCGTTCTCCACGTCCACGCCGGTCGTCTCGGTGTCGAAGGAGGCGAGTGGGCCGGTGTACCAGTGCTGCTGCATGACTGCCCCTCAGACGAGCGTTGCGCCCGGTTGATACCCGGTTCTGACGCCACTTCAACCCGTTTGGCCCAAGCCCGACCGGGGATCCTGCCCATGACTGTCCCGTTCGAATCGACTGACCCGTCCGGACCGGGACGGGCGCGGACCGGGGAGGCCACGGGGCGATGGCACCGATCCAGCCGCAGCCCGAGGAGGCGGCGGCCGTACTGCGGGGGAACCTCGCGGTCACCGCCTGCATGGAGACCTTGCAGGTCGGCTATCTGCACGCGGTCGCCGCCGCGGCCGGCTGCTCGCTCTCCCAGCCGTTCCCGGACAACGGCATCGACTGGCACGTCAGCCACGGCTCCCGGACGCACGAGGTGGACGACGAGGTCACCGTCAAGATCCAGCTCAAGGCCACCCAGCAGGTCGCGCCCGACCCGGCCGGGCCGTTCTTCAGCTTCACCCTGGACAACGACCACCTGCGCAAGCTCGCCCGGCCCCGGGTCGCCGTGGCGCGGATCCTGGTCGTGATGCTGCTGCCGCGCCGGGTCGACCACTGGCTGCGGGCCCGCCCGGACGCCTTGGAACTGCGGCACTGCTGCTACTGGGTCAACCTGGCCGGCCACCCGGTCACCGGGCAGCGGCGCACCAATGTCCGCGTGCCCACCGACAGGGTCTTCGACGACCGCGCGCTGTGCGACATCATGGCCCGGGTCGGTGCGGGCGGCAGCCCGTGACGGCCCGGCCCCGGCAGGGAGGAACCGGACCCATGACACCGCCGTACGGACCGGGCGAGCCGGCCCGGCCCCTGCCCGACCCGGCCGCCGTCGACCCGACGGTGCTGGCCACCCTCCTCGCCCGGCACGGCTGGGTCCGCCGCGGCGGACCGGCCGCCCGGTACGGACGCTGGACCCCGCCCGACGGCGAACCCGGCACCAGCCTGCTCGTCCCGGCCGGGGCCGGCTTCGACGACGCCGTCGAACTCCTCACCGACGCCGTCACCGCGCTCTCCCGCTCCCGCACCCCCTCCGCCCGCTCGATCCTGCTCGCCCTCGCCGTCCCCGGTGACGAGCTGCGCTGGCACCGCGAACCGCCCGGTCGCGCCGGGGCCACCCCCTGGGACGAGGCCGAGCGGCTCCGGCAGGCGGCGCGCGGGATGCTCGCCGCGGGCGCCAAGGCCGCCCGGACCAGGGCCGGATACTTCGGTGCCCGGCTGGACGGACTCGCCGGGGACTTCCTGGACCGCGTCCTGCTGGTCGAACAGGGCGCCGCCCTCACCGCCCACACCCCTGCTCCCGAGGGCCGCGCCGCCGTCACCACGCTGGTCCGCGCCCTGGAGGCGCTGCGCGACGCGGTCGACTACCGCCGGGTCAGCGGCGGGCCCGAGGCCTTCGGGAACGCCGTCCAGGCCGGGGTCAGCAGGGAGCTCGTCCGGTCCGTCGAGGACCTGGTGCGCGACGCGACGGCCGCCCGGCTCAGCGTCGCCTGGTCGCCCGCCGCCGGGACGCCGGGCGGCTTCGGGGACCGCCGGATCGACCTCGACTTCTCACCCGGGGACCTGCCCGCCCTGACGGAGGCCGCCGACCTGCTGGAACGGATCGAACCCGCCGTTGCCGTCACCGTGGTCGGCGTGGTCACCCGGCTCAAGCGCGCCGAGCCGGCCGGCCCGGGCTCGGTGCGGCTGCGGGTGCTGACCGGCGCCGAGGTCCGGGAGCTCAAGCTCCGCCTGCCCGACCCCGACTACCGGCTCGCCGCCGAGGCCCACCTCGCGGGCCTGCCGGTCCGGGTCTCCGGCCGGCTGGACCGGCACGGCGGCTTCCGCCGGCTGACCGGCCCACACGGACTGGAGCTCTGCGGCTGGGAGGAAGGGGACCGTGAGCGGCTGCTGAAGTCGCTCGGGGAGAAGGCGGAGGAAGGGGGAGACGGGGCATAGGTGGACGGCAGGGGCGGCGCTCTCGGTACCATCGTCACGCGCAGCGCAGTGCTGCGTCCTCTGAAATCCAGCACGTCAGGAGAGACCGGTGACGGACGTCCGGGTAATCATCAGCCGCGAACCCGATCGGGAAGAGCGCGTGGTGACGACGGGCACCACGGCCGCCGAGCTCTTCGCCGACGACCGCTCGATCATCGCCGCCCGCGTCGGCGGCCAGCTCAAGGACCTCGCCTACGTCCTCCAGGACGGCGACGAGGTCGAGCCGGTCGCGATCGGCAGCAAGGACGGCCTCGACATCCTGCGCCACTCCACCGCGCACGTCATGGCCCAGGCCGTGCAGCAGCTCTACCCCGAGGCCAAGCTCGGCATCGGCCCGCCGGTCAAGGACGGCTTCTACTACGACTTCGACGTCGAGAAGCCCTTCCACCCCGATGACCTCAAGGCCATCGAGAAGAAGATGCAGGAGATCATCAAGCGCGGGCAGAAGTTCTCCCGCCGCGTGGTCACCGACGAGTCCGCCCGCGAGGAGCTGGCCGCCGAGCCGTACAAGCTGGAGCTGATCGGCCTCAAGGGCTCCGCCGCCACCGCCGGCGAGGGCGCCGACGTCGAGGTCGGTGCCGGCGAGCTCACCATCTACGACAACCTGGACGCCAAGTCCGGCGACCAGTGCTGGGGCGACCTCTGCCGCGGCCCGCACCTGCCCAGCACCCGGCACATCCCGGCGTTCAAGCTGATGCGCAACGCGGCCGCCTACTGGCGCGGCAGCGAGAAGAACCCGATGCTGCAGCGCATCTACGGCACCGCCTGGCCGACCAAGGACGAGCTGAAGGCCCACCTCGACTTCCTCGTCGAGGCCGAGAAGCGCGACCACCGCAAGCTCGGCAACGAGCTCGACCTCTTCTCCATCCCCGAGGAGATCGGCTCCGGCCTCGCCGTCTTCCACCCCAAGGGCGGCATCATCCGCCGCGCCATGGAGGACTACTCGCGCAAGCGGCACGAGGAAGAGGGCTACGAGTTCGTCTACACCCCGCACGCCACCAAGGGGAAGCTCTTCGAGAAGAGCGGCCACCTCGACTGGTACGCGGACGGCATGTACCCGCCCATGCAGCTCGACGAGGGCGTGGACTACTACCTCAAGCCGATGAACTGCCCGATGCACAACCTGATCTTCGACGCGCGCGGCCGCTCGTACCGTGAACTGCCGCTGCGCCTCTTCGAGTTCGGGACGGTGTACCGCTACGAGAAGTCCGGCGTGGTGCACGGCCTGACCCGTGCCCGCGGTTTCACGCAGGACGACGCCCACATCTACTGCACCCGTGAGCAGATGGCGGACGAGCTCGACTCGACCCTGACCTTCGTGCTCAACCTGCTCCGCGACTACGGTCTGACCGACTTCTACCTGGAGCTGTCGACCAAGGACCCGGTGAAGTACGTCGGCAGCGACGAGACCTGGGAGGAGGCCACCCGCGTCCTGGCGAGCGTGGCCGAGAAGCAGGGCCTGCCGCTGGTGCCGGACCCGGGCGGCGCGGCCTTCTACGGTCCGAAGATCTCGGTGCAGGCGAAGGACGCCATCGGCCGTACCTGGCAGATGTCGACCATCCAGCTCGACTTCAACCTGCCCGAGCGCTTCGACCTGGAATACACCGCGGCGGACGGCTCGCGCCAGCGGCCGGTCATGATCCACCGCGCGCTGTTCGGTTCGATCGAGCGCTTCTTCGCGGTGCTGCTGGAGCACTACGCCGGCGCCATGCCGCCGTGGCTGGCCCCGGTCACCGTGACCGGCATCCCGATCACCGACGAGCACGTGCCGTACCTGCTGGAGGTCGCGGCCGAGCTGAAGAAGCACGGGATCCGGGTCGAGGTGGACACCTCGGACGACCGCATGCAGAAGAAGATCAGGAACGCGCAGAAGACCAAGGTGCCGTTCATGCTGATCGCCGGTAACGACGATGTCGAGGCGGGTGCGGTCTCCTTCCGCTACCGCAATGGCGAGCAGAAGAACGGTGTCCCGGTCGCGGACGCCGTGCAGGAGATCGTGGACGCGGTGAAGAGCCGCATCCAGGTGTGATGTAGTCCCCGCTCAGGCGGGATGCGCGGGGCAGGCTCTCGATGAGTCTGCCCCGCGCGGCTTTGCAAGCACCGTTGGGCGAATATGCTGATCAGCATGACGACTGAGCCGGAACTTCAGCGGGGCGTCGGTGAGCCGGACGGCTTCCGCCGCCTGTGGACGCCCCATCGGATGGCCTACATCCAGGGTGAGAACAAGCCCACCGGCCCGGCTCCGGACGACGGTTGTCCGTTCTGCTCGATCCCGGCCCTGAGCGATGAGGACGGGCTGATCATCGCCCGGGGGAGTGCCGTGTTCGCGGTGCTGAACCTGTACCCGTACAACGGTGGGCACCTGATGGTGGTCCCGTACCGGCACGTGGCCGACTACACCGACCTGGACGAGGCCGAGACGGCCGAGCTGGCGGACTTCACCAAGAGGGCGATGACGGCGCTGCGGGCGGCCTCCGGGGCGCACGGGTTCAACATCGGGATGAACCAGGGCGCGGCGGCCGGGGCCGGGATCGCGGCGCACCTGCACCAGCACGTGGTGCCGCGCTGGGGCGGGGACACCAACTTCATGCCGGTGGTCGGCCACACCAAGGTGCTGCCGCAGCTGCTGGCGGACACCCGGAAGATGCTGGCCGAGGCCTGGCCGCAGGGCTGATCCGGAGAGCACGGGAGGGCCCCACCGAGGATCTCGGTGGGGCCCTCCCGCATGTTCTCCGGATCAGCCGGCGTTGAAGGTGTCGACGTCGTACGGCCGGGGGCTCTGCGCCTCGGACTTGATGATCGAGGTGCGGTTCTTGAAGAAGCGGTCGGCGTCCAGGTCGTGCTCCTCCAGGAACTCCAGCGTGGCGGCGTGGACCGCGGCGAGCACCGGGACGGAGGCGTTCTGGGCGTTGTCGACCATGGAGCGGTTCTCCCAGGCCCGGCCGGCCCAGATGTGCCGCAGCCCGAACGGCTCCGGCAGGCCGAGCCCGCCACCGAGCCAGCCGAGCAGGCCGGGCATCCGGTAGAAGGGGGCGCGGACGGCCTGGCGGACGACCTCGTCGTTGTCGATCAGGGGGAGCTTGACGGTGCGCTCCTCCCAGAACTTCACGGTCTTGGCGACCGACTTCTCCTTGTCCTTCGGCTTGTCGAAGAAGACGCCCTTGACCGGGCCGAGCGCGTAGCCGGAGACGGTGATGTTCAGGACGTTGGCGAGCAGGGTGACGGTGACGGTGAAGGTGAGGACCAGCTTGCCGTCGTGGGTGATGAACTGGGTGGCGAGGTAGTGCCGGGGGCCGCCGGAGAAGGTCTGCTTGTCGGCGACGCTCTGCACGGCGAAGTCGCGCATCCGGTCGCCGTCCATGTCGGCGCTGCCGGGGCGGCCGATCTCGTCGGCGCCCTCGCCGATGTCGAAGACCACCCACTGCTTGATGGCGACGCTGGGCATGCCGCTGTTGGCGACGTGGCTGACGCCGAGGCCCTTGAGGTGGGAGGAGATCCGGCGGATCAGGTCCCAGGGGTGGAAGGCGCGGAAGTCGACGTGGCCCTCGGCGGGGTGGAGGGTGTCGGCGAGGCGCCACTCGCCCCAGCGGCGGCCGGCACCGAGGATGCCCTTGGGCCCGGCGTAGTGGTGGATGTTGGTCTCCTGCTCGGCGTCCAGGCGGCCGAGCTTGTCGCGCAGGTCGGTGGCCTTCTTGTCGAGGTCGTCGCGGGGGACGGCCTTGGCGACGGAGGCGGCCACCGCGCTGCCCTCGACCAGTGACTGCCATCGGGCGCGCAGGTCCTTGGCGGAGCGCTCGACGATCTGGCGGGCGAGGAACCAGCCGATGACCGGGGCGAGCATGGCGATGCGCAGGTAGATGCCGAGGAGGCCGCCGGCCGGCGGGCGCCACACGAACACGACGGCGAGGACGGCGGTCGCGGCGAGTACCAGGCCGCCGTAGATGTCCGCGTTCTTCGGGTTGTCCCGCTTGAGCCAGGCGCGGAGCTGGAAGGCGCCGAGCCAGATCAGGGTGCCGGGGAGGAAGAGCACGATGGTGGCGATGGAGACGGTGCTGAGCTGCCGGTCGCGGGTGTTGCGCAGTTCCTCGGCGGCCAGGCAGTGCTCGACGACCTGGCGGGTGTCGACTCCGAAGGCCGGGACGAGGGGTTTCCGGTCGCCGCCCAGGGCACGGGAGATCAGCGCCTTGCTGAACGCCTCGCCGAGGTTGGGCCGGAAGAGCGCGAAGCGACCGTTCTTCACCTTGGCGTCGGTGACGGCGTCGACGAAGCCCTTGATCTCGCCGTCGCGGTAGGCGGTCGAGGAGAGCCCCTGGGTGATGGCGGTCTGCGGGCCGGCGTCGGTCCGGGGTATCTGCGCACCCGGGGTCATGTCGAGTGTGGTCACGGTGGCGTCCCTCCTCCCCTTGTCAGCGGCAGGTTACCGTGCCGTGGCACCCCCGCGCGGATGATCGTCTGAAGTGCCGTCACCGGAGGCCTGAGGGGCATGATGCCCAGCTTCGGACGGGTCGATACCCGCCGAGGTGCCCCTGATGGTGGTGGGGCAGGATGGAGGGCGGGAGCGAGGAAAGGGGAGCGGCCGTGAAGGATCCGGTGCTGGTCTTCGACGGGGACTGTTCGTTCTGTTCGTCCTGCGTGCGCTGGGCGGAGCGGTACCTGCGGCAGACGCTGGCCTCGGGGGGCTGGGAGGCGGTGCCGTTCCAGTTCGCGGATCTGGCGGGGCTGGACGGGCACGCTGGCGGCCGGGGAGAGGTGTCGGCCGAGCGGGCGGAGCGCGAGGTGCTCTGGGTGACGCCGGCCGGCCGGGTGTACGGGGGCGCGCAGGCGGTTGCGCGGCTGCTGATGCGCTCCGGCGGGGCGTGGGCGTACCTGGGCGCGGTGTTGACGGCGGCGCCGGTGCGGCCGCTGGCGGGGCTGGCCTACCGCTGGGTGTCGCGCAACCGGCACCGGATGCCGGGGGGCACGGCGGCCTGCGCGCTGCCGAACCGGAAGTCCGCTCAGTCGGTGTAGCGCCCGGCCAGGGCGGCGGGCATGGGTTCGTGGCGCAGGTAGGCGCGGGAGAACTCGGCGGTGCCGTGGGTGAGCGAGCGCAGGTCGATCGGGTAGCGGACGAGTTCGAGTTCGGGGACCTCGGCGCGCAGCAGGGTGAGGCCGGTGCCGCCGGTCTCGGTGCCGAGGACGCGGCCGCGGCGGGCGGAGAGGTCGCCGAGGACGGCGCCGAGGTAGTCGTCGGGCAGCAGGACGCTGACGGCGGCGACGGGTTCGAGCAGACGGATGACGGCGTGCTCGGCGGCGTCGCGCAGGGCGAGGGCGGCGGCGTTCTGGAAGGACGCGTCGGAGGAGTCGACGGAGTGCGCCTTGCCGTCGGTGAGGGTGACCCGGACGTCGACGAGCGGGTACCCGGTGGAGACGCCCTTGGCGAGCTGGGCGCGGACGCCCTTCTCGACGGAGGGGATGAAGTGCTTGGGGACGGCGCCGCCGACGACGTGCTCCTGGAACTCGAAGCCGGAGCCGGCCGGGAGCGGTTCGACCTCCAGGTCGCAGATGGCGTACTGGCCGTGGCCGCCGGACTGCTTGACCAGGCGGCCGTGGCCGGCGGCGGCGGTGCCGAAGGTCTCGCGCAGGGCGACCTTGGGCTCGACGGTGTCGACGTGGACGCCGTGGCGGGTGCGCAGACGGTCGAGGACGACCTCGGCGTGGGCCTCGCCGGTGCACCAGAGGACGAGCTGGTGGGTGTCGGGGTTCTGTTCCAGGCGTAGCGCCGGGTCCTCGGCGGTGAGGCGGGAGAGGGCCTGGGAGAGCTTGTCGTCGTCGGCCTTGCTGTGGGCCTCGACGGCGATCGGGAGCAGCGGCTCGGGGAGGGTCCAGCCTTCGAGCGCGACCGGGTGGCCGGGGTCGTGGACGGTGTCGCCGGCCCGGGCGGTGGTGAGTTTGGCGGCGCAGACGAGGTCGCCGGCGATGGCGTGCGGGACGGGGCGCTGGAGCTTGCCGAAGGGGCTCGTGAGGGCGGTGACGCGTTCGTCGCCGTTCTGGTCGGCGGTGTGGGCGGGGCCGTCGAGGTGGATCCTGGTGTCGGGGCGCAGGGTGCCGGCGTACAGGCGCAGCAGGCTGATCCGGCCGACGTAGGCGTCGCCGGTGACGCGGACGACCTGGGCGGCGAGCGGGGCGTCGGGGTCGCACTCGGGGGCGGGGCGGGTGCGTTCGGTGGGGTCGGGGAAGGTGTGCGCGATGAGGTCGAGGAGTTCGGCAGCGCCGAGGCCGCTCTCGCTGGTGGGGACGGCGGGGTGGAGGGCGCAGGAGAGGACCTCGCGGCGCAGGCCGGCTTCGAGGGAGTCGGTGTCGAGGGGGGCGCCGGAGAGGTAGCGCTCCATGAGGGTGTCGTCCTGGCCGGAGATGGCCTCGACGAGGCTGTCGTGGGCGGGCGTGGTGTCGGGCAGGGGTTCGGCGTCGCCGTAGGTGTCGCCGGTGAGGAGGTCGACGCTGCCGTCGGGGTGTCCGTCGTGGAGGACCGGCTGGAAGAGCGGGCGGAGGGTGTCCGGGCCCAGGTCGAAGGCGTCGTGGCAGGCGGTGAGGATGTCGTCGAAGCCGGTGCGGGCGAGGTCGAGTTTGGCGACGGCGATGGCGCGGGGGATGCCTTCGGCGGCGCATTCGCGCCACAGGGCGCGGGTGGGGGCGGTGACCGGGTCGGTGGCGGAGACGACGAAGACGGCGGCGTCGGCGGCGTGCAGGGCGGCGCGCAGGTCGGCGGTGAAGTCGGGGTGGCCGGGCGGGTCGATCAGGTTGATCTTGACGCCCTTCCATTCGAGCGGGAGGAGGGCGAGCTGGACGGAGCGCTGCTGCTGGTGCTCGATGTCCTCGTGGTCGGAGACGGTGGTGCCGTCGGCGACCCGGCCGGCCCGGCCGATGGCGCCGGCGGCGAGGGCGAGGGATTCGGCGAGGGTGGTCTTGCCCACACCGCTGGAGCCGATGAGGACGACGTTGCGCAGGTCCTGCGGGCCGGTGACGGCGGGTGCCTGGCCGGCTCGTGCCGTGCTGCGGTCGGGCATCGGGGTCTCCTCCCGTGGCGCCGAGGCTGTCCTTCGCAGTCTAGGGTCGGGTGTCGCGGTGGCGCGTGTCGTACGGCCGGTCGGTGACCGTACGTGTGCGTGCGGTGGCGGGGGTGGCGTGCGGCGGTGCGTGCGCCGGAGCGTGCCCCCGGCGTGGCTACGATGGGTGGGCCGGACGGGCTGATCCGCCCGGCCGTCTGCTGCGCGTGCTGCGCCAGGCGGGTATCTGGGAGATCGGAGCGGCTGGGAAGGCCATGCTCAACAAATACGCGCGTGCCTTCTTCACACGTGTCCTGACCCCGTTCGCCGCGTTCCTGATCCGCCTGGGCGTGAGCCCGGACGCCGTGACGCTGATCGGTACCGCCGGTTCGGTGGCCGGTGCGCTGGTGTTCTTCCCGCGAGGGGAGTTCTTCTGGGGCACCATCACGATCACGCTGTTCATCTTCTCGGACCTGGTGGACGGGAACATGGCCCGCCAGCTGGGCCGGAGCACGAAGTGGGGGGCGTTCCTCGACTCCACCCTGGACCGGGTCGCGGATGCGGCGATCTTCGGCGGTCTGGCGATGTGGTATGCGGGCAAGGGTGACAACAACCTGCTCTGCGCGGTGGCGATCTTCTGCCTGGCGAGCGGTCTGGTGGTGTCGTACACCAAGGCGCGGGCGGAGAGCCAGGGCCTGCCGTGCGACGTGTCGGGGCTGGTGGAGCGGGCCGAGCGGCTGGTGGCCAGTCTGGTGGCGGCCGGTGTCGCGGGTCTGCACAAGTTCGGTGTGCCGTACGTAGAGTGGCTGCTGCCGGTGGCGCTGTGGCTGGTGGCGGCGGGCAGCCTGGTGACGGTGTTCCAGCGGATGCTGACCGTGCGCCGGGAGGCGTTCGAGGCCGACCGAGCGGCGGCCGGGAGCTGATGGGGGGCGTCCTGCGGTGACGGACCGACTGGTGTACTGGGCGTACGCGCTGGGGTGGGGGCTGCTGAAGCACCTGCCGGAGCCGATGGCCCGGGGGCTGTTCGACCGGCTGGCGGACTACGCGTGGCGCAAGCGCGGCAAGCGGGTGCTCCAGCTGGAGGCGAACCTGCGGCGGGTCCGTCCGGGGCTGGACGAGGCCGCGATGCGGGAGCTCTCCCGGGCCGGGATGCGCTCGTACCTGCGGTACTGGATGGAGTCGTTCCGGCTGCCGGTGTGGAGCCGGGAGCGGGTGGCCCGGGATGTCCAGGTGGGCGGATTCGAGAACCTGCGGGCGGCGGTGGAGTCCGGGCGGGGCGCGGTGATCGCGCTGCCGCACATGGGCAACTGGGACCTCGCGGGGACCTGGGTGGCGCAGAAGGGCTACCCGTTCACCACGGTCGCGGAGCGGTTGAAGCCGGAGCGGCTGTTCGACCGGTTCGTGGCGTTCCGGGAGGGCCAGGGCATGGAGGTCCTGGCGCTGACCGGTGGTTCGGTGAACGTGATCGGCACGCTGGCGAGGCGGCTGCGCGAGGGCCGGCTGGTCTGCCTGGTGGGGGACCGCGACCTGTCGGAGGCGGGCATCGAGGTGTCGTTCTTCGGCGAGCCGACCCGGATGCCGGCCGGTCCGGCGGCGCTGTGCCAGCGGACCGGGGCGGCGCTGCTGCCCGTGACGCTCTGGTACGACGGCCCGGTGCTGCGGGGGCGGATCCACCCCGAGGTGCCGGTGCCCGAGGAGGGCGACCGCAAGGAGCGCACCCTGGCGATGACCCAGGCGATGGCGGAGGTGTGGGAGCGGGGCATCCGCGAGCACCCGCAGGACTGGCACATGCTGCAGCGGTTCTGGCTGGCCGACCTGCCGGCCCGTGAGACGGTGGAGGCGGCGCCCGCGGAGCGCGCGCAGGCGGCGCCGGAGCCCGCGGCCGAGGCCTCCGGGGCCTGACCCGTTCCGCCCCTCCCGCCCGCACGACTGTCCGAAGGAGCTTGAGGAACCCGTGAAGATCGGCATCGTCTGCCCGTACGACTGGGACGTCCCCGGTGGGGTGCAGTTCCACATCCGGGACCTGGCCGAGCACCTGATCGGTCTGGGGCACGAGGTGTCGGTGCTGGCGCCGGCCGAGGACGACGAGGCGCTGCCGCCGTACGTGGTCCCGGCCGGGCGGTCGGTGGCGGTGCCGTACAACGGGTCGGTGGCGCGGCTGAGCTTCGGGATCCTGTCGGCGGCGCGGGTGCGGCGCTGGCTGCACGACGGGCGCTTCGACATCCTGCACGTGCACGAGCCGGCCGCGCCGAGCCTGTCGATGCTGGCCGCCTGGTCGGCGACCGGGCCGATGGTGGGGACCTTCCACACCTCCAACCCGAGGTCGCGGGTGATGATCGCGGCCTCGCCGATCCTCCAGCCGGGGCTGGAGAAGATGCGGGCCCGGATCGCGGTGTCGGAGTACGCCCGGCGCACTCTGGTGGAGCACCTCGGCGGGGACGCGGTGGTGATCCCGAACGGCGTGGACGTGGGTTTCTTCGCCGAGGCCGAGCCGGACGAGCGCTGGACCGGCGGCGCGGCGAAGGGGGAGCCGGGCACGATCGGCTTCATCGGCCGGATCAACGAGCCGCGCAAGGGCCTGCCGACGCTGCTGGCGGCGCTGCCGAGGATCCTGGCGGAGCGGCCAGGGGTGCGGCTGCTGGTGGCGGGCAAGGGCGACGAGGAGGAGGCCGTCGCGGGCCTGGCGCCCGAGGTGCGCCGACAGGTGGAGTTCCTCGGCATGGTGAGCGACCGGGACAAGGCCCGGCTGCTGCGCAGCGTGGACCTGTACGTGGCGCCGAACACCGGGGGCGAGAGCTTCGGGATCATCCTGGTCGAGGCGATGTCCGCGGGCGCGCCGGTGCTGGCGAGCGACCTGGACGCGTTCAAGCAGGTGCTGGACGGCGGGGACGCGGGGGAGCTGTTCCCGGTGGAGGACGCGGACGCGCTGGCCCGTACGGCGCTGCGGCTGCTGGGCGATCCGGCGCGGCTGGAGGAGCTGCGGGAGGCGGCGTCGCGGCACGTGCGACGGTTCGACTGGTCGACCGTCGGCGCGGACATCCTGGCGGTGTACGAGACCGTGACGGCCGGCGAGGCGGTGGTCGAGGAGGACGTGCGCAGCGGGCGACGCAGCCGGTTCGGGCTGGCCCGGGACTAGCCGGCCGGGGCTGCGTCCGGCACCCCGCGGCGGCACCGGGTGTCGGCGGAGTTAGGGTCGGTCGTCCGCACCACTGCGATTCACGGGGGCAACGATGCCGCAGATCTCCGTCGAGTACTCGGCCGACCTGGCCGGCACCTTCGACCGCCGGGGCCTCGGCCTGGCGATCAACCGGCTGGCGGAGGCGACGATCGACGCGAAGCCGGAGTCCTGCAAGACGGTGTTCCGGCAGAGCGAGGTGCTGGTGGTCGGCACCAGCGGGGCCGCCGCCGACACCCAGGTGTTCGTGGAGTTCCAGATCTTCCCGGGCCGCACGCCGGAGGCGAAGGCGGCGCTGAGCGAGGGCGTGCTGGCGCTGCTGGCCCAGTACGTCCGGCCGAAGCCGGGCACCCGGCTGTTCACGGCGGTGAACATCGCGGACATCGACCGGGAGAGCTACCGGAACGCGACCGCTCAGGGCTGAACCGGTGACACCGGGTAACGTAGCGGCCCGTGACTACCTGGATCTGGGCCGGCGTGGCCGTGGTGCTGTTCGGCATGTACCTGAGTTGGACGGCCGGTCGGTTGGACCGGCTGCACGCCCGGATCGACGCCGCGCGGGCGGCGCTGGACGCGCAGCTGGTCCGGCGGGCCTCGGTGGCGATGGAGCTGGCGACGTCGTCGTTGCTGGATCCGGCGGCCTCGCTGCTGCTGCTGGACGCGGCGCACGCGGCCCGGCAGGCCGAGGACGAGCAGCGCGAGGTGGCGGAGAGTCAGCTGAGCCTGGCGCTGCGGGCGGTGTTCGAGGAGCCGGAGCAGGTGGCGGCGCTGATGGCCGAGCCGGGGGGCGAGGACGCGGTTCGTGATCTGACGGCCGCGGTGCGGCGGGTGCCGATGGCCCGACGGTTCCACAACGACGCGGTGCGGGCGGCGCGGGCGGTGCGCGAGCACCGGTTGGTGCGGTACTTCCGACTTGCGGGGAAGGCGCCGTTCCCGTTGGCGTTCGAGATGGACGATGCTCCGCCTCCCGCTCTTACACCCGAAGGGGCGCCTGCTTAAGGTGTCCCCCGGATACGGCCCGTTTGTCGTATCCCGTCGTCCGGGCTGGACTTGGTGGCGCATGTATGGGCCACCCGGTCTGCCTACCATAGGGCGATAGCACTGATTCATCTTCGAGTGAGGTCTCACGTGTCCACCACCCCCACCACCGCAGACCAGCCGCAGATCGGTACCGCCCGGGTCAAGCGCGGCATGGCCGAGCAGCTCAAGGGCGGTGTGATCATGGACGTGGTCAACGCCGAGCAGGCCAAGATCGCCGAGGACGCCGGCGCGGTGGCCGTCATGGCCCTGGAGCGGGTTCCGGCGGACATCCGCAAGGACGGCGGCGTGGCCCGCATGTCCGACCCGAACATGATCGAGGAGATCATCGAGGCGGTCTCCATCCCGGTGATGGCCAAGTCCCGCATCGGTCACTTCGTCGAGGCCCAGGTGCTCCAGTCGCTGGGTGTCGACTACATCGACGAGTCCGAGGTGCTGACCCCGGCCGACGAGGTCAACCACTCGGACAAGTGGGCCTTCACCACCCCCTTCGTCTGTGGCGCCACCAACCTGGGCGAGGCCCTGCGCCGCATCGCCGAGGGCGCGGCCATGATCCGCTCGAAGGGTGAGGCCGGCACCGGCAACGTCGTCGAGGCCGTTCGCCACCTGCGCCAGATCAAGAACGAGATCGGCCACCTGCGCGCCCTGGACCACAACGAGCTGTACGCCGCCGCCAAGGAGCTGCGCGCCCCGTACGAGCTGGTCAAGGAGGTCGCCGAGCTCGGCAAGCTGCCGGTCGTGCTGTTCTCCGCCGGTGGCGTGGCCACCCCGGCCGACGCCGCGCTGATGCGTCAGCTGGGCGCCGAGGGCGTCTTCGTCGGCTCCGGCATCTTCAAGTCGGGCGACCCGGCCAAGCGCGCCGCCGCCATCGTGAAGGCCACCACCTTCTTCGACGACCCGAAGATCATCGCGGACGCCTCCCGCAACCTGGGCGAGGCCATGGTCGGCATCAACTGCGACACCCTGCCGGAGACCGAGCGCTACGCCAACCGCGGCTGGTAGTCGCCGTCCTTCGAGCCGGCCCGCCGCAGCGCCTCGGTGCGCGGCGGGCCGCTCCACGTAGTCCGTCGTAACGATCGATTGAGGTTGAAGACCGTGAGCACTCCTGTCATCGGCGTCCTCGCCCTCCAGGGCGACGTACGCGAGCACCTGGTGGCGCTGGCCGAGGCCGACGCGCTCGCCCGTCCGGTGCGCCGCGCCGAGGAGCTGGCCGAGGTCGACGCGCTGGTGATCCCCGGCGGGGAGTCCACCACCATGTCCAAGCTGGCGCTGCTGTTCGGCGTGATGGACCCGCTGCGCGAGCGGGTCGCCGCCGGGATGCCGGTCTACGGCACCTGCGCGGGCATGATCATGCTGGCGGACAAGATCCTGGACGGCCGTGAGGACCAGGAGACCGTCGGCGGCATCGACATGACGGTGCGCCGCAACGCCTTCGGCCGCCAGAACGAGTCCTTCGAGTCCGGGATCGACTTCGCGGGCCTGGACGACGCCCCGGTGCACGGCGTCTTCATCCGCGCCCCCTGGGTCGAGTCGGTCGGTGCGGGCGTCACGGTACTGGCCGAGCTGCCCGCCGCGGACGGCCCGGACAGCCGGATCGTGGCGGTGCGCCAGGGCAACCTGCTGGCCACCTCCTTCCACCCGGAGCTGACCGGCGACCACCGGGTGCACGCGTACTTCGTGCGGATGGTCGAGGATCACCTGGCGCAGGCCGCGCACTGACCGTGTCGGCCGCGCGCTGACCGTGTGCGCCTCACCGGTGACGACACCGGTAAGATCTCATCTGTTTCATTTCCCTTTGGCGACGTAAAGGAGCTGGCGATGTCCGGCCACTCTAAGTGGGCTACCACCAAGCACAAGAAGGCCGTGATCGACGCCAAGCGCGGCAAGCTCTTCGCCAAGATGATCAAGAACATCGAGGTGGCGGCGCGCACCGGCGGTCCCGACCCGGCGGGCAACCCGACCCTCTACGACGCCATCCAGAAGGCGAAGAAGAGCTCGGTCCCGATCGACAACATCAACCGCGCCGTCAAGCGCGGTGGCGGCCTGGAGGCCGGCGGCGCCGACTACCAGACCATCATGTACGAGGGCTACGGCCCGAACGGCGTCGCGGTCCTGATCGAGTGCCTCACCGACAACCGCAACCGCGCCGCCTCCGACGTGCGCGTCGCGATGACCCGCAACGGCGGCTCGATGGCCGACCCGGGTTCGGTGTCGTACCTGTTCACCCGCAAGGGTGTCGTCATCGTCCCCAAGGCCGACGGCGTGGACGAGGACAAGCTGTTCGAGGTCGTCCTGGACCAGGAGCCGGAGGAGATCAACGACCTCGGCGACTCGTTCGAGATCGTCTCCGAGGCCTCGAAGATGGTCGCCGTGCGCACCGCGCTGGTCGACGCCGGCGTCGACTACGACTCGGCCGAGGCCAACTTCCTCCCCAGCATGCAGGTCGAGCTGGACGTCGACGGCGCCCGCAAGATCCTCAAGCTGATCGACGCGCTGGAGGACAGCGACGACGTGCAGAACGTCTTCGCCAACTTCGACATCTCCGACGAGGTCGGCGCGCAGCTCGACGCCGAGTGATCACTGCCCAGTGATCGTCGGTGAGTGACCGTTCTCACTGCCCGGCCCGGTGGTCCCTGGACCACCGGGCCGGTGTCGTCGGCGGGGTTGTCGGACCCGGACGGTAGCCTTCGCAGGTCGCCTCCGGGCGGCGATCGACGAGAGGCGGGGCGAGTGGTACGGGTACTGGGCGTGGACCCGGGGCTGACCAGGTGCGGAGTCGGCGTGGTCGAGGGCGCGCCGGGCCGGCCGCTGCGGATGGCCGGGGTCGGCGTGGTGCGCACCCCCGCCGACGCCGAGATCGGGCAGCGGCTGCTCCAGGTCGAGCAGGGCATCGAGGCCTGGCTCGACGAGCACCGGCCCGACCTGGTCGCCGTCGAGCGGGTCTTCGCCCAGCACAACGTCCGTACCGTGATGGGCACCGCCCAGGCCAGCGCTGTCGCGATGCTCTGCGCCACCCGGCGCGGCATCCCCGTCACCCTGCACACCCCCAGCGAGGTCAAGGCCGCCGTCACCGGCTCCGGCCGGGCCGACAAGGCGCAGGTCACCGCCATGGTGCAGCGCCTGCTGCGGCTGGACGCGCCGCCCAAGCCCGCCGACGCCGCCGACGCGCTGGCGCTGGCCATCTGCCACATCTGGCGCGGCGGGGCGACCAACCGGCTGGAGGCCGCCGTCCGGGCCGCCCGCGCCACTCCCCGTTCCACCTCCCTGAAAGGCACCGTCCGATGATCGCCTTCGTGCAAGGGCCCGTGGCGGCCATCTCCTCCGGGATCGCGGTGGTCGAGGTCGGCGGGGTCGGCATGGCCGTGCAGTGCACCCCGAACACCCTGGCCGGGCTGCGGCTGGGCGAGCCGGCCCGGCTCGCCACCTCGCTGGTGGTCCGGGAGGACTCGCTGACCCTGTTCGGCTTCGCGGACGACGACGAGCGCGCCGTGTTCGAGATCCTCCAGGCCGCGCCCGGCGTCGGCCCCAAGCTGGCGCAGGCGATCCTCGGCGTGCACAGCCCCGACGCGCTGCGCGCCGCGGTCGCCGGCGGCGACGAGAAGGCGCTGGTCGCGGTGCCGGGCATCGGGAAGGCCAAGGCGGCCAAGCTGCTGCTGGAGTACAAGGACAAGCTCGGTGCCCCGCACGGCGCCGTCCCCGCGCAGAAGCCGATCGCGGCCGGCCCGGCGCCGTGGAGCGAGCAGCTGCACTCCGCGCTGACCGGCCTCGGCTACGCCCCGCGCGAGGCGGACGATGCGGTCGCGGCCGTCACCCCGGAGGCCGAGGCGCAGGCGACGCCGGACGTCGGCGCCCTGCTCCGGCTCGCCCTGCGCGGCCTCAACCGCGCCCGCTGACCATCTGCCGATCTGTCCTTTTGTCGACACTGGAGACTCTGGAGCCCGCGACGATGTACGACCCGGAACCCACCGACCGGCTGGTCACGGCCGCCGCCGACGGTGAGGACCAGGCGGTGGAGGCGGCGCTGCGCCCCAAGCTGCTGGACGAGTTCATCGGCCAGGAGCGGGTGCGCGAGCAGCTGTCGCTGGTGCTCCAGGCCGCCCGCAAGCGCGGCAGCGCGCCCGACCACGTGCTGCTGAGCGGGCCGCCCGGGCTCGGCAAGACCACCCTGTCCATGATCATCGCCGCCGAGCTGGGCGCCCCGATCCGGATCACCTCCGGCCCGGCCATCCAGCACGCCGGGGACCTCGCGGCGATCCTCTCCTCGCTCACCGAGGGCGAGGTGCTCTTCCTCGACGAGATCCACCGGATGTCCCGGCCGGCCGAGGAGATGCTCTACATGGCGATGGAGGACTTCCGGGTCGACGTGATCGTCGGCAAGGGCCCGGGCGCCACCGCCATCCCCCTGGAGCTGCCGCCCTTCACCCTGGTCGGTGCCACCACCCGGGCCGGCCTGCTGCCGCCGCCGCTGCGCGACCGCTTCGGTTTCACCGGGCACATGGAGTTCTACGCCCCGGCCGAGCTCCAGCGGGTGGTGCACCGCTCGGCTGCGCTGCTGGACGTGGAGATAGACCCGGCCGGCGCGGCCGAGATCGCCGGGCGCTCGCGCGGCACCCCGCGGATCGCCAACCGGCTGCTGCGCCGGGTCCGCGACTACGCCCAGGTCCGGCACGACGGCCAGGTCACCGCCGAGATCGCCGCCCAGGCGCTGGACGTCTACGAGGTGGACGCCCGTGGCCTGGACCGGCTGGACCGCGCGGTGCTGGACGCGCTGCTGCGGCTGTTCGGCGGCGGCCCGGTCGGTTTGTCGACACTCGCGGTCGCCGTGGGGGAGGAGTCCGAGACGGTCGAGGAGGTCGCCGAGCCCTTCCTGGTCCGCGAGGGCCTGCTCGCCCGCACTCCGCGCGGCCGGATCGCTACCGCGGCCGCGTGGCAGCACCTCGGGCTCACCCCGCCGGTCCAGACCACTCGCGGAAGCGTTCCGGCGCAGCCGGAGCTGTTCCCCGCCGACGAAAGTTGACCGCCATCGGCTGAACGGGTGACTTCGGGCGGGTCGGTTCCCACCCGGCGCCGCCGTGGTGGCACAGGGAGAAGTCCGGAGCGAGATCCGGGGAAACTGTGCAGGCGGAAGGTCGCCACTTTCGGCGGCAGGATGCGATGCTTGGCGTTGTCCGATCGATTCGGGGTCGCCTAGACTCCGCCGGACCGCCCCTCTCACCTGACGGGCCGACCAATACCACACAGGCCGCCGGCCGGCGGCCCGTAAAGGACCCTGGCTGCAGTGAACCTCATCATCCTTCTCCTCCCGATCATCGCGATCGTGCTCATGTTCCGGTCGCAGAAGAAGCGCCAGCAGCAGATGCAGCAGATGCAGACCGCGCTGGAGCCCGGGGCGGGGGTGCGCACCATCGGTGGCCTGTACGCCCAGGTGAAGGCGGTCAACGAGGAGACCGTCGAGCTGGAGATCGCGCCCGGCGTGGTCACCCACTTCACCAAGAGCGCCATCGCGGCCGTCCTGGAGCCCCAGGAGTACGACGCGATCATCAACGGCCGCCCCGCCGATGACGAGCTGCCCGAGCCGGAGGCCGAGGACGCCGAGCCGGTCGAGGACAAGCCGCTGACGCTCACCAAGGACAGCGCCGAGAAGGGCGATGCCGAGGGCGGGGCTCCCGCGAGCAAGTAGTACGGCCGGGCAACCCGCCCGGTCGCGCGGCGCAGTGCCGCGAGCCCACAGGACCTCAGGGCCGCCCAACCGCCGTACCCCCGTCCCGACATCCGCCGGCCGGGGGTACGGCCGGGGGAGTGGCATGGACAGGGAGAAACGAGCAAGGTGGCAACACCCAAGTCGCGCCCGCGCGACGGCTACCCAGGGCGGGCGCTGGCCCTCATCCTGGTCGTCACCGTCGGACTGGTCGCCCTCATGTTCGGGAACGGCACCACCAAGCCCCGGCTCGGGATCGATCTCGCCGGCGGCACCAGCATCACGCTGACCGCGAAGTCGACCGACCCCAAGGCGCTCAACAAGTCCAACATGGACATCGCCGTCGGGATCATCGAGCGCCGCGTCAACGGGATGGGTGTCTCCGAGGCGGAGGTCCAGACCCAGGGCTCGGACACGATCATCGTGAACATCCCCAAGGGCGGCAACCAGCAGAACGCGGCGGACCAGGTGGGTACCACCGCCGAGCTGTTCTTCCGCCCGGTCCTG
Source organism: Kitasatospora sp. NPDC101235 (assembly GCF_044767505.1). Classification (NCBI taxonomy): domain Bacteria; kingdom Bacillati; phylum Actinomycetota; class Actinomycetes; order Kitasatosporales; family Streptomycetaceae; genus Kitasatospora; species Kitasatospora sp. NPDC101235. The sequence continues at coordinate 175,718 of NZ_JBIWNZ010000007.1, forward strand.
GCCGTGGCCCCCAGCGGCATCACCGCCCCGGCGCCGACCGACACCCCGTCCGCGGGCGCCACCGGCACCCCGGGTGCGGCCCCGTCCGCCGGCGCCACCCCGCCCGCGGGTGCCGCGACCGGCACCCCGTCCGCGACCGCGAGCGCGACCAAGCAGGGCCGCGCCGCGAGTGAGGCGCTGGCCGCCGAGGGCGCCAGCCCGACCGCCGCCGCCACCGGCGCCGCGAGCGCCGCGCCCTCCGCCACCGGCAGCGCGGCCCCGGCCGCCGGCGCCCCGAGCGCCCCGGCCGCCCCGTCGGCCGCCGATCTCAGCGCCGCGATGACCCAGGGCACCGTGCCGCCGGAGCTGGCCGCACAGTTCGCCGCCCTGGACTGCTCCAAGCCCGAGGTCCGCGCCGCCCAGACCGGCGCCGAGGACAAGCCCGTCGTCGCCTGCTCCCAGAAGGCCGAGAAGGGCTACTACGAGAAGCTGGCCCTCGGCCCCGCGGCCGTGAAGGGCGCGGACGTCTCCAAGGCCCAGGCCACCATCGACACCCAGACCGGTGCGGGCTGGCAGGTCCAGCTCCAGTTCGACAACGCCGGCACCGACGCCTTCGCCAAGGTCACCGGCCAGCTGGCCACCCAGGCCCCGCCGACCAACCAGTTCGCCATCGTGCTGGACAACCAGGTCGTCTCCCACCCGCAGGTCAACGGGCCGATCCCGGGTGGCAGCGCGGTCATCACCGGCCAGTTCAAGCAGGCCGAGGCGCAGGACCTCGCCAACGTGCTGAGCTACGGCGCCCTGCCGCTGGAGTTCAGCAAGAGCGACGTCACCACCGTCTCCCCGGCGCTCGGCAGCGACCAGCTCAAGGCCGGTCTGGTCGCCGGCGCGATCGGCATGATCCTGGTGGTCGCCTACTCGCTGATCTACTACCGCGGCCTCGGCCTGGTCTCGATCGCCGGTCTGCTCGTCTCGGCGGCCCTGACCTACTCGATCATGAGCCTGCTCGGCAGCGCGATCGGCTTCGCGCTGAACCTGCCGGCGGTCTGCGGTGCGATCGTCGCGATCGGTATCACCGCCGACTCCTTCATCGTCTACTTCGAGCGCATCCGCGACGAGGTCCGCGAGGGTGCCCCGCTGCGCCCGGCGGTCCAGCGGGCCTGGCCGCGCGCCCGGCGCACCATCCTGGTCTCGGACTTCGTGTCCTTCCTCTGTGCCGCCGTGCTCTACGTGGTCTCGGTCGGCAAGGTCCAGGGCTTCGCGTTCACCCTGGGTCTGACCACCGCGCTCGACGTCGTGGTGATCTTCCTCTTCACCAAGCCGCTGATCACGCTGCTGGCCCGCCGGAAGTTCTTCCTGAACGGTCACCCGTGGTCCGGCCTGGACCCGAAGCGGCTGGGCGCCCGCCCGCCGCTGCGCAGCAGCCGTCGCCGTAGCCCCTCCTCTGCCGCCGTGAAGGAGGCCTGACACCGTGTCACGCTTCTCCAACCTGGGCCACCGGCTCTACCAGGGCGAAGTCAGCTTCGACTTCGTCGGTCGCCGCAAGCTCTGGTACTCCATCTCCGGCGTGATCGTGCTGGTCGCGGCGATCGGCCTGACCATGGGCCTGCACCTGGGCATCGAGTTCAAGGGCGGCTCGGTCTACACCGTGTCCAAGCCGGGGCTGACGGTCTCCCAGGCGCAGGACACGGCGAACGGGGTCGTCTCCGAGCACCCGCTGGTCCAGTCGACCGACAACGGCAAGATCCGCATCCAGGTCAGCACCGAGGAGCCGAAGAGCTCGGACCAGGTCCGCTCCGAGCTCTCGCAGAAGTTCGGTGTGCCGCTGGACACCGTCGAGGCCCAGGTGATCGGCCCCAGCTGGGGCAAGCAGATCTCCCAGAAGGCGCTCACCGGTCTGATCGTCTTCATGATCCTGGTGACGGTCTACCTGGCGATCGCCTTCGAGTGGCGGATGGCGGTGTCCGCCCTGGTCGCCCTCATCCACGACCTCCTGATCACCATCGGCGTGTACGCCCTGGTGGGCTTCGAGGTCACCCCGGGTACGGTGATCGGCTTCCTGACCATCCTCGGTTACTCGCTCTACGACACGGTCGTCGTCTTCGACACCGTGAAGGAGAACACCAAGGGGATCACCAAGCAGAACAAGCTCACCTACAGCGAGGCGGCCAACGCGGGCCTCAACCAGACCCTGGTGCGCTCGCTCAACACCACCGTGGTGGCGCTGCTGCCGGTCGCCGCGCTGCTGTTCATCGGTGGCGGCATCCTGGGCGCCGGCACCCTGAACGACATCTCGCTCGCGCTGTTCATCGGCCTCGCGGCCGGTGCCTACTCCTCGATCTGCGTCGCCACCCCGCTGCTGGCGCAGCTCAAGGAGGAGCAGCCGGAGATGAAGGCGCTGCGCAAGCGGGTCCTGCAGCACCGGGCCGCCAAGGCCGAGGCCGCGGACGCCGTCGCGGTGGACGAGGGGCCGACGGGCGAGGAGCAGCCTGCGGGTATGGTCGGACAGCGCGGCCGGTCGGCCGGCACCACCCGTGCCAAGGGCCGTCCGTCCACCAAGCGCTGACCCCGGCCACGACGCCGAGGCCCCACCGGACCGTTAAGGACTGAACCGTGACCACCGCCGACACCGCACTGGCCGAGCTGCTGAACAGCCGGATCCGGGACGTCCCGGACTACCCGAAGCCGGGTGTGCTGTTCAAGGACATCGCGCCGCTGCTCGCCGACGCCGAGGCCTTCGGCGCCCTCACCCGGGCGCTGGCGGACCGGGCCGCGGAGCTCGGTGCGACCAAGGTGGTGGGCCTGGAGGCGCGCGGCTTCGTGCTGGCGGCCCCGGCGGCCTTCGCGGCCGGGCTCGGCTTCGTGCCGATCCGCAAGCAGGGCAAGCTGCCCGGCGAGGTGTTCCGGCGCTCGTACGAGCTGGAGTACGGCTCGGCGACGCTGGAGGTGCAGTGCGACGCCTTCGCGCCCGGTGAGCGGGTGCTGGTGGTGGACGACGTGCTGGCCACCGGTGGCACCATCGGCGCCTCGCTGGACCTGGTGAAGGAGGCCGGGGCCCAGCTGGTGGGCGTCGTGGTGCTGATGGAGCTGGGCTTCCTGGACGGCCGCGAGCGGCTGGCCGGGCACCTCGACGGCGCTCCGCTGGAGACGCTGGTCACGATCTGAGGGATCTGTCAGGAGGACGGCGGTCGGAACATCCGACCGCCGTCCTGCTGTTTCCTGGCCCGGCCGGATGAACACCCCGGCGCCCGGCTCGGTACCATGAAGATTCATCCCCTCCCGGTTGTTCCCGACCGTTCGGGCCTCGGCAGGGGTCGGCCCCGGTGCCCCGAGGAGTTGTCCTTGCCCGACGAGGTTGTGCCCACGGCCGCAGCGGCCACCCCCGAAAACCGTCCCACGCCCTCGGGGGCCACCCCGGCACGCCCGGCGCCGACCTCCTCGCGCTCGCTCGGCCCCTCCGGCCGCGGCTCCACCGGCGGCATGCGGGCCCGGCTGGCCCGCCTGGGCGGCCAGCGCTCCAGCGTGCTCAACCCCGTCCTGGAGCCGCTGTTCCGCTCGATCCGGGCCAACGACCCCAAGGCCGACCCGGCACTGCTGCGCGACATCGAGCGCGCCTACGCGGTGGCCGAGAAGTGGCACCGCGGGCAGAAGCGCAAGAGCGGCGACCCGTACATCACCCACCCGCTGGCCGTCGCGACGATCCTGGCCGAGCTCGGGATGGACGCCCCGACCCTGATGGCCGGGCTGCTGCACGACACCGTCGAGGACACCGACTACGGCCTGGAGACCCTGCGCAAGGAGTTCGGCGACTCGGTGGCGCTGCTGGTGGACGGCGTCACCAAGCTGGACCGGGTCAAGTTCGGCGAGGCCGCGCAGGCCGAGACCGTCCGCAAGATGGTCGTGGCGATGGCCAAGGACCCGCGGGTCCTGGTGATCAAGCTGGCCGACCGCCTGCACAACATGCGCACGATGCGCTACCTCAAGCGGGAGAAGCAGGAGAAGAAGGCCCGCGAGACGCTGGAGATCTACGCCCCGCTGGCGCACCGGCTGGGCATGAACACCATCAAGTGGGAGCTGGAGGACCTCGCCTTCGCGATCCTCTACCCCAAGATGTACGACGAGATCGTCCGGCTGGTCGCCGAGCGCGCCCCCAAGCGGGACGAGTACCTGGCGACCGTCATCGACCAGGTCCAGGCGGACCTGCGCGGCGCCCGGATCACCGCCTCCGTCACCGGCCGGCCGAAGCACTACTACTCGGTCTACCAGAAGATGATCGTCCGGGGCCGGGACTTCGCCGAGATCTACGACCTGGTGGGCATCCGGGTCCTGGTCGACACCGTCCGCGACTGTTACGCGGCACTGGGCACCATCCACGCGCGGTGGAACCCGGTGCCGGGGCGGTTCAAGGACTACATCGCGATGCCCAAGTTCAACATGTACCAGTCGCTGCACACCACGGTGATCGGTCCCGGGGGCAAGCCGGTCGAGCTGCAGATCCGCACCTTCGACATGCACCGGCGGGCCGAGTACGGCATCGCCGCGCACTGGAAGTACAAGCAGCGCGCGGTGGCCGGGGCGTCCAAGGTCCGCACCGACACCCCGACCCAGGTCCGCAAGGACGACAAGGCCGGCGCCGTCAACGAGATGGCCTGGCTGCGGCAGCTGCTGGACTGGCAGAAGGAGACCGCCGACCCGGGCGAGTTCCTGGAGTCGCTCCGCTTCGACCTGGCCAGCAACGAGGTCTTCGTCTTCACCCCCAAGGGTGACGTGATAGCCCTGCCGGCCGGGGCGACCCCGGTCGACTTCGCCTTCGCGGTGCACACCGAGGTCGGCTACCGGACGATAGGCGCCAGGGTCAACGGGCGGCTGGTGCCGCTGGAGTCGACCCTGGAGAACGGCGACACCGTCGAGGTGTTCACCTCCAAGGCGGAGAACGCCGGTCCGTCCCGCGACTGGCTGGGCTTCGTCAAGTCGCCGCGCGCCCGCAACAAGATCCGCGCCTGGTTCTCCAAGGAGCGCCGCGAGGAGGCGATCGAGCACGGCAAGGAGGCGATCGTCCGGGCGATGCGCAAGCAGGGCCTGCCGATCCAGCGCATCCTGACCGGCGACTCGCTGGTCACCCTGGCCCACGAGATGCGCTACCCCGACATCTCCTCGCTCTACGCCGCGATCGGCGAGGGCCACGTCGCCGCGCCGAACATCGTGCAGAAGCTGGTCCAGGCGCTCGGCGGCGAGGAGGGCGCGACCGAGGACCTGGCGGAGACCGCCACCCCGACCCACGACAACCGCCGCGCGGTGCGCCGCCGGGCCAAGGGCGACCCGGGCGTGATCGTCAAGGGCGTCGAGGACGTCTGGGTCAAGCTCTCCCGCTGCTGCACCCCGGTGCCGGGCGACCCGATTGTCGGCTTCGTGACCCGCGGCAACGGCGTCTCGGTGCACCGCGCCGACTGCGTCAACGTGGAGGCGCTGAGCCAGCAGCCGGAACGCATGATCGACGTCGAGTGGGCGGCCACCCAGTCCTCGGTCTTCCTGGTGGCCATCCAGGTCGAGGCGCTGGACCGCTCCCGGCTGCTCTCGGACGTCACCCGGGTGCTCTCCGACCAGCACGTCAACATCCTGTCGGCTGCGGTGCAGACCTCCCGGGACCGGGTGGCGATGAGCCGCTTCACCTTCGAGATGGGCGACCCGAAGCACCTGGGCCACGTGCTCAAGGCGGTGCGCGGCGTCGAGGGCGTGTACGACGTCTACCGCGTCACCTCCGCCCGCAAGTAGGCGGCGCCCTCTGCCCGAAAGCAGCAGCGACGAAGGCCCCCGGGAGTGCTCCCGGGGGCCTTCGTCGTTCAGGGCGTCAGGGCGGTCAGCCGCTGAACTCATCCTGGCTCTTGTGCGCCTGCTCCAGCAGGGTCTGCACGCCGGCCAGCTCGGACTCCAGCTTGGCCACCTTGGAGGCGTTGCCGGCCGCGCGGGCCTTGTCCAGGTCGGCCTGGATCTTGTCGGCCTTCGCCTGGAACAGGCCCACCATGCCGGCCGCGCGGGCCTTGGCCTCCGGGTTGGAGCGCTTCCACTCGGCGTCCTCGGCCTCGCGGATGGCCCGCTCGACCGCGTTCAGCCGGCCGTCCAGCTTCGGACGGACCTCGCGCGGCACGTGCCCGATCGCCTCCCAGCGCTCGTTGACCTCGCGCAGCGCGGCCTTGGCGGCCTTGAGGTCGGTGATCGGCAGGATCGCCTCGGCCTCGGCGGCCAGCGCCTCCTTGAGCTTCTGGTTGGCCACCTGCTCGGCGTCCCGCTCGCTGAACACCGCGGAGCGGGCCTGGAAGAAGACGTCCTGGGCGCCGCGGAACCGCGCCCACAGCTCGTCCTCGATGTCCCGCTGGGCCCGGCCGGCGGCCTTCCAGCGCGCCATCAGGTCGCGGTAGGCGGCCGCGGTGCTGCCCCACTCCGTGGACGAGGACAGCGCCTCGGCCTCGGCGACCAGCGCCTCCTTGGTCTGCCGGGCCTTGTCGCGCTCGGCGTCCAGGGTGGCGAAGTGCGCCTTGCGGTGCTTGGAGAAGACCGAGCGGGCGTGCGAGAAGCGGTGCCACAGCTCGTCGTCACTCTTGCGGTCCAGCCGCGGCAGGCCCTTCCAGGTGTCCACCAGGGCGCGCAGCCGGTCCCCGGCCTCCCGCCACTGGGTGGACTCGGCAAGCCGCTCGGCCTCGGCGACCAGGGCCTCCTTGGCCCCGCGGGCCTCGTCCTGGGCCTTGGCGCGGGCGGCCTTGCGCTCCTCGCGCCGGCTCTCGATCTCGCCGGCGAGCGTGTCCAGCCGCTTCGCCAGGGACTCCAGGTCGCCGACCGCGTGCCCCTCGACCACCTGGGCGCGCAGGTGCTCCAGCGCGGTTTGGGCGTCCTTGGCGGCCAGGTCGGTGGTGCGCACCCGCTTCTCCAGCAGGCCGATCTCCACCTCGATGCCCTGGTACTTGCGCTCGAAGTAGGCGAGGGCCTCCTCGGGCGAGCCGGCCTGCCAGGAACCGACGACGCGTTCACCGTCGGCCGTCCTGACGTAGACCGTGCCCTGCTCGTCCACACGGCCCCACGGGTCGCTGCTCATAGCGCGTCCTCCACATGACGTCGCGCCCGCGCCGGGGCGGCGCGCGTCCGTCGTCCACAGTTGATGTGCGACGGACCGAAAGAGTCCGCCGTCCCCGTCCGCCGTGCCTTGCTGCCGAGGGTGACGGCTAGGCGGGTCCGGGCACCCTATACAACGCCAACATAGGCGACCAGGACCGGTGCTGTCCGCATCCGGGCCGGGCGATTTCCGTCCGGGGCCGTGCGGGAGCGGCGCGCAGGCCCCTCGCGGACGGCCCCGGAGGCGGTCAACCCTTCGCCACCGTAACGGAGTTGAAGGTGACGTCGGCCATCGGGTGGCCGTCCGACGAGCCCTCCAGGGTGCCCGCGGCGGCGATCTTCTGCACCACGTCGAGGCCGCCGGTGACCTTGCCGAAGGGGGTGTAGTTCGGCGGCAGCTTGGTGTCCTTGTAGACCAGGAAGAACTGGCTGCCGTTGGTGCCCGGGCCGGAGTTGGCCATCGCCACGGTGCCGGCCGGGTAGGTCGCGCCGGTCAGGTTCTCGTCCGCGAACTTGTAGCCGGGGCCGCCGGAGCCGCCCGGGACGGTCGCGCTGGCCGTCGGGTCGCCGCACTGGAGCACGTAGATGCCGTCGGTGGTGAGGCGGTGGCACTTGGTGTGGTCGAAGTACTGCTCGCCGGCCAGGAAGGCGAAGGAGTTCACGGTGTGCGGGGCCTTGGCCGCGTCCAGCGCGATCGTCACCTTGCCGCAGTTGCTGTCCAGCGTCATGGCGTACGAACCGCTCGGGTCGATCGTCATGGGCGGCTCGGCCTGCCACTGCTTGCCGTTCGGCGCGCCCGGCGCCGGGGCGGTGCAGCCCTCGACCGGCTTGCGGGTCGGGGTGGTCGGCTCCCCGGCGTCGGTCGGCACGGGCTGGGCGCTCTTCGCGGCCGAGGACTTCTTGTCGCCCTTGTCGTCCGAGCTGAACGCGCCGGTGGCGATCAGGGTGCCACCGCCGGCCAGCAGCACGACGGCGAGCGAGGCGCCCAGGATCGTGTTGCGCCGCCTGCGCGCGGCCTGGGCCGCGACCCGGCGCTCCAACTGGCGCTCGTACTTCTCTCGGGCGAGCTGCCGCCGCCGCTGTTCGCTGCTGACCACCGGCCGTGTCTCCTACGGATGTGCGGGAAAAGTGGATGGATTCCGGAGCGGATCATCGCATCCCTCGGCGGCCAAGTGTAGGGACCGGGCCTGTAAGAACGCGGTGAACCTGCCGAGCCGCGGCGCCCCGTCACCCCTGTCTGGTTCGCAACCGGACCCGCGGCGCCGGTAGGCTGCACCTACATCACCACTGGCAGCATCACCACCGGCAGCCGCCGAAGCCGACCGCCGCACACCCGAAGGACGCGCGTGTTCATCGCCGGATTCCCCGCTGGAGCCTGGGGCACCAACTGCTACCTGGTCGCTCCGGCGGCGGGCGAGGAGTGCGTCATCGTCGATCCGGGCCACCAGGCGGCCCGCGGCGTCGAGGAAATGGTCCGCGAGCACCGGCTGAAGCCCGTCGCCGTGCTGCTCACCCACGGCCACATCGACCACGTGGCCTCGGTGGTCCCGGTCTGCGGCGCCCGCGGCGTCCCGGCCTGGATCCACCCCGAGGACCGGTACATGATGTCCGACCCGGAGAAGGCGCTCGGCCGCTCCCTGGGCACCCAGCTGATGGGCGAGCTCACCGTCGGCGAGCCCGACGACGTGCGCGAGCTCACCGACGGCAGCGTGCTGGAGCTGGCCGGCCTGAAGCTCACCGTGGACCACGCCCCGGGCCATACCGGGGGGTCGGTGACCTTCCGGACGCCCGGTGCCGAGGACCTCCCCCCGGTGCTCTTCTCGGGCGACCTGCTGTTCGCCGGCTCCATAGGGCGTACCGACCTCCCGGGCGGGGACAGCGAGGCGATCATGAACTCGCTGGCCCGGGTGTGCCTGCCCCTCGACGACTCCACCGTGGTCCTCTCCGGCCACGGCGGTCAGACCACCATCGGCCGCGAGCGCGCCACCAACCCCTACCTCCGACAGGCAGCAGGGGCGGCGGGCGCCCCGGCTTTCCCGCGACGAGGAATGTGACGGAAGAGAAGTTGAGCACCTTCACCGCCCCCAAGGGCACCTACGACCTGCTGCCCCCGAGCTCCGCGACCTTCCTGGCGATCCGCGACCGGCTCTCCGAGCCGTCCCGCCGGGCCGGTTACGGATACGTCGAGACCCCGGTCTTCGAGGACGTGAAGCTGTTCTCCCGCGGCGTCGGCGAGTCCACCGACATCGTCACCAAGGAGATGTACACCCTCACCACCAAGGGCGGCGACGAGCTCGCGCTGCGCCCCGAGGGCACCGCGCCGGTGCTGCGCGCCGCCCTCCAGGCCAACCTGCACAAGCAGGGCAACCTGCCGGTCAAGCTCTGGTACTCCGCCTCGTACTACCGCTACGAGCGTGCCCAGAAGGGCCGCTACCGCCAGTTCTCCCAGGTCGGTGCCGAGGCGATCGGGGCCGAGGACCCGGCGCTGGACGCCGAGCTGATCATCCTGGCCGACGACGCGTTCCGCTCGCTCGGCGTGCGGAACTACTCGCTGCTGCTCAACAGCCTCGGCGACAAGCAGTGCCGCCCGGTCTACCGCGCCGCCCTGATCGAGTTCCTGGCCGGCCTGGACCTGGACGAGGACACCCGTCGCCGCGCCGAGATCAACCCGCTGCGCGTCCTCGACGACAAGCGCGAGGCGGTGCAGGCCCAGCTGGTCGACGCCCCGATGCTGCGCGACTACCTGTGCGAGGACTGCAAGGCGTACGACGAGAAGGTCCGCGAGCTGCTCACCGCGGCGGGCGTGGCCTTCGTGGACGACCCCAAGCTGGTGCGCGGCCTGGACTACTACACCCGCACCACCTTCGAGTTCGTGCACAACGGCCTCGGCGCCCAGTCCGCGATCGGCGGCGGCGGCCGCTACGACGGCCTGTCCGAGATGATCGGCGGCCCGGCGCTGCCGTCCGTCGGCTGGGCGCTCGGCGTGGACCGCACCTACCTCGCGATGGAGGCCGAGGGCGTCACCCTCGACCTTCCGGCCGCCACCTCCGTCTACGCCGTCGCGCTCGGCGAGGAGGCCAAGAACATCCTGTTCGCCAAGGTGATCGAGCTGCGCCGGGCCGGCGTGGCCACCGACCTCGCTTTCGGCGTCAAGAGCATCAAGAACGCCATGAAGTCCGCCGACCGGTCCGGCGCCCGCTTCGCCCTGATCGCCGGGGACCGGGACCTCGCCGAGGGCGTTGTCCAGCTCAAGGACCTGAGCACCGGCGAGCAGACCCCCGTCGCCCTCGACGCACTCGTCACCACCCTGAAGGAGAAGCAGCTGTGATCCGCACGCACGACGCGGGCACGCTCCGCCCGGAGCACGCAGGCACCACCGTCACCCTGGCCGGCTGGGTCGCCCGCCGCCGCGACCACGGCGGCGTCGCCTTCATCGACCTGCGCGACGCCTCCGGCACCGTGCAGATCGTGGTCCGCGACCTCGACTCGGTGCACGGCCTGCGCGCCGAGTACTGCGTCAAGGTCGTCGGCGACGTCCGGGTCCGCCCCGAGGGCAACGAGAACCCGGACATCCCGACCGGTGCGGTCGAGGTCGTCGTCAGCGGGATCGAGGTGCTCTCCGAGGCCGCCCCGCTGCCCTTCCCGGTCGCCGAGTACGAGCCGGGCACGGTCAACGAGGAGGTCCGGCTGCGCTACCGCTACCTGGACCTGCGCCGCGAGGGCCCGGCCAAGGGCCTGCGGCTGCGCTCGAAGGTCAACAACATCATCCGCCGGGTGATGGAGGAGAACGACTTCCTCGACATCGAGACGCCGTACCTCACCCGCTCCACCCCCGAGGGCGCTCGCGACTTCCTGGTCCCGGTCCGCCTCCAGCCCGGCCACTGGTACGCGCTGCCGCAGTCGCCCCAGCTGTTCAAGCAGCTGCTGATGGTGGCCGGCATGGAGCGCTACTACCAGATCGCCCGCTGCTTCCGCGACGAGGACTTCCGCGCCGACCGGCAGCCGGAGTTCACCCAGCTGGACATCGAGGCCTCGTTCGTCGACCAGGAGGACGTCCTGGCCCTCGGCGAGAAGATCGTCGGTGCCGTCTGGCGCGAGGTGCACGGCTACGAGATCCCCAACCCGCTGCCGCGGATGACCTACGCGGACGCCATGGGCCGCTACGGCTCGGACAAGCCGGACGTCCGCTTCGGCCAGGAACTCACCGACCTGACCGAGTACTTCAAGGGCACCGACTTCCGCGTCTTCCAGGCCCCGTACGTCGGCGCCGTGGTCATGCCCGGCGGCGCCTCGCAGCCGCGCAAGCAGCTGGACGCCTGGCAGGACTGGGCCAAGGCGCGCGGCGCCAAGGGTCTGGCGTACGTCCTCATCGACGCCGAGACCGGCGAGCTGCGCGGCCCGGTCGCCAAGAACCTCTCCGAGGAGCACCTGGCCGGCCTCGCCGCCGCCGCGGGCGCCAAGAACGGCGACGCGATCTTCTTCGCGGCCGGCAAGGAGCGCGCCTCGCAGGAGCTGCTCGGCGCCGCCCGTCTGGAGATCGGCCGCCGCTGCGAGCTGATCGACGAGTCCAAGTGGGCCTTCCTCTGGGTCGTCGACTTCCCGATGTTCGAGCCGATCGAGGACGACAAGGGCCAGTTCCAGGGCTGGCACGCGGTGCACCACCCGTTCACCGCCCCGACCGCGGAGTCGCTGGCCACCTTCGACACCGACCCGGGCTCGGCGCTGTCCAACGCCTACGACCTGGTCCTCAACGGCTCGGAGCTGGGCGGCGGTTCGATCCGTATCCACCAGCGCGACGTGCAGAAGCGGGCGTTCGACGCGATCGGCCTCTCCGAGGAGGAGGCGGCCTCGCAGTTCGGCTTCCTGCTGGACGCCTTCAACTACGGCCCGCCGCCGCACGGCGGTGTCGCCTTCGGCCTGGACCGGATCGTCACCCTGCTGGGCGGGTACGACACCATCCGGGACGTCATCGCCTTCCCGAAGACGTCCACCGGCGGCGACCCGCTGACCGGCGCCCCGACCCCGATCACCCCGGCGCAGCGCCGCGAGGCCGGCGTGGACGCCCAGCCGAAGGTCCGCGAGGACGCCAAGGGCGAGGCTCAGCCCAAGTCCTGACACCGCGTCATTCGCTAACCTGCAACGGCCCCGGACGGCCCACCTGCCGTCCGGGGCCGGTCCACAACGGTGTGTGACACAGGGAGGGTTGACTCATGAAGGTCACAACGAGAGTCGAATGTCCGCAGGACGCCCCGGCGACCAGACGCGTCCACATGGCCGCGTTCCCCGGCCCGGACGAGGCGGACCTGGTGGACGCGCTGCGCCGCGACCCGGCCTGGCTGCCCGGCCTGTCCGTGGTGGCGGTCGACGAGGCGGGGCTGGTGATCGGGCACGCGCTGCTGACCCGGCTGCGGGTCGGCGGTGGCAAGGGGCTGGCGCTCGCGCCGGTCGCGGTGGCGCCCGAGTGGCAGCGCCGGGGCGTCGGCGAGCTGGTCGTCCGGGCCGCGCTGGCGGCGGCCGAGGAGGCGGGCGAGAAGCTCGTGGTCGTCCTCGGCGACCCGGAGTACTACGCGCGGTTCGGCTTCGCGCCGGCCGGGCGGCACGCGGTCACCGGCCCGTTCGAGGTGCCGGAGGCGTACTTCCAGGCGCTGCCGCTGGCGGCGTACGACGGCGGCCCGCGCGGGCTCTGCCGCTACCCCGAGCCCTTCGTCGCGGTCTAGGGCCGACGTCCGTCCCGCTCGGTTCCGACCGCGGTCTCGACCCGCTCCTTTCCGATCCGCCCGCTCCGACCTGCGAGTTCGCCGTGCTGCGCCTACGGTGAGTGTGCATCAGCATCAGTCGGACGGAGGATCAGAGGGTGGCGCAGGAGCAGCGGACCGCGAAGCCGAAGCAGTTGGCGAGGAGGTCGTACGAGCGGGAGCTACTGCGGCTGCAGCAGGAGCTGGTGAAGCTCCAGGAGTGGGTGCGGGCCGAGGGAGCCCGGCTGGTGGTGGTCTTCGAGGGACGTGACGCCGCGGGCAAGGGCGGAGCGATCAAGCGGGTGACGGAGTACCTGAACCCGCGCATCGCCCGGGTCGCGGCGCTGCCCACGCCGACCGAGCGGCAGAAGACCCAGTGGTACTTCCAGCGGTACGTCGAGCACCTGCCGGCGGCCGGGGAGATCGTGCTGTTCGACCGCAGCTGGTACAACCGCGCCGGGGTCGAGCGGGTGATGGGCTTCTGCACCGACGAGGAGTACTGGCAGTTCCTGCACCAGTGCCCGACCTTCGAGCGGATGCTGATCGAGGCGGGCATCCTGCTGCGCAAGTACTGGTTCTCGGTGAGCGACACCGAGCAGGAACGGCGGTTCCGGGACCGGCTGGAGGACCCGATGAAGCGCTGGAAGCTGTCCCCGATGGACGTCGAGTCGATCACCCGCTGGGAGGACTACTCGCGGGCCAAGGACGAGATGTTCATCCACACCGACATCCCGGACTCGCCCTGGCACGTGGTGGAGAGCGACGACAAGCGCCGGGCCCGGATCAACATGATCGCCCACCTGCTGTCCACCGTGCCGTACCAGGAGATCGAGGCGCCGCAGATCAAACTGCCGCCCCGCCCGGCCTCGCGCGGCTACCAGCGGCCCCCGCGCGACCTGCAGAAGTACGTCCCGGACCACGCCGTCGGGCTGGAGTAGGGCGCTTCCCGTGGGTCTTGGCGGGCTGTCCGGGGCCTCGCATAGGCTTCCGGTGTGGACGAACCGGACCTCTTCACCGCCGCAGCCGAGGAACGCCAGACCAGGGAGCCCGGCCGGGCGCCGCTGGCCGTACGGATGCGTCCGCGCACCCTGGACGAGGTGGCCGGGCAGCGGCAGCTGCTGAAGCCCGGCTCGCCGCTGCGCCGGCTGGTCGGGGGCTCGCGCGGTCCGGCGGCGACCAGCTCGGTGATCCTCTGGGGGCCGCCCGGCACCGGCAAGACCACCCTGGCGCACGTGATCAGCCAGGCGGTCGAGGGCCGCTTCGTGGAGCTGTCCGCGATCACCGCCGGGGTCAAGGAGGTCCGGGCGGTGATCGACGGCGCCCGGCGGGCGGTCGGGATGTCCGGCCGGGAGACGGTGCTCTTCCTGGACGAGATCCACCGCTTCTCCAAGGCCCAGCAGGACTCACTGCTGCCGGCCGTGGAGAACCGCTGGGTCACCCTGATCGCGGCGACCACGGAGAACCCGTACTTCTCGGTGATCTCCCCGCTGCTGTCCCGCTCGCTGCTGCTCACCCTGGAGTCGCTGACCGACGAGGACATCCGGGCGCTGCTGCGCCGCGCGGTGACCGACGAGCGCGGTCTGGAGGGCGCGCTGGAGCTGTCCGCGGAGGCCGAGGACCATCTGGTGCGGCTGGCCGGCGGGGACGCCCGGCGGGCGCTCACCACACTGGAGGCGGCGGCCGGGGCGGCGCTGGAGAAGGGTGAGTCCAGCATCACGCTGGCCACCACCGAGACGGCGGTCAACCACGCGGCGGTGCGCTACGACAAGGACGGCGACCAGCACTACGACGTGGCGAGCGCGCTGATCAAGTCGATCCGCGGCAGCGACGTGGACGCCACCCTGCACTACCTGGCCCGGATGATCGAGGCGGGGGAGGACCCGCGCTTCATCGCCCGCCGGCTGATGATCTCGGCCAGCGAGGACGTCGGCCTGGCGGATCCGACGGCCCTGCAGACGGCGGTGGCAGCGGCCCAGGCGGTGGCCCTGATCGGCTTCCCGGAGGCCCGGATCATCCTCTCCCAGGCGGCCATCGCACTGGCCCTGGCACCCAAGTCCAACGCCGCCTACCTGGCGATCGACGCGGCGCTGGCGGACGTCCGGCAGGGCCTGGCGGGCGCGGTCCCGTCCCACCTGCGGGACGCGCACTACGGCGGCGCGGGCAAGCTCGGCCACGGCAAGGGCTACCGGTACCCGCACGACCTGCCGGAGGGCATCGCCGCCCAGCAGTACGCGCCGGACGCGGTGCACGGCAAGGAGTACTACCAGCCGACCAGGCGCGGCGGCGAGGCCCGGTACGCGGACGTGGTGGAGTGGACGCGCGGGCGGCTGCGAGGGGAGCGCAGGATGGAGAGGAAGGCCGAGAAGAAGACCGGGAAGGCGCCGGAGAAGCCGGAGCAGAGGACCGAGCAGCAGCCCGGGGAAAAGGGCGAGTGATCCACCGGTATACTTCGTCGAAGTGCCATGTCTCGGGACGGCGGCGGGGGAGACCCCACCGACCGGCCGCACCAGCGGGACATCGGCGGTAGGCCTCCTCCGGGAGGCCCGCACCAGGAGCGTCGCGCACCGTCATCGGTGTCGCGGGCGGCCCAGGTTTCTGGGCCGGTCCGTGTGACCAGCACTTCCGTGCCCGGCTCCGGAGAGCGGCTGACCCCATCGCGCAGGTGGCGGGGTTTTCTCCGGGTCGCGACATGCGACCTCCGTCAACACCTGGTGAAGCCGTATTCGTAAGCAAGGAAGGTTTGGTTCATGGCGAACCAGAAGCGTCCCAAGGTCAAGATCGCGCGCGCGCTCGGTGTGCCGCTGACCCCGAAGTCCGTCAAGTACTTCGAGGCCCGCCCGTACCCGCCCGGCCAGCACGGCCGTGGCCGCAAGCAGAACTCGGACTACAAGGTCCGTCTGCTCGAGAAGCAGCGTCTTCGCGCCCAGTACGACCTGAGCGAGAAGCAGCTGTCGCGCGCGTTCGACCGCGCCAAGAAGGCCGAGGGCAAGACCGGTGAGGCGCTCGTCGCCGAGCTGGAGACCCGTCTGGACTCGCTGGTGCTGCGTTCGGGCATCGCCCGGACCATCTACCAGGCCCGCCAGATGGTCGTCCACGGCCACATCGAGGTCAACGGTGGCAAGGTCAACAAGCCGTCGTTCCAGATGAAGCCGGGCTACGTGGTGACCGTCCGCGAGCGCAGCAAGGAGAAGGTCCCCTTCCAGGTCGCCCGTGAGGGTGGCTACGCGGGTGAGGGCCAGACCCCGAAGTACCTCGAGGTCAACCTGAAGGCCCTGGCCTTCCGCCTGGACCGTGCGCCGCAGCGCAAGGAGGTCCCGGTGATCTGTGACGAGCAGCTGGTTGTCGAGTACTACTCGCGCTGACCCGGTTCCGCTCTTCGCGACACCACGAGCGAGCCCCCGCCGCCTTTCGAGGCGGCGGGGGCTCGCCCCTTTTCTCCGCTGCTACAGGCTCTCGCCGGTCATCGCGGCGGCCAGCCGCAGGTGCGGGCGGGCCTCCTCGGCGCGGCCCTGGCGCTCCAGGGTGCGGCCGAGCATCAGCCGGGCGTAGTCCTCGGCCGGGTCGGCCTCCAGGATCCGCAGCAGCTCGGCCTCGGCGCGGCCGAGCTGGGCGGAGTGGTAGTAGCTGCGGGCCAGCAGCAGCCGGACGGAGAGGTTGGCCGGCTCCTCGGCCAGCACGCCTTCGAGCATGCGGGCCGCGTCGGTGTACGCCTTGGAATCGAAGTAGAACTTCGCCATGCGGTACTCGTTGGCGGCGTTGTGGACGGCCATGATGCTCCTTCCGGGCGGTTCCTTGCCTCCTCAAGCAATCGGCAAGTTCCAACTATTCCGGACCGGCCCCGGCCCCGGCCCCGGCCGCACCCGGACCCGGGCTCCCCGGGCTGTGCCGTCCGGTCCCCGGCCGAAGGCTGCACCCCGTGTTCCGGGCCGGACCGTCGCGGTCCGGACGTGCGTCGGGCCGTACGGGCGACGTTCTGCCAGGCAGAACGAGGTGACCGGCCGGTAGGTTGCGCGCGCGGATCGCACACCCGACCGGATCGCCGGGGAAAGAACCCGGTCCGGAAACCGGGCGTGGGCGCGATAGGGTTCCCTCTGAAGAGCTGCAAGGCGAGGGAGCGCGCAAAGGTGTCCGTGGGAGAGCTGGCCGGATTGCTCGTCGCCGTGTTCTGGGCGGTCCTGGTCACCCTGCTCGCCGTGGTGCTGGTCCGCCTCTCCCGGGTGCTCAAGGAGGCCGCCGTCCTGGTCTCCGCGGTCACCGATCAGGCCGTGCCGCTGCTGACCGACGCGGGCGCCGCCGTGCGCAGCGCCAACGAGCAGCTGGAGCGGGTGGACGAGATCACCGCCAACGTGCAGGACGCCGCCGCCAACGCCAACGCGCTCTCCTCCACCGTGGCCGCCACCCTGGGCGGACCGCTGGTGAAGGTCGCGGCGTTCAGCTACGGCGTGCGCAAGGCCGTCGCCCGGCAGCAGGGCGGCCTGCCGCCGGTGCCGTCACAGGCCGGCGAGCGCGAGGAGCTGGCCCGGCTGGTCCGGGCCGAGGTGCGCGCCGCGACCGCGCCCAGGAGCGGCCTGTTCTCCCGGGTCCGGCGCGCGGTGAGGGGCTGACGGCATGGTGCGACGCATCTTCTGGATGGCGGTCGGCGCCGGCGCCACCGTCTGGGCCATGAACAAGGCCAACGAGGCCGTGCACCGGCTCACCCCGGACAGCCTCTCCGGCACCGCCGCCCGCGGTGCACTGCACCTGGGCGATCTGGCCAAGCAGTTCGCCCAGGACGTGAAGGCCGGCATGGCCGAGCGCGAGGACCAGCTGAAGGACGACCTCGGGCTGCACGGCACCGCCGTGGTGGAGCCCCGCAGCGCCCGCCGCGCCCGCCCGTCGCCCGCCACCACCCTTCTCGGGAAACGCTCCGCGTTGCCCCCCTCGGGCGAGCCGCAGTACCGAGCTATCTCGGCGGCGCCCGGTAGCCCGGCCGCCGCCCTGCCTCCGTCCCGCACCCGCTCTGCGCCCAGCGGTGCCCGCACCACCCCCCGGACCACTGAAGAAACGCCCCGCCGTGCCCTGCCGCCGCGGGGCGGCACCCCGAACGGAAGGACCACTAATGGAGTCGGCTGAGATCCGCCGCCGCTGGCTGCGCTTCTTCGAGGAGCGCGGTCACACCGTCGTTCCGTCGGCGTCCCTGGTCGCCGACGACCCCACCCTGCTGCTCGTCAATGCCGGCATGGTGCCGTTCAAGCCCTACTTCCTGGGCGAGGTCAAGCCGCAGTTCTCGCGCGCCACCAGCGTCCAGAAGTGCGTGCGCACCCTGGACATCGAGGAGGTCGGGAAGACCACCCGGCACGGCTCCTTCTTCCAGATGTGCGGCAACTTCTCCTTCGGCGACTACTTCAAGGAAGGAGCCATCAAGTTCGCCTGGGAGCTGCTCACCACTCCCGTCGCGGACGGCGGCTACGGCCTGGAGAAGGAGAAGCTCTGGATCACCGTCTACAAGGACGACGACGAGGCCGAGCAGATCTGGCGTGACGTCATCGGCGTGCCCTCCGAGCGCATCCAGCGCCTGGGCATGAAGGACAACTTCTGGTCGATGGGCGTCCCCGGCCCGTGCGGCCCGTGCTCGGAGATCAACTACGACCGCGGCCCCGCGTACGGCGAGGAGGGCGGCCCGGCCGTCAACGGCGAGCGCTACCTGGAGATCTGGAACCTGGTCTTCATGCAGTACGAGCGCGGCCACGGCGACGGGAAGGACGGCTTCGAGATCCTCGGCGACCTGCCGAGCAAGAACATCGACACCGGCCTCGGCCTGGAGCGCCTCGCCGCCATCCTCCAGGACGTCGACAACCTCTTCGAGATCGACACCAGCCGGATGATCCTCGACCGCGCCGCCGAGCTCACCGGCCACACCTACGGCGCCGACCACAAGTCGGACATCTCGCTGCGCGTGGTCACCGACCACATCCGCACCGCGCTGATGCTGGTCGGCGACGGCGTCACCCCGGGCAACGAGGGCCGCGGCTACGTGCTGCGCCGCATCCTGCGCCGCGCCATCCGCAACATGCGCCTGCTGGGCGCCACCGAGCCGGTGGCCAAGGAGCTCATCGACGTCGCGATCAAGGCGATGGCCCCGCAGTACCCCGAGCTGGAGACCGACCGCAAGCGCATCGAAACGGTCGTCGTCGGCGAGGAGGCCGCCTTCCTCCAGACCCTGAAGGCCGGCACCAACCTGCTGGACGTCGCGGTCACCGAGACCAAGCAGTCCGGCGGCGCGGTGCTCTCCGGCGAGCAGGCCTTCAAGCTGCACGACACCTACGGCTTCCCGATCGACCTCACCCTGGAGATGGCCGAGGAGCAGGGCCTCCAGGTCGACGAGGCCGGCTTCCGCCGCCTGATGCAGGAGCAGCGGGACCGCGCCAAGGCGGACGCCAAGGCCAAGAAGATGGGCCACGCCGACGTCGCCGCGTACCGCGAGGTCGCCGACAAGTCCGGCGCCAGCGTCTTCACCGGCTACAGCCTGACCGAGGGCGAGGCCACCGTGGTCGGCCTGCTGGTGGACGGCGTCCCGGCGCCGGCCGCCTCCGAGGGCGACGAGGTCGAGATCATCCTCGACCGCACCCCGTTCTACGCCGAGGGCGGTGGCCAGCTCGCCGACCAGGGCCGGATCCGGCTGGAGTCCGGCGCGGTGGTGGAGATCCGCGACGTGCAGCAGCCCGTCCCGGGCGTCATCGTGCACTCCGGCGGGGTGCTGTTCGGCGAGGTCGTGCTGGGCTCCTCGGCGTACGCCACGATCGACACCGAGCGCCGCCGGGCGATCGCCCGCGCCCACTCGGCCACCCACCTGACCCACCAGGCGCTGCGCGACGCGCTCGGCCCGACGGCCGCCCAGGCCGGCTCCGAGAACGCCCCCGGCCGCTTCCGCTTCGACTTCGGCTCGCCCGCCGCCGTCCCGGGCAGCGTGCTGGTCGACGTCGAGCAGAAGATCAACGACGTGCTGACCCGCGAGCTGGAGGTCACCGCCGAGGTCATGACGATGGACCAGGCCCGCAAGGCCGGCGCCATCGCGATGTTCGGCGAGAAGTACGGCGACGAGGTCCGGGTCGTCACCATCGGCGACTTCTCCAAGGAGCTGTGCGGTGGCACCCACGTCGGCAACACCGCCCAGCTGGGCCTGGTGAAGCTGCTCGGCGAGTCCTCGATCGGCTCCGGCGTGCGCCGGGTCGAGGCGCTGGTCGGCAGCGACGCGTACCGCTTCCTGGCCCGTGAGCACACCGTGGTCTCCCAGCTCACCGAGCTGGTCAAGGGCCGCCCGGAGGAGCTGCCGGAGAAGATCTCGGGCATGCTCGCCAAGCTCAAGGACGCCGAGAAGGAGATCGAGCGCTTCCGCGCCGAGAAGGTGCTGGCCGCCGCGGCGGGCCTGGCCGACTCGGCCGAGGACGTGCACGGCATCGCCGTGGTCGCCGCGCAGGTCGCCGACGGCGTGGGCGCGGACGAGCTGCGCAAGCTGGTCCTGGACGTGCGCGGCCGGCTCGGCTCGCGCCCGGCCGTGGTCGCCGCCTTCACCGTGGCGAACGACCGCCCGCTGACCGTGATCGCCACCAACGAGGACGCCCGCGGCCGCGGCATCAAGGCCGGCGAGCTGGTCCGGACGGCCGCCAAGACCCTCGGCGGCGGCGGTGGCGGCAAGGACGACGTCGCCCAGGGCGGCGGATCCAACCCGGCCGCGGTCGGCGAGGCCATCGCCGCGGTGTGCGGCCTGGTCGCGGAGCGCGCCAGCTGATGGAGCAGGAGGAGAGGCCCTTCCGGCGGGGGCGGCGGATCGCCGTCGACGTCGGGGACGCCCGGATCGGGGTCGCGTCCTGCGACCCCGACGGGGTGCTCGCCACGCCCGTGGAGACCGTCCCGGCCGGGGTGAAGTCGCAGGCCAGGATCGCCGCCATCGTTGACGAGTACGGTGCGATGGAGGTGATCGTCGGGCTCCCGCGCTCGCTGAGCGGCAAGGAGGGCCCGGCGGCGGAGAAGGTCCGGGCGTACGCGGCCCGGCTGGCCAACCGGCTCTACCCGGTGCCGGTGCGGCTGGTGGACGAGCGGATGTCGACCGTCACCGCGACCCACGGGCTGCGCGCCTCGGGGGTCAAGGCGAAGAAGGGCCGCTCGGTGGTCGACCAGGCCGCCGCGGTGGTGATCCTCCAGACCGCCCTTGAGTCCGAACGGGTGAGCGGACGCCCGCCCGGTGAGAGCGTCGAGGCGGCCGGCTGACCGGCCTGGTTTAACGTCCCGTTGAGGGGTCCGTGCGGACGCGTCCGCACGGACCCCTTTCATTCGTTTCCGTGTCCGTTTTGGATCGATTCGCATCGATCCGGATCGATCTGGGACCGTCGAGGGGGCGCGAGCCATGACCGACCAGGACTTCCACCCGGGGCTCACGCCCGGACACCTGGGTGCGCCGGTGCTGGAGCCGGAGGGCCGTCCGCCGGGCGCGCCCCGCCCGCGCTTCGATGCGCCGGATCCGCGTCGGCGGCGCGACAGACTGGCCTGCGGGCTGACCGCTCTCGCGTTGGTCGCGGTGTTCGGCGGGATCGGGCTGACCGGGTACACCTGGCTGCAGTCGCAGCGCAGACCCCCGACCGCGGCCGACTTCCCCGGACCGGGCAACGGCAGCGTGCAGGTCTCGGTGCCGGAGGGCGCCGGCCTCTCCCAGATCGCGTCCGCGCTGGTCCGCAACGGGGTGGTGGCCAGCTCGCTCGCCTTCACCCGGGCCGCGAAGGGCAGCGCGGCGGCGGCCGGGCGGATCCAGCCCGGGACGTACACGCTGAAGCAGAAGATGTCGGCCGCGGCGGCGCTGGCGATCCTGATCGACCCGGCCAACGCCAACGGCCTGACCATCCCCGAGGGCTGGCGCGGCCACCAGATCTACGCGGCCATCGACCAGAAGCTGAACCTGCCCGAGGGCACCGCCCTGAAGACCGCCCAGGACCGCGGCGCGGAGCTCGGCCTGCCGGACTTCACCAACGGCAGCCCGGAGGGCTACCTGTTCCCGGCGACGTACAGCGTCACCGAGGACACCACCGCCTTCGACCTGCTGAAGCAGATGGTGGACCGGGCCGGCACGGAGTTCAACCGGGACGACGCCACCGTGGTCGCCCAGAACCTCGGGCAGAGCGTGTACGGGCTGGTCACCGTGGCCAGCATGGTCCAGGGCGAGGCCGACAACACCGAGGACATGGGCAAGGTGGCCCGGGTCATCTACAACCGGCTGGTCAAGGGCATGCCCCTGCAGCTGGACTCCACCATCAACTACGCGCTCGGCCGTTCGACCCTGAACACCTCGGTGACCGACACCAAGCTGGACTCCCCGTACAACACCTACCTGCACCCCGGGCTGCCGCCGAGCCCGATCTCCAACCCCGGGCGGCAGGCGATCACGGCGGCGCTGGACCCGACGCCGGGGGACTGGCTGTACTTCGTCACCGTGAAGCCGGGGGACACCCGCTTCACCGACAGCTTCGACGTGCAGCAACGCAACGTGGCGGAGTTCAACGCCAACCGGGCGGCGGCCAAGCCGAGCGCCCCGGTGCCGGGCCCGTCCTCCCACCCGGCGGCGCCGGGTGGGGCGGGGGCACCCTCGGGCGCCGGTGCGACGACACCGTGACGGTGTTGTGTGCCGTCGGTGAGATCGCTCACTGACGGTGCTTCCGCCCGGGCGGGGGTAAGGCTGCGGTACGGTAACGTCTCCCTCCAGGCGCTGCGCTAGCACGCCGGTTCGAGAATCAGCCGGGACTGCGTCGTCCCGGACGGCCGGTTTGATCCTCCGGCCGTCACCGTCGGTTAAGGGGATCGATGACCGATCTGGGCGGGGGCTACAACCCCCAGGGCGAGCCGTGGCACCCCGGTGATCCCGGGTACGACGGCCGGCAGCCGGTCCCCGGCCAGCAGGACGGCCAGTGGCAGCAGCAGTACCCGCAGCAGGGCCAGGCGGCCCAGCAGCCGTACGGGGACGTGCAGCAGGGGTACGCGCAGCAGCAGATGACGCCGCAGATGCAGCAGCAGATGATGGCGCAGCAGGGCTACCCGCAGCAGCAGGTGCCCCAGCAGCAGATGCAGCAGCAGGGCTTCCCGGGCGGTCAGCAGGGCTACCCGCAGCAGGTGCCGCAGCAGGGCTACCCCCAGCAGGGGTACGCGCAGCAGCAGCCGGTGCAGCAGGGCTACCCGCAGCAGCAGATGCCCCAGCAGCAGGCGCCGATGCAGCAGCAGGGCTACCAGCAGCAGGGTTTCCCCGGCGGCCAGCCGCAGGCGCCGCAGCAGCAGGTCCAGCCGCAGCAGCCGCCGCGGCAGCAGGCCCGGCCGCAGCAGGCCGCGGAGCCCGCGCCGGCCGCCGGCCCCGGCCCGGACGGGATCGACTGGGAGGCCGAGGCCGCCGCGCTGGAGGCCGGTGCCGACCCGGTGCGCGCCGCCCGCGAGGGCGGGAAGGACGAGTGGGACGGCCAGGAGGACGGCCGCCACGAGGACGACGGGTACCTCGACGAGCACGCCGAGGCCGGGGAGGCCGGCTTCCTCGGGGAGCAGGACGACTCCCGCGAGGCCCAGAAGAAGCGCAAGGAGAAGGGCAAGAAGTCGGGCCGCCGCAACGGCGGCGCCTGCCTGCTGGTCGCACTGGTGCTGCTCGGCGCCGTGGGCGGGGCCGGCTGGTGGGGCTACGGCTTCTGGCAGGACCACTTCGGCCCCGCGCCGGACTTCACCGGCGAGGGCACCGCCCCCGTCCAGGTCGAGGTCAAGAAGGGCGCGGTCGGCGGGCAGATCGGCCTGGCGCTGAAGAACGCCGGCGTGGTCAAGAGCGTCGACGCGTTCTCCGAGGCCTGCAAGGCCGAGCCCAAGTGCAGCACCATCCAGTACGGCTACTACGGGCTGAAGAAGGAGATGTCGGCCGCCTCCGCGCTCAAGGAACTGCTCAACCAGGCGGGCGGCGCGGCGATCGTGGTCCCGGAGGGCAAGAACTCCACCGAGATCTACACCCTGATCGACAGCAAGCTGAAGCTGCAGCCGGGCACCACGGCGGGCGTCGCCAAGGCCCAGGTCAACGACCTCGGCCTGCCGGCGTACGCGCAGGGCAACATCGAGGGCTTCCTCTGGCCGACCCGCTACAACATGGCCGAGGGCATGAAGCCCGAGGACCTGCTCAAGCAGATGGTGAAGAACGCCACCGAGAAGTACGCCAACCTGGACTCCCAGGCCGCCTCGGTGGGGCTGAAGACCGGCTACGAGGTGCTCATCGAGGCGAGCATCCTCCAGCGCGAGGGCAACAACCCGGAGGACTTCGCCAAGATGGCGAAGACCATCCAGAACCGGTTGGCCGCCGGCGGCGAGATCAACCACCGGCTCGGCATGGACACCACGCTCCAGTACTCGTTGGGCCGCAAGGAGCTCGACAAGAAGGACATGGACGACGCGTCCAACAAGTACAACACCTACATCAACCAGGGCCTGCCGCCCGGTCCGATCTCCAACCCCGGCGACGACGCGCTCAACGCGGTGCTGCACCCGGCGGACGGCAAGTGGCTGTACTTCATCGCGATGTCCCCGACCAGCACCCGGTTCGCCGAGACGAGCAAGGAGCACTACGCCAACGTCAAGGAGTTCTGCCTGGCGGCCGGCAACGGCTTCGACGAGACACGCGGCCACTGCACCACCAAGAAGTAGCCCCGGTCGGAAGACAGTTCACGGAGAGGCAGCGTTGACCAGCAAGCACCGGGCGGCCGTACTCGGCTCGCCGATCGCCCACTCGCTCTCGCCGGACCTGCACCGCGCCGCCTTCGCGGCGCTCGGGCTGGACGGCTGGCGCTACGACCGCTTCGAGGTCGACGAGGCCGGGCTGCCCGGGTTCGTCGCCGCCCTGGACGAGGCCGAGTGGGCCGGGCTGTCGCTCACCATGCCGCTGAAGCGGGCGGTCATCCCGCTGCTGGACGAGGTCAGCGCGACGGCCCGCGCGGTGGACGCGGTGAACACCGTGGTGTTCACCGCCGACGGCCGGCGCACCGGGGACAACACCGACGTTCCCGGTCTGGTCAACGCGCTGCGCGAGCGCGGGATCACCGAGGTGCCCGAGGCGGCCGTGCTGGGCGCCGGGGCCACCGCCTCCTCGGCGCTGGCCGCGCTCGCCCAGATCTGCACCGGCGAGGTGACGGTCTACGTGCGCAGCGCCGAGCGGGCCCGGGAGATGGCCGAGCTGGGCGAGCGGCTGGGCGTGGCCGTGCGCACCGCCGACTGGGAGCGCGGCGCGGAGGCGCTGGCCCGGCCGCTGACCGTCTCCACCACGCCGGTCGGTGCGACCGACGTCTTCGCCGACGCGCTGCCCGCCGAGCCGGGTGCGCTGTTCGACGTGCTGTACCACCCGTGGCCGACGGCGCTGGCCGCCGCCTGTGCCGGGCGCGGGGCGACCGTCCTGGGCGGGCTGGACCTCCTGGTGCACCAGGCGGTGCTGCAGAGCGAGGCCTTCACCGGGCGCACGCCCGGGCCGCTGGCGGCGATGCGCGAGGCGGGGGAGAAGGCGCTCGCCGGGCACTGAGCCCCGGCCGCGGACTCCGCCCTCCGGCGGGCTCCCGGGCCGTTCCCGGCCGGATCGTGGCCGGTTGCCGTCCGTCACGCGGACTGTGCCCCCAGGTGCTGCTGGGGCATGAAAGGATTCAGGCACAAGGCACGCCCGGGCGGGCCCCGGCGGTGCCGAGGTCCGGTCCGCTGATGAAGGAGCTCCGTTGGGTACGTTGCGCTGGCTGACGGCGGGGGAGTCGCACGGCCCCGCACTCGTCGCGACGCTGGAAGGCCTGCCCGCCGGTGTACCGGTCACCACCGACGTGGTGGCCGACGCGCTGGCGCGCCGCCGGCTCGGTTACGGCCGCGGGGCGCGGATGAAGTTCGAACAGGACGAGGTGACCTTCCTCGGCGGCGTCCGGCACGGTCTGACCATGGGCAGCCCGGTCGCGATCATGGTCGGCAACACCGAGTGGCCGAAGTGGGAGCAGGTCATGTCGGCCGACCCGGTCGACCCCGAGGTGCTGGCGGGCCTGGCCCGCAACGAGGCGCTCACCCGCCCCCGGCCCGGTCACGCCGACCTGGCCGGCATGCAGAAGTACTCGATCGAGGAGGCTCGGCCGATCCTGGAGCGCGCCAGCGCCCGTGAGACGGCCGCCCGGGTCGCGCTGGGCGCCGTCGCCCGCGCGTACCTCCGCGAGGTGGCCGGGATCGAGATCGTCAGTCACGTGGTCGAGCTGGCCGCCGCCAAGGCGCCGGCCGGCGTGCTGCCGCTGCCCTCGGACGAGGCCCGGCTGGACGCCGACCCGGTGCGCTGCCTGGACGCCGGGGCCTCGAAGGCGATGGTCGCCGAGATCGACCAGGCCCACAAGGACGGCGACACCCTGGGCGGCGTGGTCGAGGTGCTGGCGTACGGCGTGCCGGTGGGCCTCGGCTCGCACGTGCACTGGGACCGCCGGCTGGACGCGCGGCTGGCCGCCGCGCTGATGGGCATCCAGGCGATCAAGGGCGTCGAGGTCGGCGACGGCTTCGACCTGGCCCGGGTGCCGGGTTCCAAGGCGCACGACGAGATCGTCCCCACCCCCGAGGGCGTCAAGCGCACCTCCGGCCGCTCCGGCGGTACCGAGGGCGGCCTGTCCACCGGCGAGGTGCTGCGGGTGCGCGCCGCGATGAAGCCGATCGCCACCGTGCCGCGGGCGCTCAAGACCCTGGACGTGCGCACCGGCGAGCCGGCCAAGGCGCACCACCAGCGCTCGGACGTCTGCGCGGTGCCGGCCGCGGGCATCGTCGCCGAGGCGATGGTCGCGCTGGTGCTGGCGGACGCCGTGAACGAGAAGTTCGGCGGCGACAACGTCTCCGAGACCCGGCGCAACGTCCAGGGCTACCTCGACAACCTGATCGTCCGATAATGAGCGAGCGGCCAGAAGAAGGGGCCTCTTTGCGAAGCCACCGGCCGAGCGAAGCGAGGGCCGGGGGCAATTCGCCCGTTGTCGTGCTGGTCGGCCCGCCCGGCAGTGGCAAGTCCACCGTCGGGCGGGTCCTGGCCGAGCGCCTGGGTGTCGGCTTCCGGGACACCGACGCCGACATCGAGGCGACGGCCGGCAAGCCCATCCCGGAGATCTTCGTCGACGAGGGCGAGCCGCACTTCCGCACGCTGGAGACGGCCGCCGTGCGCGCGGCCGCCGAGGGGCACGACGGGATCCTGGCGCTCGGCGGCGGCGCGGTGCTGGCCGAGGCCACCCGCGCGCTGCTGCGCGAGCTGCCGGTGGTCTTCCTGGAGGTCCCGCTGGCCGACGCGGTCAAGCGGGTCGGCCTGGACGCCCCGCGCCCGCTGCTGGCCATCAACCCGCGGGCCCGCTGGCGCGAGCTGATGGAGGCCCGCCGCCCCCTCTACCTGGAGGTGGCCACCGCCGTGGTCGACACCGCCGGGCGCAGCCCGGAGCAGGTCGCGGACGCCGTACTGGAAGCACTGGAGCTGAAGACCCCCCATGACTGACACCACCGTCAGGATCCACGTCGGCGGCAGCGCCGGCCACGACCCGTACGACGTGCTGATCGGGCACCAGCTGCTCGGCGAGCTGGCGCCGCTGATCGGCGCCCGGGCGAAGCGGGTCGCGATCATCCACCCGGAGGCGCTGGCCGCCACCGCCGACGCGATCCGCGAGGACCTGCTCGGCGAGGGCTACGAGGCCATCGCGCTCCAGGTGCCCAACGCCGAGGACGCCAAGAGCGCCGAGGTCGCCGCGTACTGCTGGTCGGTGCTCGGGCAGACCGGCTTCACCCGCAGCGACGTCATCGTCGGCCTCGGCGGCGGCGCCACCACCGACCTGGCCGGCTTCGTCGCCGCCACCTGGCTGCGCGGGGTGCGCTGGATCTCCATGCCCACCACGCTGCTCGGCATGGTCGATGCGGCGGTCGGCGGCAAGACCGGCATCAACATCGCCGAGGGCAAGAACATGGTCGGCGCGTTCCACCCACCGGTGGGCGTGCTGGCGGACCTCGGCACCCTGGAGACCGTGCCCAGGCACGACTACGTCTCCGGCCTGGCCGAGGTCATCAAGTGCGGCTTCATCGCCGACCCGGCCATCCTCGACCTGATCGAGGCCGACCCGGAGGGCGCCAAGTCGCCGGCGGGGCCGCACACCGTCGAGCTGATCCGCCGGGCCATCCAGGTCAAGGCCGACGTGGTCTCCGGGGACCTCAAGGAATCCGGGCGGCGCGAGATCCTCAACTACGGCCACACCCTCGGCCACGCCATCGAGCGCAACGAGCGGTACAAGTGGCGGCACGGCGCGGCGATCTCCATCGGCATGGTCTTCGCCGCCGAACTCGGCCGCCTGGCCGGGCGGTTGGACGACGAGACGGCCGACCGGCACCGCACCGTGCTGGCCTCGGTCGGTCTGCCGCTGAGCTACCGGGCGGACGCTTGGCCGAAGCTGCTGGACGCGATGAAGATCGACAAGAAGTCGCGCGGCGACCTGATCCGCTTCATCGTGCTGGACGGCCTGGGCAAGACCTCCGTGCTGGAGGGCCCCGACCCGTCGCTGCTGGTCGCGGCGTACGCGGAGGTCTCCGCGTGACCAGGGTGATGGTCCTCAACGGCCCCAACCTGGGCCGGCTGGGCAGCCGCGAGCCGGACGTCTACGGCGCCACCTCGTACGCCGGACTGGTCGAGCGCTGCACCGCGCTGGGCAAGGAGTTCGGCTTCGAGGTCGAGGTGCACGAGACCAACTCCGAGCAGCAGATGGTGGAGTGGCTGCACGAGGCGGCCGACGGCCGGGTGCCGGTGGTGATCAACCCCGGTGCGTTCACGCACTACTCGTACGCGATGCGGGACGCCGCGGCGCAGCGCACCGCGCCGCTGATCGAGGTGCACATCTCCAACCCGTACGCCCGGGAGACCTTCCGGCACACCTCGGTGATCGCCGCGGTGGCCTCCGGCACCATCGCCGGATTCGGGCTGGGCTCCTACGAGCTGGCACTGCGCGCGCTGGCCGAGCAGCTCACCACCCGCTGAGGGTACGGGCGGTGGCCCGGCGGCGGACTGTGCCCGCTGCCGGGCCGCCGTGTAGTGTCCCCGCTGAAAGGTGTCGGGAGGTGCCGTGACGCAGTACGCCGGAGGCGGGCAGGTCCCGCCGCGTCCTGTCGCTCCGCCGGTGCCGCCGGGGGGCGGTACACGGGGGACGTCCTCGGGGGCGCCGGTCTCCCCTCCGCCGGTCCGCCCGGCGCCCGCTGCTCCCACCGCCCCCACCGCTCCCGGGCCCACCGGCCCCGGGCCCGCCGCTCGTCGGGCTCCGGCCTCCGCGGCCGCTTCGGCGCCGAGCGCGCCGGTGCCCGCCGGGGGCACCGGGCACTTCGTGCTGCCGTCCGGCGCACCCGTCCAGCTGCCCACCCACCCGCCGCAGCACCAGGCGCCCACCGGGCCGATCGCCGTCCTGCTGATCGGACCGGCCGGGGCCGGAAAGACCACCGTCGCCCGCCACTGGGCCGAGCGGCGGCCCACCCCGACCGCGCACATCAGCCTGGACGACGTCCGCGAGTGGGTGCAGTCCGGCTTCGCCAACCCGCAGGCCGGCTGGAACAACTCCGCCGAGGCGCAGTACCGGCTGGCCCGCCGCACCTGCGGCTTCGCCTGCCGCAACTACCTGGCCAACGGCATCTCCTGCATCATCGACGACGCCGTCTTCCCGGACCGCCCGGCGATCGGCCTCGGCGGCTGGAAGCGGCACATCGGCCCCGGCATGATCCCGGTCGTGCTGCTGCCCAGCCTGGACTCGGTGCTGCGCCGCAACGCCCGGCGCAGCGGCAACCGCCGCCTCGGGGACGAGGAGGTGGCCCGCATCCACGGGCGGATGGCCGGCTGGTACAACTCCGGGCTGCCGATCATCGACAACTCCTACCTGGACGTCGCCGGGACGGCCGCCGAGCTGGACCGCGTCATCCTGGCCCGGCTGATGGGCATTCCGGTCCGCTGACCTGCGGCGTCGCGGAGCTGTCGGAGCCGGCTGCGATGATGGACGGGTCCAGTCGAAGCGCCCGGAGGAGCTGACGCCCGTGCCCGAAGGCCACATCATCCACCGCCTCGCCGCCGAGAACCGGAAGGCCTTCGGTGGCCGCCCGGTGCGGGTCTCCAGCCCGCAGGGCCGGTTCGTGGACGAGGCCAAGGTGATCGACGGGCAGCTGCTCAGCGGCGCGGAGGCCACCGGCAAGCACCTCTTCCTCGGCTTCGAGGAGGGCGCCTGGGTGCACGTCCACCTCGGCCTCTACGGCGGCTTCACCTTCGGCACCGGCCCGGCGCCCGCGCCGGTCGGGCTGGTCCGGCTGCGGCTGGAGAACGAGTACGGCTACGCCGACCTGCGCGGTCCCAACACCTGTGCGCTCGTCACCGAGGACCAGAAGGCCGCCGTCGCCGCCCGGCTGGGCCCCGACCCGCTGCGCGCCGACGCCGACCCGGAGGCCGCCTGGCGCCGGATATCGGGCAGCCGGACGACCGTCGCCGCGCTGCTGATGGACCAGAAGGTGCTGGCCGGGGTGGGCAACGTCTACCGGGCCGAGGTGCTGTTCCGCCACGGTATCGACCCGCACCGGGCCGGGCGCGACCTCACCCGCCGCGAGTGGGACGTGATCTGGGCCGACCTGGTCGCCCTGATGCGCGAGGGCGTCACCGCCGGCCGGATCGACACCGTCCGTCCCGAGCACACCCCCGAGGCGATGGGCCGCCCGCCCCGGGTCGACGACCACGGCGGCGAGGTGTACGTCTACCGGCGGGCCGCCATGCCCTGCCTGGTCTGCGGCACCGAGGTGCGGACGGAGGAGCACGCCGCCCGCAACCTCTTCTGGTGTCCGACCTGCCAGGCGGTGTGAGCGGGGCCCGGCCCCGTGTCGTGGGAAGCCCTCTGACCTGCGACGATGGACGTCGTGCGCGCCGAGCCGCGTGCCCCTGTCCGCACTGCCACGTGTGAACGTGGAGCGAAAGGAAGTCCCATGATCTTCATTACGGTCAAGTTCCCGGTCCGCCCCGAGCGCGCCGGCGACTGGCTGAGCCTGGTCGACGAGTTCACCCGGGCCACCCGCCGCGAGCCCGGCAACCTCTTCTTCGAGTGGTCCCGCAGCGTCGACGACCCCAACGAGTTCGTCCTGGTCGAGGCGTTCCGCGACGGCGACGCGGGCAAGGAGCACGTGGAGTCCGCGCACTTCGCCAAGGCCATGGAGGAACTGTCGTACGCGGTGGCCGCCAAGCCGCGGATCGTCTCGACCGAGATCCCCGGCCTGGACGGCTGGGCGGAGATGGGCGAGATCACCCCCCGGTGACACCCGAGGGCCCCTCCGGCCGGGTGCCCAGCCCGTAGGCTGGGGCCGACCGGCCGGAGGGAGCAGGCGGATGGAACGGCACGAGGTGGCCAACACCGTGTCAGGTGCCACGGTGGGCGGCCACGTGGTGCAGGCCCGGGACATCGGATCGGTGCACTTCCACGATCGGGAGCCGCTGCCGAGGCCGCATCAGATCCGGCCTCCGCACGGTCCCTTCGTCAACCGGGAGCCGGAACTCGCCGCGCTCACCGAGGTCTTGGGCCGGGTCGAGGAGGGCGGACTCGGGGTCGTGGTCTTCACCGGCCTCGGTGGGGTCGGGAAGACCGAGCTGATCGCCAAGTTCACCGAGGACCACCGGGAGCACTTCCCGGGCGGGGACCTCTACGCCGACCTGGAGGCCTACCGGCACCAGGGCGGGGTGGACCTCCCCGAGCTGCTGGCCGGCTTCCTCCGGGCCCTCGGCGCCGAACCGCCGGCGGTGGAGGCCGAGCGGTTCACGGCCTTCCGCACCGCCACCGCCGAACGCCGGTGCCTGTTCTTCCTGGACAACGTCGAGCATGCCGCGGAGGTCCGCGCACTGCTCCCGTCCAGCGGGCTGGTGGTGGTCGCGAGCCGGCGGCGGTTGCCCGCGCTGCGGACGGACGGCGCGGAGGTGCGCCGGCTCGGGCCGCTGAGCGCGGCGGCGGGCGCCGAACTGGTGCGCGGCTGGGTGGGCTCCGGGCGGGGCACCGACGGGGAACTGGCGGAACTGGTCGAGCTGTGCGGCGGGCTGCCGCTCGCGCTGAACGCGGTCGGGAGCCAGCTGCTGGACCGGGACAGCCTGCCGGTCGGCCGGGTGGTGGCCGAACTGCACGACCGGGAGGGCGGGTTGGCGGTGCTGGAGGACGAGGAGAACGATCTCGGCGCGACGTACGACCTGGTCTACGAGCGGCTGTCGGCCGAGGGGCGGGCGCTCTACCACCTGATCGGCGTGCACCCCGGCCCCTTCGTGTCCGCCGAACTGGCACGTGCGGTCGGCGTCGAGCGGGCCGAGCGGGCGATCAAGGAGCTGCGCGGCGTCCACCTGCTGGACGAGGTGGTGGACGACGACGACCGCGAGAACCGCTTCCGGGCCCACGACGTGGTGCGGCTGCACGCCTACGGTCGGACGCGGGAGCTGTCCGACCGCGGGGGACTCCTCGCCGGCGTCGTCGCGTACTACCGGGGCCGGGCGTCGGTCGCCGACCGCGCGATGGCCAGGAAGCGGCTGCGTCTGCAGGACCGGAGCGGTGACGGCCTGCCCGGCTTCCCCTCCGGGACCGCTGCCCTGGAGTGGCTGTACGCCGAACGCGCCAACTTCCGTGCGGTGGTGGAGGAGGCGGCTGCGCAGGGGTGGCACGGCGAGGTGTGGCGGCTCTGCGAGTCGCTCTGGCTGCTCTACCACGGCCGGAAGCTCTACCAGGACTGGATCGCGACCCACCGGCTCGGCATCGAGTCCGCCCAGTGGGACAACCGGCCGGACGCCGTGGTCCGGATGCGCAACCAGCTCGCCCGCGCCCACCACGAGCGCAAGGAGTACCGGCTCGCCGCCGAGCAGTTGGCGCTCGCCACGGAGCAGGTGCCGTTGGTGACCGACCGTCAGGTGGTCGGGGTGCTCTACGAGACCGACGGCCTGCTCTGCCTGGCCGACGGCCGCCCGGGCGACGCGGTGGAGCGGTTCACGCTGGCCCTGGCGGAGAACCGGGGCGACGACCACGGCGAGATCGTCCAGAGCTACAACCTGGCGCAGGCGCTGATCGCCGACGGGCGCGCCGAGGAGGCGCTGACCGTGCTGACCGGGGCCACCGGGCGGGCCGTGGCCACCGGGGACGACGACATGCTGATGAAGCTGCCGCTGGTCCGCGCCCGGGCCCACCGGGCGCTCGGGCAGCTGGACCTCGCCGTCGCTCACGCGGAGGACTGCGCCCGGCAGGCCGAGAGGCGGAGCCAGTACGCGAAGGAGGCGCAGGCGCACACCCTGCTCCTCACCCTCGCCGAGGAGCTGGACGACGCGGGGCTGGCCGAGCGCAGCCGCGAGCGGCTGCGGCAACTGTCGGGTTAGGGCCCCGTCCGGAAGGACACCCGGGTGTGGTGCCGGCCGGTGCGGACGGTGAGCCCGTGCTCGGGCAGGCCGGCCGGGTCACCGCCGTCGGCGAGCCAGCAGGCCACGGCGGAGCCGAGCAGCAGCGGGTCGATGCCGGGGTCGGGACAGCCCCAGTCCGGTTCGGCGCGGGCCTCCAGCAGCAGGCCGGTGCGCAGCCGGAGCAGGTGGCGGGCCGGGCCGAGGGCGGCCACCGCGACGGCGAGGCCGGGGAGTTCGGCGGTGGTGTCGGCGAGCCAGCGGGTGGCGGGGCGTTCGGCGTGCACCTCGGTGCGGGCGAGGACCTCCGCGGTGTAGCGCAGGGCGTCGCCCGGGTGTTCGTCGGTCAGGGCGTGGAAGCCGCGCGGGGTGTGGTCGTTCGGGTCGAAGGGGTAGCGCCGGAGGCTGACGTCCGTGCCCTCGCTCGTGCCCTCGACGTCGTACGCGGTGGGCCCCTCGGTGGCCGCGGGGCATGGAACGGGCTTGGGGTAGGGCAGGAGGGCCGGTTCGTCCCGGGGTTCGTCCAGCCCCTCCAGGAAGGAGTAGAGCAGCGGGCGCAGCAGCCGGGCGGACTCGCCGCGGTGGGCGAGCGATCGGCCGGTGATGTCGCTCAGGTCGGCCGGGTCCTGGGCCAGGACCAGTTCGAGTTGGGCGGCGAGGTCCCCGTCCGGGTCGAGGAGGGGTGCGGCCTGGCCGAAGGCGTAGCCGGGGGAGCGCGGGTCGAGTTCGGCGGCGCCGGTGGCGACGAGCACGGTGCGGTGGTCCAGGGCGGCGCCGTAGACGGTGACCGAGCCGTGGTCGCCGATCACGCAGTCGGCGGCGACGAGTGCGGCCTGCCAGCCCTGGTGGGGCGGGATCAGACGCAGGCCCATCCGGCGGGCGTCGTCGAGCAGCGCCTCGGGGTCGTGGCGGCTCCACACGTTGGGGTGCAGGACGACGGCCACCGTGTACTCGTCGGCGGGCAGTTGGCGGACCAGCCGCTGGGGCAGGTCGGGACGGCGGCCGAATAACGAGTGCTCGCTCCAGGTGGAGCTGACGACGACGAGCCGTCGGCCGCCGGTGGCGCCGAGCGCGGCGCGGTAGCCGTCGCGGGAGCGCCGACTGCCGAGCATCCGGTCGAAGCACGGGTCGCCGACCACCTTGGCGACGTCGAGCGCCTCGGGGCAGGAGACCCGTAGCCGGTCCAGCTGTTCGGGGTGGGAGAGGCCGAGGACGTCCACGAACACCCGCCCGTGGTGGGTGAGTTCGTTGCGGGACAGGCCGGCGGCGCTGATCGTGTCGCCGGTGGACTCGGTGACCAGGCGGTTGTAGCCGGCGCCGTGCGGGAGGACGACGAGGCGGGCGTCCAGGCGGTGCATGGAGGAGTGGACGGCGCAGGCGACGGCCAGGTCGAAGTGGCGGCGGACGGCGTCCTCCCAGTCCAGCACGGTGAAGCCGGGCAGGCCGTGGAGGTACTCGTCGAGGGCGCGGTCGGCGAAGGCGGAACCGGGGTTGACGGTGAAGTAGAGGTCGATGCCGTGCGGGCCCAGCAGGGAGAGGACGTCCAGGACCCGGGTGGCGGAGGTGAGGGTGCGGGCGACCGCCAGCACGCGGGCCTTGACCGGGTCGGTGTTCCAACGGTCGGCGGGCCAGGCGTGGGGGTGGGACGGCACGTCATGATCGTACTGGCAGGGGCCGCCTCCGGCGCGTCGCGTCCTTCCCGGGAACCGGCGGGCCCGGGAAGGAGTCAGCCCGCGGCCGCGCTGGGTTCGTGGTGCTCGGCGGCGGCGCACTCGTCAAGGAGGGGGCGCATGGCCTCGTCCACGAGCCGGTAGCGCACCACTCGTCCGTCCCGGTCGCCGGTGACCACGCCGGCCGTGCGGAGCAGCCGCAGTGCCTGGGAGACGGCGGGGTCGCGCATGCCGGTGGCGACCGCGAGGTCGGTGACGGCGAGCGGGCCGGCCCGGTGGAGGGCGAGCAGCAGGGCGAGCCGCCCGGGGTCGGCGAGCAGGGAGAACCGCTCGGCCCAGGACCGGACGTGCGCGGGGTCGCCGATCGCGGCGATGGCCTCGCAGACCCGGTGCCCGTCGATGGTGCGGTGGCCCGCGCGGTCGGCCGGTACGAGATGCATGCGGACATTCTTGCAGGCGCTCCCCTGTGATCCTGGACACCTGCGCAGGTGCGCAGCCTTGCACGGGTCGTGCCCGGCCCCTACGGTGTAGCCCGCCGTGGTGCTCGGGAAGACCGGTGACGGACCCTCAGGGGTCCCAGCCCGGAGCGGCCCTCGCCACTGTGATCGGGTCGTTCCTCCGCCTGCGGAGGAACGTCGTCCGTACCCACGGAGCCACTGGGCGCCTCGCGCGCCTGGGAAGGCGGGTACGGGCGTCCCGTAAGCCAGGAGACCGGCCACGGCATCTCACGAGGTTTTCCACGAGGTGCTGGAGCGTGATCCGCAGATGACCCTGCCCGAAACCGTTGCTGCCGGGGCGAAGACGGCCCCTTCCGTCCTGCCCGCCTTCAGATGGCGGCGCGAGGACACCGTCCGTACGGCCGGGTTGATGGTGGTGATCCTGGCCATGCACGTGGTGGCCTTCGGGACGCTGATCTTCCTGGTCGCACCCGAGAAGTACGCGGTCGGCACCCAGGTCTTCGGGGTGGGCCTGGGCATCACCGCGTACACCCTCGGCATGCGGCACGCCTTCGACGCCGACCACATCGCGGTGATCGACAACACCACCCGCAAGCTGATGGCGGACGGCAAGCGGCCGGTCTCGGTGGGCTTCTGGTTCGCCCTCGGACACTCCTCGATGGTGGTGCTGATGGCCGCCCTGGTGGCGGGCGGCGCGCAGCTGGCGAACACGCTGATGGACGACGAGTCGACCACCCACAAGTGGCTCGGGATGGTCGGTACGACGGCCTCCGGCGCGTTCCTCTACCTGATCGGCGCACTCAACCTGGCGGCACTGCTCGGCATCCTCAAGGTGTTCCGGGCGATGCGGGCCGGGCGGTTCGACGAGAAGGAGCTGGAGGCGCACCTCGACTCGCGCGGCTTCATGGCCCGGGTGCTGAACCGGGCGACCCGTTCGATCACCCGGCCCGGGCAGATGTTCCCGGTGGGCATGGTGCTGGGCCTGGGCTTCGACACCGCGACCGAGGTCACCCTGATGGTGATGGCCGGCTCGGGCGCGGCCTCCGGCCTGCCCTGGTACGCGATCGTCTGCCTGCCGCTGCTGTTCGCGGCCGGGATGAGCCTGTTCGACACCCTGGACGGGACGTTCATGAACTTCGCGTACCAGTGGGCCTTCGCCAATCCGGTCCGGAAGGTGTACTACAACCTGACCATCACTGGTCTGTCGATCGCGGTGGCCTTCATCATCGGCACCATCGAGCTGGTCGGAGTGCTGCACGAGAAGCTCGATCTGACCGACCCGGTCACCGGGTTCATCGCGGACATCTCGCTGGACAACGTCGGCTACGCCATCGCCGGGCTGTTCGTGGTGGTCTGGGCGATCGCGATCGGGTACTGGAAGCTGGCCCGGGTCGAGCAGCGCTGGACGCCCGAGAACTCGTGACTCAGGTGGCCGCGAGCAGCAGCGTGCCCGCGACGGCGAGCCCGGCGCCGACCGTCTGGACCGGGCGCAGCCGCTCCTTGAACACCCCGCGCGCCATCAGTGCGGTGACGACCGGGTAGAGCGAGGAGAGGACGGCGGCCACGGCGGCCGAGCCGCGGTGCGAGGCCATCGCGTAGACCCCGTTGGCGGCGACGTCGGCGAGCCCGGTCGCGGTGAGCGCGGGCAGCTGCGCCCGTATGCCGGGCAGCAGCTCGGCCGTCCCGCCGGAGCGGCGCAGCCCGGCCAGCAGGACGGCGCCGCCGACGGCCACGTTGCACACCCGCTGGACGCACAGCACCAGCAGCAGGCCGCCACCGGTGGAGGCGTGGGCGATCAGGGCCATCACGGTGCCGAAGCCGAAGGCGGCGGCGACGGTGAGCAGCAGCGCCTTGCGGGCCGCACGCGGCCCGCCGCGCTCGGGGCCGGCGGCCAGCACCACGCCGACCACCGCGACCGCGATCCCGGCGACCTGGCCGAGGCCGGGCCGGTCGCCCAGGGCGAGGCCGACGCCCACCGGCACCGCGACGCCGACGGTGGTGAGCGGGGAGATCACGCCCATCGGGCCGAGGGCGAGGGCGCGGTAGAAGGCGAGCACCGCGAACGGGCCGATCACCCCGGCGGCGACCGCCCACCAGAGCGCCGGGGTGGCGTCGGTCCAGCCGCCGGTGGCCAGGACGGCGGCGAGCAGCACGGCGGCGGCCGTCGCCTGGGAGGCGACCACCACGGTGAGTGCGGGCAGTCGTCGGGCGAGCGCGCCGCCGCCGAAGTCGGCGACGCCCCAGAGCAGGCTGGCGGCGAGGGCGAGCAGGGCGGTCACCGCGAGGCCCCGCAGATCGAGGACAGCACAATGCACTCCGAAGTACAGTCGGATGGACTCGTTGTCGAGACGGCAGCGTAGTGCAATGAACTGAACTTGCCGAAGAATATTTTGTACTGTTTCAGCCAGTGGACACCGGAGGACTGCCCGCGTGCCGGACCCCGACCTCGTCTCCCGGGCGCTCGCCCACAACCTCAAGCGGCTGCGCACCGAGCGCGGCCACACCCTGGACGCCCTCGCCGCCCGCTCGGGGGTGAGCCGCGGCATGATCGTCCAGATCGAGCAGGGCCGTACCAATCCGAGCGTGGCCACCGTGGTCCGGCTCGGCGACGCGCTCGGCGTCTCGATCGCCACGCTGCTCGACTACGAGAAGGGCCCGGACGTCCGGATCGTGCCCGGTGACCAGGCCGTGCCGCTGTGGACCGGGCCGTCCGGCGGGACCGGCACCCTGCTGCACGGGATCGAGGCGCCCGGGCCGCTGGAGCTGTGGGAGTGGCGGATGGAGCCGGGCGAGGAGTACTCCTCCGAGCCGCACCCGGCCGGGACGGTGGAGATCGTCCGGGTCGACGAGGGGGAGCTGACCCTGGTCCACGACGGCACGGACCATCCGGTGCCGGCCGGTGGCACGGTCTCCTTCGACGCCTCGTACGCGCACGTCTACCGCAACGCGGGGGAGCGGGTGCTGCGGCTGACCATGGTGGTCTCCGTCCCGCCGCCGCGCTGAGCCGTCGAGCGGACGCGGCGGCGCCTCCCCGGGCTCGGGGAGGCGCCGTTCGGGTGTGCGGGGTCAGCGCTCCTCGCGGAAGTCGACGTGCCGGCCGGCCGCCGGGTCGTACTTGCGCAGGACCATCCGGTCCGGGTCGTTGCGGCGGTTCTTGCGGGTCACGTACGTGAAGCCGGTGCCGGCGGTGGAGCGGAGCTTGATCACCGGGCGCAGTTCGCTGCGGGCCATCGGGCGTCCTCCTGGGTCCTGGGTGTCGGGTCTCGGGCGTCGGCCGGGGCCGTACACCGAAATGGAAGTCGTTTTCGTGCGGTGAGAACGCGAGCCCGGCCCTGCCCATTCCCGGATGCCGGGGAGCGCCCGTGTCCGCCCACTGTCGGCCCACCGGCCGCCGGCCCGGCTTCGGCAGCGCGATCCCGCGCTGCGGCGGGGCCCGCTCGACCCGGACGAGTGGTGAACGGGTGGTGACGGACGGTGAGGGGTGGGCGCCGCCGAGGGGTGCGGGGCCCTCGGTGTGCGGCGCGTGGGGGAGCGGGGGCCACGGCGCGTGTCCGAGAGTGACGGCGCGGTCGCGCAGGGGGCGCGCAAGGGGCACCGGGGGTTCTGTCGGGGGTGCTCGGCGGGCGGTTCGGGCCGGGGGTTCGTAGGCTCGACGCATGGCGGATGCGTACGCGGGGCGGCGGGAGCGGGTGAGGGAGCACTGCAGTGCGGCCGGGGCCGACGCAGCGCTGATCACCCGCGCGGCGAACGTGCGGTACCTGACGGGCTGCGCGCCCTGCGGGGCGAGCCTGCTGCTGACCAGGGAACGGGCGCTGCTCGCGCTGCCGGACGACCTGCCGCCGGACGACTCCGGGGAGCACCTGATCGCTCCGGACGTCACCCGGATGCCGGTGGCGGCCGGTTCGGACACCGCGCTGGCCGCCGCGGCCGCGGCCGTACGGGCCGGGGTGTCGGGCCTGGCGGTGGAGGAGCACGACCTGACCGTCAGCCGGCACCGGGCGGTGGGGGGCCGCTCCGAGGGGGCCCGGCTGGTGGACCTCGGGCAGACGGTCGAGCGGCTGCGGGTGATCAAGGACGAGCGCGAGATCGCCGACCTGCGGATCGCCGCCGAGATCGCCGACCAGGCGCTCGGCGAGCTGCTGGAGTCGATCCTGGTCGGCCGCACCGAGCGGCACCTGGCGATGGAGCTGGAGCGCCGGATGATCGACCACGGCGCCGACCGGGCGGCCTTCCCGGTCTCGGTCGGCACCGGCAGCCACTCCGGCCAGGCCGCCCACCAGCCGACCGACCGCCGGGTGGAGGAGGGCGACTTCCTGACCGTGGTGATGGGCGCCCAGTACCGCGGCTACGGCGTCTCCACCGCCCGCACCTTCGTGATCGGCGCCACCCCCGCGCCCTGGCAGGTGGAGCTGCACCGGCTGGTCTTCCGGGCCCAGCGGGCAGGGCGGGAGGCGCTCGGACCAGGGGTGGAGCAGTGCGTACCCGACCGGGCGGCCCGGCAGGTCCTGGAGGCGGCCGGCCACACCGAGGCCTCCCCGCGCCCGGTGGGCCACGGCATCGGGCTGGAGATCCGGGAGGCGCCGCGCCTCGGTCCGTCGGACATGGGTAAACTGGACAGCCGCGTACCGGTCACCGTCGGCCCAGGGGTCCACCTCCCGGGCAAGGGCGGGGTCCGGATCGAGGACACGCTCGTCGTGCGCCCCCTCGAAGAGGGCGGGCCCGAGCTGCTCACCATCACCACCAAGGAGCTCCTCGCCCTGTGACCGCGGCCTCCCGACGGCCGTCGGCGGCAGGACGCAACCCCTTGGTTCCTTGACAGCTATATCCAGGAGTAAGTGCGCCCGTGGCTTCCACGAACGATCTCAAGAACGGCATGGTCCTCAAGCTGGAGGGCGGCAAGCTCTGGTCCGTCGTCGAGTTCCAGCACGTCAAGCCCGGCAAGGGCCCGGCCTTCGTGCGGACCAAGCTCAAGGAGGTCCTGACCGGCAAGGTCGTCGACAAGACCTTCAACGCGGGCACCAAGGTCGAGACCGCCAACGTCGACAAGCGCGGCATGCAGTTCTCGTACAAGGACGGCGAGAACTTCGTGTTCATGGACATGGACACCTACGACCAGCTGACCATCGAGCCGGCCGTCGTCGGCGACGCCGCCAAGTACCTGCTGGAGGGCTTCGAGGCCCTGGTCGCGCAGAACGAGGGCTCGGTCCTGTACATCGAGCTCCCGGCCGCCGTCGAGCTGGTCATCTCCGAGACCGAGCCGGGCGTCCAGGGCGACC
This sequence comes from Kitasatospora sp. NPDC101235, assembly GCF_044767505.1. NCBI lineage: Bacteria > Bacillati > Actinomycetota > Actinomycetes > Kitasatosporales > Streptomycetaceae > Kitasatospora > Kitasatospora sp. NPDC101235. The sequence continues at coordinate 216,362 of NZ_JBIWNZ010000007.1, forward strand.
GCTCCACCGGTGGCACCAAGCCGGCCACCCTGGAGACCGGTGCCGAGATCCAGGTCCCGCTGTTCGTCGTCACCGGCGACAAGGTCAAGGTCGACACCCGCGACGGCAGCTACCTCGGCCGGGTGAAGTAAGTCCGTGTCGGCCGCACGCAGCAAGGCCCGGACCCGGGCCTTCCAGATCCTCTTCGAGGCCGACCACCGCGGGGTGGACCCGCAGCAGGTCCTTGCCGACTGGGTGGCCCGCGCCCGCGAGCCCAGGCCCGACGAGGGCACCCCGCAGGTCGGTGAGTACACCATGGAGCTCATCGAGGGGTACGTCCAGCACGCCCGCCGCATCGACGACCTGATCGAGCAGTACGCCGTGGGCTGGACGCTCGACCGGATGCCGATCGTGGACCGCAACGTCCTGCGGCTCGGTGCGTACGAGCTGATCTGGGAGGACGGCGTCCCGGACGCCGTCGTCCTGGACGAGGCCGTCGAGATCGCCAAGGAGTTCTCCACGGACGACTCTCCGGCCTTCGTCAACGGCATGCTCGCCCGCTTCCTCGAACTGAAGCCGAGCATCCGCCGGTAGCAGGTCGACCCCGTGGACGGCCGTCGGACCCGAGCAGGTGTCCGGCGGCCGTTCCGCGTTTCACCCGGGCGGCGTAAGGTGAGGGACTACTCGTCAGTAACTTGACGTCCGGAGCCACGCGTGAAGGCAGGTCCCCACATGACCACGGCGATCCGCAGCGAGTTCGACCAGGGCATCGCCCTGACCAGGCACCCCGAGGAGGCCGGCCGCTACGAGGCCGAGCTCGGCGCCGGCTGGCAGATCGGCGGCGGGGTGAACGGCGGACTGCTGCTCGCGGTGGCCGGACACGCGCTGTCGCTGGAGCACGGCACCCACCCGGACCCGGTGTCGATCAGTGGTTACTACCTGTCCGCCTCCGTTCCCGGCCCGGCCACCGTCCGCACCGAGGTGCTGCGCACCGGCCGCGGGCTGTCCACCGGCACCGCCTCGCTCAGCCAGGACGGCGTCGAGCGGCTGCGCGTGGTGGCCAGCCACGGCGACCTCGCCGACGCCGACGGCGAGGTGCGCACCACCGCGCAGCCGCCGCAGCTGCCGCCGCCGGACCAGTGCATCGGCGTCGAACACGCGCCCAAGGAGCTGATCGCCCAGGCCGCCCTGTTGGAGCGGTTCGACCTGCGGCTGGACCCGGCCACCGTCGGCTGGGCGCTCGGACAGCCCTCCGGCAACGGGCGGATCCAGGGCTGGTTCCGGCTCGCCGACGGCCGCGAGCCCGACCCGCTGCTGCTCCTGCTGGTCGCCGACGCGCTGCCGCCGGTCACCTTCGACCTCGGCCTGCCGGGCTGGGCGCCCACCATCGAGCTGACCGTCCACCTGCGCGCCAAGCCCGTGCCCGGCTGGCTGCGGGTCACCCACGCGACCCGCAACCTGGCCGGGGGCTACTTCGAGGAGGACGCGGAGGTCTGGGACGAGTCGGGCCGGCTCGTCGCGCAGTCCCGCCAGCTGGCCCGGGTGCCGCGGTAGGCCGGGCAGCAGTGCTATTACCGGTGGTTACATTCCTGTGACACGCCGTACGTGTGCGGCGCGCGCGGATGGGGAGGAAGACGGTCAGCGGCGAGCTCGCCGCTGACCGTCAACGATGACCCGACCGCCGAAGCCAGGAGCCATCCCGTGAGCGAGCGCAGCGAGCGAACAGTCGACAGGCGCGTGTGGGCGAATGCCCCTGCCGAGCGCTGCGAGGTGGGCGCATGAGCGAGCGCAGCGAGCGAACAGTCGACAGGCGCGTGTGGGCGAATGCCCCTGCCGAGCGCAGCGAGGTGGGCGCATGAGTCACCTGGGGCGTGCCCGCCGCAACTCCGACTGCACCGCCGGCGGCTCGCGGCCCGCGGTACGGGCGTCGCACCGGCCGCGGCGGGCCGAGGGTGCCGAGCAGGCGTTCGTCATCGGGGTGCTCACCAACGCCGCCGACTTCGCCCGGGCCCGTGCCTGGGGGATCTCCGACGCCCCCGACCACGAGCGCTACCTGGCCGACACCGCCGAGCTGCTGGCCGAGGCGCTGGAGCGGTTCGACACCGTCCGGGCCCGGATGTTCCACCCGCAGGACTTCGAGGAGTTCTGCGTGCTGCACGGGCTGGACCCGGCCGAACCCGCCGCCCGCGACCGCTACCTGGTCAACCCGGCCCTGCAGAGCCAGCTGCTCGCGTACCAGGGCGAGGAGCTGGCCGGGGACTTCGTGCCGCGCCTGGTGCGCGCCCGGGAGAACGGGCTGACGCTCTGCCACGCCGACCTGCTGCTCGACGGGGGCCTGCACGGGGGCGCGGGCGCGCCCGACGAGGCGCACGTCGCCTGGGTGCGCGCCGCCTACCAGCGCGGGGGCGAGGTGTTCCGGCGGATGCTGGTCGGCGCGGGCGCCGGCGTGTACGAGCTGCGCCTGCGGGTGGACGCGCCCGGCGGGGCGCTGACCGCGGCGGCGCGGGTGCTCCAGTGGGAGGACGGCGTGGTCCGGATCAACGACGAGGACCTGGAGCTGGTCTGCGCGGTCCTGTGCACCGGGCTGGCCCTGGAGCTGCCGGGCGTCGCGGTGCTGCACGGCTCGCAGGGAACGGCCGCCTCCTGCGGGGAGTACCTGCCGGCCTCCTGGGCCTGGTCGAGCGTCGGGCAGGAGTGGGCGCCGGCCGACCGGCCGGTCCGGCTGGACGGCGTGGCGGCGCAGCCCGGCTACAGCCTGGGGACGGTCTGCTGACGCCCGTGCCGCCCCGGGGTGGTCTGCCCACGCCGCGGCGCGGCCCCCGATCCGGGGAGCCGCGCCGTGACGTTTCTGCTTGCCAGCACTACGGAAACGAGTGCTGGATCGTGCCTGGATCCGCTGGCCGGAGCCGATGCGGTGAGCCTCAGCTCGCGTCCTCCTCGCGCACCGCACGGCGCGCGTCGGGGTTCAGCACGCCCCACGAGATCAGCTGCTCGGTGAGGATCGACGGCGACTGGTCGTAGATGACGGCCAGGGTGCGCAGGTCGTCCTGGCGGATCGACAGCACCTTGCCGTTGTAGTCGCCGCGCTGGCTCTGGATGGTCGCTGCGTAGCGCTGCAGCGGGCCGGCCTTCTCGGAGGGGACCTGGGTCAGTCTCTCCAGGTCGAGGACCAGGCGCGGCGGCGGCTCGGCCGCACCGCCGGGCGTGCCGCCGGGCAGCAGCTCCTGCACCGGGACGCCGTAGAACTCCGCCAGTTCGGCCAGCCGCTGCACGGTGACCGCACGGTCACCACGCTCGTACGAACCGACGACGACTGCCTTCCAGCGCCCCTGGGACTTCTCCTCGACACCGTGCAGGGAGAGCCCCTGCTGAGTGCGGATCGCTCGGAGCTTGCCTCCGAGTTGCTTCGCGTAGTCGCTGGACATTGATCTCCCCGGACGAGATTGCTTCGCGTTCAGTGGTGGGTCACGGGCGATTGCCGACGCCGTTACCGGTGGGTCCGACGTCCGTCTCGTAACTCACTGTGAGGTTACGTAGAGTAAGGTAGCTGCGTCAAGCCGAATGGGGCAGTCGTGCGAATGGCCCGCATCGTCGGCGCGTCCGGAGTGTTAACCCGGGGAAGCGGAATGATGGACGTCTGTTTGCGATCCGGCGCGCTGGTAGAATGACTAAAGCCCGCGCCCCGTCGGCGGGGGCCATCCCAGACATCCTTTAAGGCCCGTCCCGTGAGGCGGGGAAGGAGGTCCGCTTCGGCATGACCACACACCACGAACCGACGCCCCGGCCACCGCACCAGGTGCTGGACGGCACGGACATCGCCCGGGTCGTCACCCGGATAGCGCACGAGATCGTCGAGCGCGCCAAGGGCGCGGAGGACGTCGTGCTGCTCGGCATCCACACCAGGGGCGTTCACCTCGCCCGCCGCCTGCACGGCCGGCTGGCCCAGATCACCGGGCGCGAGATCCCGCTGGGCACCCTGGACATCACCATGTACCGGGACGACCTGCGGCTGAAGCCCGCCCGCGCCCTGGAGCACACCGAGATCCCGCCCGGCGGCATCGACGGCAAGCTCGTCATCCTGGTCGACGACGTGCTCTTCTCCGGCCGCACCATCCGCGCCGCGCTCGACGCTCTGAACGACATCGGCCGCCCGCGCGCCGTCCAGCTCGCCGTCCTGGTCGACCGAGGCCACCGCGAGCTGCCGATCCGCGCCGACTACGTGGGCAAGAACCTCCCCACCTCGCTGCGCGAGGCCGTGCAGGTGCGCCTGTCCGACAGCGACGGCGTGGACGCCGTCCTGGTCGGGGACCGCGACTTCACCGCTACGTCGCGCTCCGCGCGCAATGAACAGGGCTCGCAGGCCATGGCAGCCAAGCCGTCCGAACCGCACCTCCCGGAGTAACCCGCGTGAAGCGCCACCTCGTCTCCGCCGCCGATCTCAGCCGCGACGACGCGCTGCTGATCCTGGACACCGCCGAGGAGCTGGCCCAGCTCTCCGGCCGGGCCGTCAAGAAGCTGCCCACGCTGCGCGGCCGCACCGTCGTCAACCTGTTCTTCGAGGACTCCACCCGGACGAAGACCTCCTTCGAGGTCGCCGAGAAGCGCCTGTCGGCCGACGTCATCAACTTCTCCGCCAAGGGCTCCTCGGTCTCCAAGGGCGAGAGCCTCAAGGACACCGCGCTGACCCTCCAGGCGATGGGCGCCGACGCGGTGGTCATCCGCCACCACGCCTCCGGCGCGCCGGCCCGGCTGGCCCAGTCCGACTGGCTGCACGGCAGCGTGATCAACGCCGGTGACGGCACCCACGAGCACCCCACCCAGGCGCTGCTCGACGCCTTCACCATGCGCCGCCACCTCAACCCGGGCGCCGGCCACGACCTGGACGGCCGCCGGGTGACCATCGTGGGTGACGTCCTGCACAGCCGGGTCGCCCGCTCCAACGTCCACCTGCTGAACACCCTCGGCGCGCAGGTCACCTTCGTCGCCCCGCCCACGCTGCTGCCGATCGGGGTCGAGAACTGGCCCTGCGAGATCAGCTACGACCTGGACAGCGTGCTGCCCAAGACGGACGCGCTGATGATGCTGCGGGTGCAGCGCGAGCGGATGAACGCCGCGTTCTTCCCGACCGAGCGCGAGTACAGCCGCCGCTACGGCATGAACGGCCGCCGGATGGCCCAGCTGCCGGACCACGCCATCGTGATGCACCCCGGCCCGATGGTCCGCGGCATGGAGATCACCGCCGAGGTCGCCGACTCGCCGCGCTGCACCGCGGTCGAGCAGGTCGCCAACGGCGTCTCCGTCCGGATGGCCGTCCTCTACCTGCTGCTCGGCGGCGCCGTCTTCGCCGACGCGCCTGCCGACACCCCCCGTACCGACTCCGTGGAGACCGCCCAGTGAACGAGAGCAGCGAGCGAACCGGCAACATGGTCAGCTACCTGATCCGCAACGCCAGGATCCTGGGCGGCGCCCCGCAGGACCTCCACCTCGCCGACGGCGTGATCAAGGAGATCGGCACCGGCCTGACGGTCGATGCGGACATCGAGATCGACGCCACCGGGCTGATCGCCCTGCCCGGGCTGGTCGACCTGCACACCCACCTGCGCGAGCCCGGCCGCGAGGACGCCGAGACCGTGCTGACCGGCACCCGGGCCGCCGCGATGGGCGGCTTCACCGCCGTGCACGCGATGGCCAACACCACCCCGGTGGCCGACACCGCCGGCGTGGTCGAGCAGGTCTGGCGGCTCGGCCAGGAGGCCGGTTACTGCGACGTGCAGCCGGTCGGCGCCGTCACCGTCGGCCTGGAGGGCAAGAAGCTCGCCGAGCTCGGCGCGATGCACGAGTCCGCCGCGGGCGTCCGGGTCTTCTCCGACGACGGCAAGTGCGTGGACGACGCGGTGCTGATGCGCCGCGCCCTGGAGTACGTCAAGGCCTTCGACGGTGTCGTCGCCCAGCACGCCCAGGAGCCGCGGCTGACCGAGGGCGCCCAGATGAACGAGGGCCAGGTCTCCGGCGAGCTCGGGCTCGGCGGCTGGCCGGCCGTCGCCGAGGAGTCGATCATCGCCCGCGACGTGCTGCTCGCCGCGCACGTCGGCTCCCGGCTGCACGTCTGCCACCTCTCCACGGCCGGCTCGGTCGAGATCGTCCGCTGGGCCAAGTCCAAGGGCTGGGACGTCACCGCCGAGGTGACCCCGCACCACCTGCTGCTCACCGACGAGCTGGTCCGCACCTACGACCCGGTGTACAAGGTGAACCCGCCGCTGCGCACCGCCGAGGACGTCCAGGCGCTGCGCAAGGCGCTGGCCGACGGCACCATCGACGCCGTCGCCACCGACCACGCGCCGCACCCGGCGGAGGACAAGGACTGCGAGTGGGCCGTGGCCGCGATGGGCATGGTCGGCCTGGAGACCGCACTGTCGGTCGTGCAGCAGACCATGGTCGACACCGGCCTGCTGAACTGGGAGGGCGTCGCGGACCGGATGTCGCACCGCCCGGCCCGGATCGGCCGTCTCGCCGGCCACGGCCGGCCGATCTCGGTGGGTGAGCCGGCCAACCTGGTGCTGTTCGATCCCGCGTACCGTGGTGTCGTGAACCCGGACAGCTTCGCCACCCGCAGTCGCAACACCCCCTACAAGGGCCTGGACCTGCCCGGACGGGTGCACGCCACCTTCCTGCGCGGGCGTGCCACCGTGCTGGCCGGCGAGCCGGCCGAACAGGGCGGCACGGAGTGATGTACCACGCCACGCTCGCCCAGGAGCAGGCGAAGGTCACCAACTGGCCCGGCTACATCGGCTGGTCCGTCGGCCTGCTGATCGTGATCGGCCTCGTCTACTGGCTGATGCGCCAGGGCTGGAACTGGCGGCGCACCCTGCAGTCCGGCATCCCGCCGCTGCCGGCCGTGCCGGCCCGCGCCGGGCGCACCCTCCTGGAGACCAGCGGCCGGTACCACGGCACGACCACCGCCGGGAACTGGCTCGACCGGGTCGTCGCACACGGCCTGGGCACCCGAAGCCGTGCCGACCTCACCCTCGGCGAGGACGGTCTGCTGGTGCAGCGCCCTGGTGACGTCGACTTCTGGATCCCGGCCGAACACCTGACCGGTGCCCGCACGGACTCCGGGATCGCCGGCAAGGTCGTCCCCTCCGGGCTGCTCGTCGTCACCTGGACGCACGAGGGCTCCGAGCTGGACTCCGGCTTCCGGGCCGACCACCCCGATGAGCACGCCGCCTGGGTCGAGGCGATCGCTCAGCTCGCAACACGCACGAAGACGAAGACGGAAGAGGCCGCCCAATGACCGCACCTGCCCCCACCACGCAGCGCCAACGGCGGGAGCGTACGCCCGCTGTGCTCGTCCTGGAGGACGGCCGGACCTTCCGCGGCCAGGCCTACGGCGCCGTCGGCGAGACCTTCGGCGAGGCGGTCTTCAACACCGGCATGTCCGGCTACCAGGAGACCCTCACCGACCCGTCGTACCACCGCCAGGTGGTCGTGATGACCGCCCCGCAGATCGGCAACACCGGCTGGAACGACGAGGACGACGAGTCCAAGCAGATCTGGGTCGCCGGCTACGTGGTGCGTGACCCCGCCCGGGTCGCCTCCAACTGGCGCTCCCGCCGCCCGCTCGACGAGGAACTGGTCAACCAGGGCGTCGTCGGCATCAGCGGCATCGACACCCGCGCGCTGACCCGCCACCTGCGCGAGCGCGGCGCGATGCGCTGCGGCATCTTCTCCGGCGAGGCGCTGGCCGACCAGGCCACCCTGCTCGCCCGGGTGCAGCAGTCGCCCGAGATGAAGGGCGCCGACCTGTGCACCGAGGTCGCCACCACCGAGCCGTACGTGGTGCCCGCGATCGGTGAGAAGCGCTTCACCGTCGCCGCGCTGGACCTCGGCATCAAGGCGATGACCCCGCAGCGGATGGCCGAGCGCGGCATCGAGGTGCACGTGCTGCCGGCCGACTCCACCCTGGAGGACGTCTACGCGGTCAACCCGGACGGCGTCTTCTTCTCCAACGGCCCGGGCGACCCGGCCACCGCCGACCACCAGGTCGCCGTGGCGCAGGGCGTGCTGGAGTGCAGGACCCCGTTCTTCGGGATCTGCTTCGGCAACCAGATCCTCGGCCGCGCCCTGGGCTTCGGCACCTACAAGCTCAAGTACGGCCACCGCGGCATCAACCAGCCGGTGCAGGACCGCACCACCGGCAAGGTCGAGGTGACCGCCCACAACCACGGCTTCGCCGTGAACGCCCCGCTGGACAAGGTGAGCGACACCGCCTACGGGCGGGTCGAGGTCTCCCACGTCTGCCTCAACGACGACGTGGTCGAGGGCCTCCAGGCGCTCGACGTCCCCGCCTTCAGCGTGCAGTACCACCCCGAAGCGGCCGCCGGTCCGCACGACGCCGCCTACCTGTTCGACCGCTTCGTGAAGCTCATGGAGGGCCAGCGTGCCTAAGCGCACTGACATCAAGTCCGTCCTGGTGATCGGCTCCGGCCCGATCGTGATCGGCCAGGCCGCCGAGTTCGACTACTCGGGTACGCAGGCCTGCCGGGTCCTCAAGGCCGAGGGCCTGCGGGTCGTGCTGGTCAACTCCAACCCGGCCACGATCATGACCGACCCGGAGATCGCCGACGCCACCTACGTCGAGCCGATCACCCCGGAGTTCGTCGAGAAGATCATCGCCAAGGAGCGCCCCGACGCGCTGCTGCCGACCCTCGGCGGCCAGACCGCGCTCAACACCGCGATCTCGCTGCACCAGGCGGGCACGCTGGAGAAGTACGGCGTCGAGCTGATCGGCGCAGACGTCGAGGCGATCAACAAGGGCGAGGACCGCGACCTCTTCAAGGGTGTCGTCGAGGCCGTCAACGCCAAGATCGGCCACGGCGAGTCCGCCCGCTCGGTCATCTGCCACACCATGGACGAGGTGCTGGCCGGCGTCGACACGCTCGGCGGCTACCCGGTCGTCGTCCGCCCCTCCTTCACCATGGGCGGCGCCGGCTCCGGCTTCGCCCACAACGAGGAGGACCTGCGCCGCATCGCCGGCCAGGGCCTGACCCTCTCGCCGACCACCGAGGTGCTCCTGGAGGAGTCCATCCTCGGCTGGAAGGAGTACGAGCTGGAGCTGATGCGCGACAAGCACGACAACGTCGTGGTCGTCTGCTCCATCGAGAACTTCGACCCGATGGGCGTGCACACCGGTGACTCGATCACCGTCGCCCCGGCGATGACCCTCACCGACCGCGAGTACCAGATCCTGCGCGACATCGGCATCGCCGTCATCCGCGAGGTCGGCGTCGACACCGGCGGCTGCAACATCCAGTTCGCCGTCAATCCCGAGGACGGCCGGGTCATCGTCATCGAGATGAACCCGCGCGTCTCCCGCTCCTCGGCGCTCGCCTCCAAGGCCACCGGCTTCCCGATCGCCAAGATCGCCGCCAAGCTGGCCGTCGGCTACACCCTGGACGAGATCCCCAACGACATCACCGAGGAGACCCCGGCCTCCTTCGAGCCGACCCTCGACTACGTCGTGGTCAAGGTGCCGCGGTTCGCGTTCGAGAAGTTCCCCAGCGCCGACGCGACGCTGACCACCACCATGAAGTCGGTCGGCGAGGCCATGGCCCTCGGCCGCAACTTCCCCGAGGCGCTCCAGAAGGCGCTGCGCTCGCTGGAGAAGAAGGGCTCCCAGTTCTCCTGGACCGGCCCGGTGGGCGAGAAGGCCGAGCTGCTGGCCAAGGCGGTCGTGCCGACCGACGGCCGGATCAACACCGTGATGGAGGCCATCCGGGCCGGCGCCACCCCGGAGGAGGTGTTCGAGGCCACCAAGATCGACCCGTGGTTCGTCGACCAGCTCTTCCTGCTGGACGAGATCGCCGCCGAGCTGGCCGAGGCCGCCGAGCTCACCCCCGAGCTGCTGCGCCACGCCAAGCGGCACGGCTTCTCCGACCAGCAGATCGGCGAGATCCGCGGCCTGAAGCCGGACGTCGTCCGCGAGGTGCGCCACGCCCTCGGCATCCGCCCGGTGTTCAAGACCGTCGACACCTGCGCCGCCGAGTTCGCCGCCAGGACCCCGTACTTCTACTCGTCCTACGACGAGGAGAACGAGGTCGCCCCGCGCACCAAGCCCGCCGTGATCATCCTGGGCTCGGGCCCGAACCGCATCGGCCAGGGCATCGAGTTCGACTACTCCTGCGTGCACGCCTCCTTCGCGCTCGCCGACGCCGGGTACGAGACCGTCATGGTCAACTGCAACCCGGAGACCGTCTCCACCGACTACGACACCTCCGACCGGCTCTACTTCGAGCCGCTCACCCTGGAGGACGTGCTGGAGATCGTCCACGCCGAGCAGCAGGCCGGCCCGCTCGCCGGGGTGATCGTCCAGCTCGGCGGCCAGACCCCGCTGGGCCTGGCCCAGGCGCTCAAGGACAACGGCGTGCCGATCGTCGGCACCCAGCCCGAGGCGATCGACCTCGCCGAGGAGCGCGGCGCCTTCGGCCGCGTCCTGCGCGACGCCGGCCTGCCCGCGCCCAAGCACGGCACCGCCTTCTCCTTCGCGGAGGCCAAGGCGATCGCCGACGAGATCGGCTACCCGGTGCTCGCCCGCCCGTCCTACGTGCTCGGCGGCCGCGGCATGGAGATCGTCTACGACGAGGCCTCGCTCGCCTCGTACCTGGAGCGGCACGCCGGTCTGATCTCCGAGCACCCGGTGCTCATCGACCGCTTCCTCGACGACGCGGTGGAGATCGACGTCGACGCGCTCTACGACGGCACCGAGCTCTACCTCGGCGGCGTCATGGAGCACATCGAGGAGGCCGGCATCCACTCCGGCGACTCCGCCTGCGCGCTGCCCCCGATCACCCTCGGCGGCTTCGACATCAAGCGCCTGCGCACCTCCACCGAGGCCATCGCGCGCGGTGTCGGCGTCCGCGGCCTGATCAACATCCAGTTCGCGCTGGCCGGGGACATCCTCTACGTCCTGGAGGCCAACCCGCGCGCCTCCCGGACCGTCCCGTTCACCTCCAAGGCGACCGCCGTGCCGCTGGCCAAGGCCGCCGCCCGGATCTCGCTCGGCGCCACCATCGCCGAGCTGCGCGCCGAGGGCCTGCTGCCGGCCGAGGGCGACGGCGGCACGCTGCCCGCCGACGCGCCGATCGCGGTCAAGGAGGCCGTGATGCCGTGGAGCCGCTTCCGCGACGTCCACGGCCGCGGGGTGGACACCGTGCTCGGCCCGGAGATGCGCTCGACCGGTGAGGTCATGGGCATCGACAAGGTCTTCGGCACGGCCTACGCCAAGTCGCAGACCGGCGCCTACGGCGCGCTGCCGACCAAGGGCAAGGTCTTCGTCTCGGTGGCCAACCGGGACAAGCGCAACCTGGTCTTCCCGGCCCGGGCGCTGGTCGGCCTCGGCTTCGAGCTGCTCGCCACCGCCGGCACCGCCGAGGTGCTCCAGCGCGGCGGCATCCCCGCCACCGTGGTGCGCAAGCACAGCGAGGGCGAGGGCCCGAACGGCGAGAAGACCATCGTCCAGCTGATCCACGACGGCGAGGTCGACCTCATCATCAACACGCCGTACGGCACCGGCGGCCGCCTCGACGGCTACGAGATCCGCACCGCGGCCGTGGCCCGCGCGGTGCCCTGCCTGACCACCGTCCAGGCGATGGGCGCGGCCGTCCAGGGCATCGACCGGCTGCTGCGCGACGAGGTCGGAGTGATGTCGCTCCAGGAGCACGCCGAGCTGATCAACGCCGGCCGCAAGTAGCACCACCGCAGTGGGGGGCACCGAAGCCAGTCGGGTGCCCCCCACTTCCATGCCCAAGACCGGTAACAGCTCCGGGAGTTGAACCACCCTTGTACAAGCTTCTGTTCGACCTCGTCTTCAAGAAGATGGACCCCGAGAAGGCCCACCACCTCGCCTTCTTCTGGATCCGCCTCGCCTCCTCGGTGCCCGGCCTGCGCACCCTGGTGCGGCTGGTGCTCGCCCCGCGTGACCGGGCCCTGCGCACCGGTGCCCTCGGCCTCGACCTGCCCGGCCCGTTCGGCCTGGCGGCCGGCTTCGACAAGAACGGCGTCGGCATCGACGGCCTGTCGATGCTCGGCTTCGACTACGTCGAGATCGGCACCATCACCGGCGAGCCCCAGCCGGGCAACCCGGCGCCCCGGCTGTTCCGCCTGGTCGAGGACCGCGCGCTGATCAACCGGATGGGCTTCAACAACCAGGGCTCGGCCCGGGTCGCCGCCCGACTGGCCGCCCGCCCGCACACCAGCTCCACCCCGGTGATCGGCGTCAACATCGGCAAGACCAAGGTGGTCGAGGAGGCCGACGCCGTCGCCGACTACGTGAAGTCCACCGAGCGGCTGGCCAAGTACGCCGACTACCTGGTGGTCAACGTCAGCTCGCCGAACACCCCCGGGCTGCGCAACCTCCAGGCCGTGGACCACCTGCGGCCGCTGCTGGCCGCCGTCCGCGAGGCCGCCGACCGCACCACCGCGCACCGCGTGCCGCTGCTGGTCAAGATCGCCCCCGACCTGGCCGACGAGGACGTCGACGCGGTCGCCGACCTCGCCCTGGAGCTGGGCCTGGACGGCATCATCGCCACCAACACCACGATCGGCCGCGAGGGCCTGCGCACCGACGCCGGGCGGGTCCAGGAGATCGGCATGGGCGGCCTGTCCGGCGCCCCGCTCAAGGCCCGCGCCCTGGAGGTCCTCCAGCGGCTGCGCGCCCGCACCGAGGGCCGGCTGACCCTCGTCTCGGTCGGCGGCATCGAGACCGCCGAGGACGCCTGGCAGCGGATCGTCCACGGCGCCGACCTGGTCCAGGGCTACAGCGCCTTCGTCTACGAGGGCCCGTTCTGGTGCCGGAAGATCCACAAGGGCCTGTCCGCCAAGGTCCGTGCGGGCGGCTTCCGCAGCCTGGCCGAGGCCGTCGGCAGCGCCGTGCGCAGCTCCTGAACTCCTCCCCACCACCTCCGGAAAGAGACGACATGACCCTCGCCCCGTTCGGCGCCCGGCTGCGCCAGGCCCTCGACACCCGTGGCCAGCTCTGCGTCGGCATCGACCCGCACGCCTCCCTGCTCGCCGCCTGGGGGCTCGGCGACGACCTGGCCGGGCTGGAGACCTTCAGCCGCACCGTGGTCGAGGCGCTGGCCGACCGGGTGGCCGTGCTCAAGCCGCAGGCCGCCTTCTTCGAGCGCTTCGGCAGCAAGGGCGTCGCGGTGCTGGAGAAGACCGTCGAGGAGGCCCGGGCGGCCGGCGCGCTGGTCCTGATGGACGCCAAGCGCGGCGACATCGGCTCCACCATGGCCGCGTACGCCGAGGCCTTCCTGTCGCCGGGCAGCCCGCTGTTCTCGGACGCGGTGACGGTCAGCCCGTACCTGGGCTTCGGCTCGCTGCGCCCGGCCCTGGACCTGGCCCGGGAGCAGGGCTGCGGTGTGTTCGCGCTGGCGCTCACCTCCAACCCGGAGGGTGCCGAGGTGCAGCGCGCGGTGGGCGCGGACGGCGAGCCGGTCGCGGCCTCGGTGCTGCGGCAGCTGGCGGCCGAGAACGCGGGCGCCGCGCCGCTCGGCTCCTTCGGCGCGGTGGTCGGCGCGACGCTGGCCGACGCGGGCGTGGAGCTGGCCATCAACGGCCCGCTGCTGGCCCCCGGGATCGGCGCCCAGGGCGCGACCATGGCGGACCTGCCGCGGGTGTTCGGCGCCTCGGTGATCAACGTGGTGCCGAGCGTCAGCCGGGACGTGCTCAAGCACGGCCCCTCGGTGCCGGCGCTGCGGGAGGCGGCGGAGCGGTTCGTCGGCGAGTTCGCGGACGCCGTCAAGTAGGTCCGCGGCCGTCGGGCGGGGCGGCCGGGCATCCGTCCGGTGACGTGCGCGGTGTCCGCAGGACGGCGGCGGCGTTCGCGAGTTGACGTGAGCGCCGTCACATCGACCCTGTCAAAGTCTCGCAATCGCGGTCATTTTGCCCCGGAAAGTCCTGGTCGGCCTTGGCTGACCAGGACTTTTCGTGTTCTTTTCCTGACGTGGCGCCGCAATGCGGGTAGTGTCCGGCGATAGGTCATCGGCGAGCCGCGATTTTCGCGTCTCCCGCAGGTCAGGGCCTTGTGGTTCCCCTTGCGGACGGTGTCCTCGGTACCGAACCAGTCCTAGCTCAATCCCTTCCATCCACACCCTGAGGTGAACGGCGTGGCTCTTCCGCCCCTTACCCCTGAACAGCGCACCGCCGCGCTCGCCAAGGCCGCCGAGGCTCGCCGGGAGCGCGCCGAGGTCAAGAACCGGCTCAAGCACTCCGGCGCCTCCCTGCACGACGTGATCAAGGCCGGCAAGGCCGACAACGACGTCATCGGCAAGATGAAGGTCTCGGCGCTGCTGGAGTCCCTTCCGGGCGTCGGCAAGGTCCGTGCCAAGCAGATCATGGAGCGCCTCGGCATCAGCGAGAGCCGGCGTGTCCGCGGCCTCGGTACGAACCAGATCGCTTCCCTGGAGCGGGAGTTCGGCGGTGGCGCCGCCTGACCGTGCCCCCGTGGTCTCAGGATCCCCCGCGATCCGGGATAATCGGTGCATGAGTGAGCGTCCGCGGCTGACCGTGCTCTCCGGCCCTTCGGGGGTCGGCAAGAGCACGGTCGTCGCTCATATGAGGAAGATGTACCCCGAGGTCTGGCTCTCGGTGTCGGCGACGACCCGCCACCCGAGGCCCGGCGAGAAGAACGGGGTCCAGTACCACTTCGTCGACAACGACGAGTTCGACAAGCTGGTCGCCAACGGCGAGCTGCTGGAGTGGGCCGAGTTCGCCGGGAACCGCTACGGGACCCCGCGCGCGGCCGTGCACGAGAAGCTGGAGCGCGGCGAGCCGGTGCTGCTGGAGATCGACCTCCAGGGCGCCCGGCAGGTGCGCGAGTCGATGCCCGAGGCGCAGCTGGTCTTCCTGGCTCCGCCGAGCTGGGACGAGCTGGTCCGCCGGCTCACGGGCCGGGGCACCGAGCCGCAGGACGTGATCGAGAAGAGGCTGGAGGCGGCCAAGGTCGAACTCGCGGCCGAGCCCGAGTTCGACGCGACCCTTGTCAACACCTCCGTCGAGCAGGTAGCGGCCGAACTGCTAGCCTTGCTCGGTGTAGCCTGACCTGTCTGTCTTTTCCACCCTTTCGGAAGGTTTTAGCGTGTCCTCTTCCATGACCGCGCCCGAGGGCATCATCAACCCGCCGATCGACGAGCTGCTCGAGGCCACCGACTCCAAGTACAGCCTCGTGATCTACGCCGCCAAGCGCGCGCGCCAGATCAACGCGTACTACTCCCAGCTCGGCGAGGGCCTGCTGGAGTACGTCGGCCCGCTGGTCGACACCCACGTGCACGAGAAGCCGCTGTCGATCGCGCTGCGCGAGATCAACGCGGGCATGCTGACCGCCGAGGCGGTCGAGGGCGCCGCCTGAGGCAGCCCCGTACCTTTCCCGGAGGGCCCGGCGGAATCGTTTCCGCCGGGCCCTCCGGTGTTCCGGCTCTGGGGTGGGGCACCGTGCGGGTGCCGACCGAGGGGTCGTAGGGTGAGCGGGTTCCTGATCGGGAGAAAGGTCGGTACGTGACTGTGGACGCCCCCCGCGTGGTCCTCGGCGTGAGCGGCGGGATCGCCGCCTACAAGGCGTGCGAGCTGCTGCGCCGCTTCACCGAGTCCGGCCACCAGGTCACCGTGGTGCCGACCGCGGCCGCACTGCAATTCGTCGGCGAGGCGACCTGGGCGGCGCTGTCCGGGCGCCCGGCCGCCACCGAGACCTGGGAGCGCGTGCACGAGGTGCCGCACGTGCGGATCGGGCAGCAGGCGGACCTGGTCGTGGTCGCCCCGGCCACCGCCGACCTGATGGCCAAGGCCGCCCACGGCCTCGCCGACGACCTGCTGACCAACACCCTGCTCACCGCCCGCTGTCCGGTCGTGCTGGCGCCCGCCATGCACACCGAGATGTGGGAGCACCCGGCCACCCGGGACAACGTGGCCACGCTGCGCCGCCGGGGCGTGATCGTGCTGGAGCCGGCCGTCGGGCGGCTGACCGGGAAGGACACCGGCAAGGGGAGGCTGCCCGAGCCGTCGGCGATCTTCGACGCCTGCCGGGCCGTGCTGCGCCGAGGCGGGGCGGTGCCGACCGACCTGGCGGGCCGGCACGTGGTGGTCTCGGCCGGCGGTACCCGGGAGCCGCTGGACCCGGTGCGCTACCTGGGCAACCGCTCGTCCGGCAAGCAGGGCTACGCGCTCGCCGTGACGGCCGCGGCGCGCGGGGCCAGAGTGACGTTGCTCTCGGCCAACGCCGAGCTGCCGGACCCGGCCGGGGTGGACGTGGTGCACGTCTCGACCGCGCTGGAGCTGCGCGAGGCGGCGCTGAAGGCGGTCCGGGACGCGGACGCCGTGGTGATGGCCGCGGCGGTGGCGGACTTCCGCCCCGCCGAGTACGCGACCGGCAAGATCAAGAAGGTCGAGGGGGTCGAGCAGGCGCCCGTCGCCCTGGTCCGCAATCCCGACATCCTGGCCGAGCTGTCGGCCCACCGGGCCCGTTCGGGTCAACTCGTGGTGGGTTTCGCGGCGGAGACCGACGACGTGCTCGCCAACGGTCGCGCCAAGCTCGCCCGCAAGGGCTGCGACCTGCTCGTCGTGAACGAGGTGGGCAACGGCAAGGCCTTCGGCACGGACGTCAACGAGGCCGTGGTGCTGGGCTCGGACGGCAGTGAGACGGCCGTTCCGGTGGGCCCGAAGGAGGCGCTCGCGGACGTGGTCTGGGACCTGGTTGCAAAGCGGCTGGAAACGGGCGGCAACTGATCGGAACCGCTCGCGCGGCGGTCGAGAATTCCTGAAGCGGGTGACGTTCTCCGGAACCAGACCGTTAGACTCCAGGAATCAAGTCTTTCCGGAGTTCCCCGGTTCGCCCGGGGAACTTCAGTCAGCAGCCGCTGCAACCCCAGGGAGCGCTGTGTCTCGCCGCCTGTTCACCTCGGAGTCCGTGACCGAGGGACACCCCGACAAGATCGCTGACCAGATCAGCGACACCATCCTTGACGCTCTCCTGCGGGAGGACCCGACGTCCCGGGTCGCCGTGGAGACGCTCATCACCACCGGCCAGGTGCACGTGGCCGGCGAGGTGACCACCAAGGCGTACGCGCCGATCGCCCAGCTCGTCCGGGACAAGATCCTGGAGATCGGCTACGACAGCTCCAAGAAGGGCTTCGACGGCGCCTCCTGCGGTGTCTCGGTGTCCATCGGTGCCCAGTCGCCCGACATCGCGCAGGGCGTCGACACCGCGTACGAGGCCCGGGTCGAAGGCGACGAGGACGACCTGGACAAGCAGGGCGCCGGTGACCAGGGCCTGATGTTCGGCTACGCGTCCGACGAGACGCCCGAGCTCATGCCGCTGCCGATCACCCTGGCGCACCGCCTCTCCCGCCGCCTGACCGAGGTGCGCAAGAACGGGACCATCCCCTACCTGCGCCCCGACGGCAAGACCCAGGTCACCATCGAGTACGACGGTGACAAGGCCGTCCGCCTCGACACCGTGGTCGTCTCCACCCAGCACGCCAGCGACATCGACCTGGAGTCGCTGCTCACCCCGGACATCCGCGAGTTCGTGGTCGAGCCGGAGCTGAAGGCGCTGGCCGAGCAGGGCATCAAGCTGACCACCGAGGGATACCGCCTGCTGGTCAACCCGACCGGCCGCTTCGAGATCGGCGGCCCGATGGGTGACGCCGGCCTCACCGGCCGCAAGATCATCATCGACACCTACGGCGGCATGGCCCGCCACGGCGGCGGCGCCTTCTCCGGCAAGGACCCGTCCAAGGTGGACCGCTCGGCCGCGTACGCGATGCGCTGGGTGGCGAAGAACATCGTCGCCGCCGGCCTCGCCCGCCGCGCCGAGGTGCAGGTCGCGTACGCGATCGGCAAGGCCGAGCCGGTCGGCCTGTTCGTGGAGACCTTCGGCACCGAGACCGTGCCGGTCCTCTCCATCCAGAAGGCCGTCTCCGAGGTCTTCGACCTGCGTCCCGCCGCGATCATCCGCGACCTGGACCTGCTGCGCCCGATCTACGCCCAGACCGCGGCGTACGGCCACTTCGGCCGTGAGCTGCCGGACTTCACCTGGGAGCGCACCGACCGGGTGGAGCAGCTGAAGGCCGCCGTGCAGGACTGACGTCCCCGGCTCCTGATCCGTAGCGCCCGAAGCGGCGTCCGCCCCCGGACGGGGACGGGCGTCGCTTCGTGCATTGTCGGTGTGACCTGGTAGTACTTGGTGGCGATGAGCAGCACAGGGGACAACGGGGCCGGCGAGCCGGAGCAGCTGGCGTTCATCCGGGAGACGGTCAAGCGGGCCAAGCCGCGCACCTGGCGCGGGGCCAAGCGGGCCGAGCACCTGCCGGTGGCCCGGGTCGTGGTGGACAAGGGCGTGCTCACCATCGACAAGTTCTTCGACTACGAGGTGCCGGCCGGCATGGCCGAGGAGGCCCAGCCCGGAGTGCGGGTGCGGGTGCGCTTCGGGGCGCGGGTGGTGAAGGGCCAGCGCGAGGGCGGGGAACTGCACGACGGGTTCATCGTCGCCCGGCTGGAGAAGAGCGACTTCCCCGGCCCGCTCGCCCCGCTGGCCCAGGTGCTCTCGCCCGAGCCGGTGCTCACCCCGCAGCTGCTGCGGCTGTGCCGCACCGTCGCCGACCGGTACGCCGGGACGCTGGCCGACGTGCTCCAGCTGGCCGTCCCGCCCCGGCACGCCAAGGCCGAGGCCGAACCCTCGCCGCCGCCGCTGCCGCGCCCGGCCGCCCCGGCCCCCGGTGGCTGGCAGCGCTACCCGGCCGGGTCCGACTTCCTCGCCTCGCTGGCCGGGGGCGGCTCGCCGCGCGCGGTCTGGGCGGCGCTGCCCGGGCCCGGCTGGCCGTACGAGATCGCGCGGGCCGTGGCCGCGACGCTGGCGAGCGGGCGCGGGGCGCTGGTCGTGCTTCCGGAGGGGCGCTCGGTGGCCCGCGTCGACCAGGCACTGACCGACCTGCTCGGCCCCGGGATGCACGTGGCGCTGGAGGCCGACCTCGGCCCGCGCGAGCGCTACCGGCGCTGGCTCGCGGTGAGCCGGGGCTCGGTGCACGCCGTGGTCGGCACCAGGGCCACCATGTTCGCGCCGGTCCGGGACCTCGGACTGGTCGTCGTCTGGTCGGACGGGGACAGCAGCCACAGCGACCCGCGCTCCCCCCACCCGCACGTGCGCGAGGTGGCCCTGCTGCGTGCCGCCGAGGAGGGCGCGGCGGTGCTGCTCGGTGGGCACGCGGTGACGGTGGAGGGCGCGCAGCTGGTCAGTACCGGCTGGGCACGCCCGCTGGTCGCGGACCGGGAGACGGTGCGGCAGGTCGCGCCCAGGGTGCGGACCGTCACCGACCAGGACCAGCACCGGGACGCCGCCGCCCAGGCCGCCCGGCTCCCCTCGGTGGCCTGGGAGGCCGCCCGGGAGTCGCTGGCCGCCGGGCACCCGGTGCTCATCCAGGTGCCCCGGCGCGGCTACGTGCCCCGGCTGGCCTGCGGGCGCTGCCGCACCCCCGCCCGCTGCCGGCGCTGCGAGGGGCCGCTGGAGGCGCCCTCGGCGGACGCCGCACTGTGCTGCGGCTGGTGCGGGGAGCCGGAGAACGACTGGCACTGCCCCGAATGCGGGTCCTTCCGGCTGCGGGCCCAGGTGGTCGGAGCCAGGCGGACGGCGGAGGAGCTGGGCAAGGCGTTCCCGCGCATCCCGGTGCGGACCTCGGGCCGGGAGGCGGTGCTGACCACCGTGCCGGACGAGCCTTCCCTGGTGATCTCCACGCCCGGCGCGGAGCCGGTGGTGGAGGGCGGCGGCGGGTACGGGGCCGCGCTGCTGCTGGACGGCTGGGCGCTGCTCAGCCGGCCGGACCTGCGGGCGGGGGAGGAAGCGCTGCGGCTCTGGCTCGCGGGGGCCGCGCTGGTGCGGCCCTCGACGGAGGGCGGGACGGTGGTCGTGGTCGCCGAGCCCTCGGCCCGTCCGGTGCAGGCGCTGGTGCGCTGGGACCCTCTGGGGCACGCCGGGCTGGAGCGGGACGAACGGGCACAGCTGCACTTCCCGCCGGTGTCCCGGATGGCCTCGGTGAGCGGGAGTCCCTCGGCGGTGGCGGACCTGCTGAACCTGATCCGGCTCCCGGAGGGGGCGGACGTGCTGGGGCCGGTGCCGGTGCCGGCGCTGCGGGGGGAGGAGCAGGAACGCGCGCTGCTGCGGGTGTCGCCCGGGCAGGGGGCCGCGCTGGCGGCGGCGCTCAAGGCGGCGCAGATCGCGCGGATCGCGCTGCGGACGGCGGAGCCGGTGCGGGTTCGGGTGGATCCGACGGACATCGGCTGAGCGGCGGGCGGGGGCTTCGGCGCGGTTCGGGCGCGTGCTACGGGTTTCGGTGGCCCGGCGGTTTCCGCGCCCGGGTGTCCTCGTGTCCGGTGGCCCGGGGTCTTCGTGTCCGGTGGCCGGGTGGGGCGGGGTGAGTGGGCCACCCCGCCCCGGACGGCCCGGCTGCGGCGGCTCGGTCAGCCGCGCAGCGGGATGCCGGGTCGGTCCGCCTGGGGGCGGTCGACGGGGGTGCTGCGATCGGTCGTGCCGCGCTCGACGGGGGTGTGGTCCATGGGGCCGCGGTCCGTCCTGGTGCGGTCGATCGTGCCGCGGTCCAGGCTGCTGCGGTCCAGGCCGCCCTGGCGGGCCGCCGGGACGGTCGTGGCCAGACCGGTGCGCTCGGCGGCGGCGGGCAGCTCCTCGGAGCGGTCCGGGCGGCTCTGGCCCGGGACGGCACCGCTCGCGGCGAGGAGCTCGCTGGTCGGGCGACGCATGCCGTAGCGCCGGTGCACGGCCTGCTTGGTGACCCCGAGGGCGGAACCCACCGAGTCCCAGGAGAAGCCCAGCGCCCGGTCGAACTCGACCGCCGCCGCCACCAGGGTCTCCACGCTCTCCCGCAGCTCCTGCGCCAGGCGCACGGTCGGCGCCGGCGCCCGCCCGTACACCACGAAGCCGGCCGAGGTGCTCGGTCGGCGCGGACGGTAGACGTTGCCCAGTTGCGCGGTGAGCGTCCGCAGCGCGTCGACCTGCCGCCTCACCCGCTCGATGTCCCGCACCAGCAGGTGCAGGCTCGCCCTCGCCCGGGCGTCGTGGTTGATCTGCTCGGCCATGGCCTACGTGCCACCTTCCGTACGGTTCAGCTCGGCCGGGGCGCGGTGTCCCGTGCGCCCGGCCCTGGTCAATCTCTCTTGACCAACGCCGAAGCGGGGGCCGGGGTAACGCCGCTCGGCACAGTCGGGCCGTGCCGGACGCCGATCCGGCCCGGGGGAAGCCCCCGGCGGGCGGCCGTGCGGGTTGCATAGACTGGCGGGTGAACCAGCCCGACCGCAGCCCGTGCCCCTACGGACAGGAGCCCGTACCCCGTGGCGATCCAGCCGATCCGTCTCTTCGGAGACCCCGTCCTGCGGTCCACCGCCAAGCCGGTGACCACCTTCGACAAGGAACTGCGCAAGCTGGTCCGCGACCTCACCGACACCATGCTGGACGCCCCCGGTGCCGGCCTTTCCGCGCCCCAACTCGGCATTTCCCTGCGGGTGTTCACGTACCACGTGGACGGTGTCACCGGGCACCTGATCAACCCGGACCTGTCGCTGAGCGAGGAGGAGCAGGACGGCCCCGAGGGCTGCCTGTCGCTGCCCGGCCTGCGCTACGACACCAAGCGCTCGTACGGCGTGGTGGCCAAGGGCTTCAACATGCACGGCGATCCGGTGACCCTGGAGGGCACCCAGCTGCTCGCCCGGTGCATCCAGCACGAGACCGACCACCTGGACGGCATCATCTTCATCGACCGGCTCGACCGCGAGCAGCGCAAGGCTGCGTTGAAGGCGATCCGGGAGGCGGCCTGGGGCGGCGGGCCGGCCCCGGTGGTCAAGGTCTCGCCGCACAGCACCTTCGGTTCCGCCCGCTGATCTCGGCCCGCCGACCTCGGCCTGCTGACCTCCGCCGGCTCTCGTCGGCTTCGCTGGTTTCTTGAACTTCCTTTTCCAGAAAGGCACTTGATGCGTCTCGTCTTCGCCGGCACCCCCGAGGTCGCCGTTCCCGCCCTGGATGCCCTGCTCGCCTCGGACCGGCACGAGGTCGTCGCGGTGGTCACCCGCCCCGACGCTCCGGCCGGGCGCGGGCGCAAGCTGGTTGCCAGCCCCGTCGCCCAGCGCGCCGAGGAGGCCGGGATCGAGGTCCTCAAGCCGGCGAAGCCCAGCGACCCGGACTTCGTCGCCCGGCTCACCGAACTCGCCCCCGACTGCTGCCCGGTGGTCGCCTACGGTGCGCTGCTGCGCCCCGGCACCCTGGAGATCCCCAAGCACGGCTGGGTCAACCTGCACTTCTCGCTGCTGCCCGCCTGGCGTGGCGCGGCCCCGGTCCAGCACGCGGTGATGGCCGGCGACGAGGTCACCGGCGCGTCCACCTTCCTGATCGAGCAGGGCCTGGACTCCGGCCCGGTCTACGGCGTGATCACCGAGGAGATCCGCCCGACCGACACCAGTGGCGAGCTGCTCACCCGGCTCTCGCTCTCCGGTGCGCGGCTGCTCGCGGCCACCATGGACGGCATCGAGGACGGCACCCTGCACGCCGTGCCGCAGCCGGCCGAGGGCGTCACGCTCGCGCCGAAGATCACCGTCGAGGACGCGCGGATCGACTGGAACCACCCCGCGCTGCGTATCGACCGGGTGGTGCGCGGCTGCGCGCCGGCGCCGGGGGCCTGGACGGAGTTCCGGGGCGAGCGGCTGAAGGTCACCGGGCCGGTCAAGCTGCTGCCGGACTCCGCCGAGCTGGCGCCGGGCGAGGTCGCGATGGCGGGCAAGAACAGCGTCCGGGTCGGGACCGGCAGCCACGACGTCGAGCTGGGGGAGGTGCGTCCGCAGGGGAAGAAGGAGATGCGGGCCGCCGACTGGGCCCGGGGCGCGCGGCTGGAGGCCGGGGAGCGCTTCGGGGGCTGACGCTCCGGTTCGGCGCTACTGTTCGTTCGAGACCGTCCGTGTTCGTTCGAGCTACTTCATCTCCACCGTTCGTTGATAGCCACCGCAGCACCTTGAGGCACCTGTGACCACCCCCAGCGCCAAGCGCGCCCCCCGCCCGCACCGCCGCCCGAAGAAGGACCCGGCCCGGATCGTCGCGTTCCGCGCGCTGCGCGCCGTCGACGAGCGCGATGCGTACGCCAACCTGATCCTGCCCTCGCTGCTCCGCGAAGCCGAGCAGAAGGGCATGGACCGGCGCGACGCCGCCCTCGCCACCGAGCTGGTCTACGGCACCCTGCGCCTGCAGGGCACCTACGACGCGATCATCGCCGCCTGCATCGACCGGCCGCTCAGCAAGGTCGACCCGCCGGTGCTGGACGTGCTCTCGCTCGGTGCGCACCAGCTGCTCACCACCCGCATCCCCAGCCACGCGGCCGTCTCGGCGACCGTCGAGCTGGCCCGGGTGGTGCTCGGCGACGGCAAGGCCAAGTTCGTCAACGCCGTGCTGCGCCGGATCAGCGCCCACGACCTGGACGCCTGGATCGAGCAGGTCGCCCCGCCGTACGACCGGGACGCCGAGGACCACCTCGCGGTCGTGCACTCCCACCCGCGCTGGGTCGTCTCCGCGCTCTGGGACTCGCTCGGCCGCTGGCAGCCGGACGCCTCCGGGCGCACCGCGATGGAGGAACTGCTGCGGGCCGACAACGAGCGGCCCGAGGTCACCCTGGTCGCCAGGCCCGGCCGGGCCACCGTCGGTGAGCTGGCCGACGCGCTGCCGGAGGCCGAGCCGGGGCGCTGGTCCCCGTTCGCGCTGCGTCTCGCCGAGGGCGGCGACCCGGGCGCCGTCGCGGCCGTGCAGGAGAACCGGGCGGGCGTGCAGGACGAGGGCAGCCAGCTGGTCGCGCTGGCGCTGGCCTCGGCGCCGCTGGAGGGCCAGGACCGGCTCTGGCTGGACGGCTGCGCGGGCCCCGGCGGCAAGGCCGCGCTGCTCGGTGCGCTGGCCGCCGAGCGGGGTGCGGCACTGGTCGCGAGCGAGAAGCAGCCGCACCGGGCCCGGCTGGTGGCACGCGCGCTGGCAGGCAACCCCGGCCCGTACACCGTGATCGCGGCCGACGGGACGCGCCCGGCCTGGCGCTCCGGCGGCTTCGACCGGGTGCTGGTCGACGTGCCGTGCTCCGGCCTAGGTGCGCTGCGTCGCCGCCCGGAGGCGCGCTGGCGGCGCCGGCCGGCCGACGTCGCGGCCTTCGGCCCGCTCCAGCGGGACCTGCTGCGCTCGGCGATCGAGGCCACCCGGGTCGGCGGCGTGGTCGGCTACGCGACCTGCTCGCCGCACCTCGCGGAGACCCGGGCGGTCGTGGACGACGTGCTGCGGGGCGAGGGCGGCCGGGTCGAGTGGATCGACGCGCGCCCGCTGCTGCCCGGCCTCCCGGCGCTCGGCGACGGGCCGGACGTGCAGCTGTGGCCGCACCTGCACGGGACGGACGCGATGTACCTGGCGCTGCTGCGGCGCACCGCCTGACGTCGTTCCGATGTCGTCTCCCCGGCCGGGGCCGTGACCTCGGCCGGGGCCGGCGATCCCGGCGGTGTGCACCCTGATCTGTCTGTCTGTCGGCCTGCACCGGGGGAGGGCCGTCGGTGCGGGCCCCGGGGGTGATGCGGCGGCGCGCGGTGTGGTGACGGTCACGGCCGTGGGCGGCTTGCATCTCCCGTGGGGGGAGGTAGCAGGGTGGTGGCCATGAACGGCGACGTGACGTACACCATCGGTGAGCTGGCTCGGCGGACGGGGCTGACGGTCAAGACCGTCCGCTTCTACTCGGACCAGGGGATCGTGTCGCCGGCCGACCGCAACCCGGCCGGCCACCGGCGGTACGGCGCCGACGCCGTCGCGCGCCTGGAACTGGTCCGTACCCTGCGGGAGCTCGGGCTCGGACTGCCCGCGATCAGGCGGGTGGTGGAGCGTGAACTGACGCCGGCCGAGGTCGCTGCCGCGCAGGCGGAGGCGATCGACCTCCGGATCCGGGTGCTACGGCTGCGGCGGGCGGTGCTCGGGGCGGTGGCCAGGCTCGGGTCGACGCCTGAGGAGTTGACGCTCGTGCACCGGTTGGCCCGGCTCACGGAGGACGAACGGGGGCGCCTGATCGCGGAGTTCCTGTCGGGGGTGTTCGGCGGGATCGGTGGCGACGAGCGGTTCTCTGCCGTGGCGCGCTCGTTGACGCCGGAGCTGCCGGAGGATCCGTCGGTCGAACAGGTCGAGGCCTGGGTGGAGTTGGCGCAGCTGGCGGGGGACTCGGGGTTCAGGGCGCTGCTGCGCGGGCTCGCCCGGGCGGAGGCGGCGGAGGCGGCGATCGCGGAGGAGCGGGCCGGCACGGGCTTGCCGAGGCCCGGACTGGCGGTGGCAGTGCGGGAGTTGGCCGGACCGGCGGTCGCGGCCGGGGTGGACCCGGGGTCGGCGGAGGCGGCGGCCGTCGTCGCGGAGCTGGTGGAGCGGTACGGGCAGTGGTGTGCGGGGGCGGTGCCGGGGGACACCGGGGCGCTGCGCGACCGGTTGGCGGAACGGCTGGGGGCGATGGCCGATCCGCGGCGGGAGCGGTATCTGGAGCTGCTGGCGGTGGTCAACCAGTGGGCCGTCCCGGAGAGTTGGGCGGCGGAGGTGGACTGGGCGGTGCGCGCCGTGGCGTGAGCCGGGTGCGGGTGCGGGGGCTGTGTGGCTGTGGTGGTTGCGGTTGCGGCAGTGGCTGGGCGGCTATCGGCGGGTGGGGCCGGGGAAGGCGGTGAGGAAGGCGTGGGCCTGGGCGCGGAGGTGGTCGACCGGCGGGTCCTCGCAGATCACCTCCAGGCCGAGTCCGGTTGCCCGGCCCAGGTCGTAGTAGGACTGGTAGGCGAGGTACGGGCGGTGGTCGTCGGTGGGGTCGAGGCCGACGGCGAAGGTCGCGAAGTGGGGCTGCGGCCCGCCCTCGGCAGCGGCCGATCCGGTGCGGGAGAGCTGCCACTCGAACTCGTACGGCTCGGGTTCGGCGGGCAGGTCCAGCAGGGCCTGGGCGAGTCGGCGGACCTCCTCCGGGTTCGCGAAGGGGATCGACTCCGACCAGGAGGGGGCCGAGGCGAGCAGTTCCCAGCCGTCGCCGTTGTGGCCGACGGTCAGGGCCCATGCGCCCTGCCGGTTCTGCCAGTGGCAGCTGATGATCGGGTCCACGGCGGTCAACCTCCCTGCGGTGCCGGGTCGTTCGTACCTCCTCATCGTGGCACACCGGGCGGCCCGGGGGCTTCGGCCGTGAGCCGTCCTCGGGCCCGCTGCCAGGCCTCCTGGAGCGTGTGATGGCCGAGGGCGGCAGCGGGGTGGGGTCGGTCAGTCGGTGTCGGGGGCCGGGTGCCAGGGGCGGTCGGGGCGGGTCGGGACCGGGGCGGAGGTGAGGCGCAGCGCGTACACCTCGCGGTCGGTCGCCTCGTGCGGGACCTGGCCGAGGTACTCGTGGCCGGTCAGGTGGCACCAGGCGGGGAGGTCCAGCGGGGCGGCGGGGTCGGTGGTGTGGATGTGGACCACCGCGCCGGCCGGGAGGTGCGCGATCCGGGCGCGCAGCCGGAGCAGGAGCTGGACGCAGAGCAGGCCGGTGCCGTCGATGGAGAGGTCGGGGGCCTCTGCGGCGGCCTTGGGGGTGGCGGCGTCGGCTGCGGTCATCGGGGGGTCTCCTGGGTGATGCGCCAGAGGCGGCGGGGCAGTTCGCCCTCCTCGAAGGGGTGGACGTCGGTCAGGCGCCAGCCCTCGGCGAGCGCGTCCACCAGCTCGCGGGGGAAGAAGTGGACGGCGAAGCCGCCGTGCTCCCAGATGTCGTCCCCGTGGCCGGTGCCGGCGCCGTAGTGGGCGTCGCCGGTGTGGCGGACGGTGTAGACGAAGGTGCCGCCGGGGCGCAGGACCCTGCGGACCTCGGCGACGAGCGCCTCGATCTCCTCGGTGGAGAGCGCCATGCAGAGCAGCATGTGGGCGAAGACCGCGTCGACGGAGGCGTCGGGGAGGGGGAGCGGCTCGCGGACGTCATGGGTGAGGACCGAGAGCCGGTCGGCCAGGCCCTGGTCCGCCGCGGCGGCGCGCAGCTGGTGCAGGGCGGTCGGGCTGAAGTCGGCGGCCAGCACGCGGAAGCCCGCGCGGGCGAAGTGCAGCGCGTCGCGCCCGTGGCCGGCGCCGAGTTCCAGCACGTCCCGCGCCCCGGCGGCGGCGAACACCTCGGCGGCGTGCTCGGAGGGGGAGGAGGGCTGCTCGCCGTACATCCCGGGGTTGGCGGTGTAGGTCTGCTGCCAGTGCGCACGTTGGGCGTCCGCGAGGGTGTGCTCCAGTCCGGGCCCGGTGCCGGGGGTGTCGGTCATGGTGCTGCCCTTCACGGGGGGTGGGGTGGTGCAGGTGGTGCGCCTGGTGCGGGTGGTGTGGCGGTACGGGGTCAGCCTAGGACGTGGGGGCACGCGGTGGGTGTGCCGGGGTGCGGTGGGCGTGCGGCGGGGCCCGGCCGGGGCGGGCGGCTCAGCCGAGGCGCTGACCGGGGGCGGTGCCGCCGAGACGGGTGAGCAGGGTGGACAGTCGGCCGAGGTCCTCGGCGCTCCACTGCTCGGCCGCGAAGTGGTCGGCGGCGACCTGGCGGGCGGTGTACAGCATCTCGGCGAGCCGCTCGCGGCCGGTCGGGGTGAGGGCGGCGTAGGCGACCCGGGCGTCGCGGGCGGCGGTCTCGCGGGTGACCAGGCCGATCCGCTCCAGCGGCGCGAGGCCACGGGTCACACCGGAGGCGGTGAGCCCGAGGGCTTCGGCGAGGTCGACCCGGCGCATCCGGCCGCCGGGGGCCTGGGAGAGGTGGAGCAGCATGGTGAAGTCGGCCAGGCTGACGCCGTGCAGGCCGCTGAGGCCTGCGTCGAAGCGCTTGACCACGGCCGTCTGGGCGCGGACCAGCCGCAGGGCGGTATCCAGCGGGTCGGGGCCCGGGCCCGTTGTGGCCGGCTCGGTCGCGGCCCACCCCGTTCGCTCCGTCTGTTCTGGCTGTTCTGTCATTGCCACCTCCTTGACTGCTCAAGTATATCCCGACAGGGAGCCGTCAAGGAGGTGGCGGAGGGGGAGGGGTCGGATCAGTGAGCGGTGTTGGCGGCGCGGCGCTGACGCTTGCCGAGCGGCGCCTGGGAGAGGTCCTCGGCCTGGGAGCGGAGGTTCTTGTAGCCGTAGCCGCGTTCGGTGAGCCAGTTCTGCGCCGACTGCTCGGCCCGCTCGGTGGCATCCAGGATGTCCTCCTCGGCCTCGCCCTCGTCGAGGAAGCGGAAGGTGAAGGCGGTCCTCGCGGACAGGTCGTAGCTGAGGTGGCCCTCGTGGGTGAAGGCGGCGTGCAGCACGTCGTGCTCGGGTGCGGCGGCGAGCAGTTCGGAGCGCTGTTCGTCGGTGAGGCCGTCGAAGACGCCGCGCACCATGATGCGGAAGGTTCGAGTGGTCATCCCCCGACCATAGGCAGTACGGGCCGCCGGCCGCCAACGCGATTTCGGGCGACGCGGTGTCGCAGCCTGGAGACAGCCCACCTGGACGCCTACGGCGTGGCTCCCTCACGATCGGGGCGGAGGGCCGGCGGGGTGACCGGCTGACCGGGCTCAGGGGGCGAAAGGGCCGAAGGTCGTGGCGGCGAGGCGGAGCGCCGGTGCCGGGGTGTCGGGCCCGGTGCCGACGGAGTAGACCAGCCGCTTGCGGAGGTCCGGGGTGGTGAAGAAGCCGCCGGAGTACCCGAGGTCGTGTCCGGTCTTGCCCCAGAGCACCGTGCCGTCCTGCAGGGCAATGGCCGTCAGCCCGGCGCTGTGGCAGGCCCGTCCCTTGTCCGGACCGAACCGGCACTCGCCCGCCCCGCGTACGGGCAGCAGTCGGCCCGAGGCGTCCCGCGGCAGGGTGAGCAGGTCGTGCAGCTGCTGGGGCGGCAGGAGTTCGCCGTCCAGCAGGGCGCGCAGGAAACGGTCCAGGTCGGCCGGGGTGGAGACCATTGACTCCGGGTTGCCGCCCTGCTCGGAGACGTCCGTCGGGGTGCCCGCGTTGTCAGGGTAGTAGCCGGCCAGGTGGGGCTCGGGCATCGCGGGCCTGCCCTCCGTCACCTCGGTGTGCCGCAGGCCGAGCGGCTTCAGGACGCGGGCCGTCACCTCCTCCCTGATCGTGTGTCCGGTCACCTGCTCGATGATCCGGCCCGCCAGCCGGTAGTTGAAGCTGTTGTACTCCTGTGCGGTGCCCGGATCGAAGGCCGGGCTCGCCTCGGGTAGGCCCTTCTCCGGGTGGGGGCGGAGTGTCCGCTGGATGACCAGGTCGAGCGTCTCGTCGGCGAACCGGTGGGCTATCAGGCCGTCGTGGTCCTCGACCTCCGGACCCTCGACGGCCTGCGGAAGTCCGCTGGTGTGGTCGAGGAGCCGGCGGACGGTGATCGGCAGCGTGAAGCTCGCGGGCAGGGTGCCGGGCAGGTACTGCTGGACGGTGCCGTCCAGGGAGATCCGCTGCTCGGCGGCGAGCTGGAGCAGTACCGCGGCGACGAAGGGCTTGTTGATGCTGCCGATCCGGAACGCGGCGTTCGGCGCCACCGGCCGCCCACTCACCGGATCGCCCGCGCTGCCGCGCCAGGCCCGGCCGTCGACCGTCACCCGGGCGACCACTCCCGCCACCGGGTCGCCCGGCCGGGCGGTGATCGCGGCGTCGAGGGCGGCCGGATCGGGACTGGTGGGCGGCGCCTGGCCGACGGCGGGCGAGGGCGCGGGCTCGGCGGCGAGGGCGGGTGCGGCGGGCGCCGCTGCGAGGAACAGGGCGGCGAGGCCGCGTGCGAGGGCGGCGGTTTTGGTGACGGCCATGTGCTCTCCGATGCCGTTGGGACGGGTGTGAGGCGGATCGATCCGCCCCGGAGAACACGAAGTTGACGGATGTTCAGTTTCACCCCGCCGGAACGGAGGAGGAGAGCGTGGTCACGGAACACGGTGGAGACTCCCTTCCACGGCGGCCCGGGTGGCCGCCGTCGCGGTGACTCCAAGATTGATCGCCGAGACCCCGTTCGCGCATGTGCCGATCGGCAGGAATCCCGCCGGAATGCGAGCGGCCCTCCCCTGCCGATCAGCAGGGGAAGGCCGCTCGCATTCCGGCGGAGGGGGGTGGCTACACCCGTGCCGGGAGCCGGGTGCAGACCGCCCCCGCCACCAGCGGCGCGGGCTCGGCGCCCAGGGTGGCGAGGGTGAAGGCGGTGGTCAGCGCACTGATGTCGCGGGACTCGCGGATCAGGAGGTGGTTGGCGCCCGGGGCCTCGTACCGCGCGAGGTCCGGGACGACCCGCCGGGCGCGCAGCGCGTACTCCAGGGACTGGGTGGCGCCGGCCGTGCTGTGGTCCCCGGTGCCGTGGACGATCAGCACCCGCCGACCGGCCAGCTGGTCGACCGGGTCGCCGCTGGGCAGCCAGGGGGCGATCCCGGCCACGCCGACCACGGAGGGGTGTCCGGCACACCAGAAGGCGGCGCGCCCGCCCAGCGAGTTGCCGATCAGGGCGACGGGGGTGTCCGGGTACAGCCGGGTGAGCTCGTCGAGCGCCCAGCGGGTGTCGACGGCGGTGTCGGCGTCGGCGCCGTTCCAGCCGCCGTGGCGGTAGCGCAGCAGGTGCACCGCGAGGCCGTGCGGCCGGCCGCGCTCGGTGAGCTCGGCGGCCAGGTCCCGCAGGCCCAGCTCGGCGAGCTTCAGGGGTGCGCGCCGGCTGCGGATGAATCCGCCCGGCAGCAGCAGGGCGACGCCGTTGACCGGCCCCTCCCCCTGTCGCGGGGTCAGCTCTGCGGTGCGCGGACGCTGCGCTCGGAACACGCGAAATCCCTCCTGATGTGTACAGGCGGATTCTACGGTTCCGGCGAGGGGCCACGGTGCACCAGCAGGGACCGCAGGACTCAGCCGGAGACCCGGGTGCGCGCCACCGTGACCTTCGCCCAGCGGGCGCCGAGCGGCGAGGTCCAGGTGTCCACGACCTCGACCCGGTCACCCGAACGGGCGAGGCCGATGACGGTTTCCTCGCCGAAGTGGTCGACCCGGACGTTGGCGGCGTTGGCCGACACCTCCCACCAGCCCGCGCCGGGCTCGGGCGGCAGGTCGGCGCGGGCCGTGACGGCCGCCGGGACGAGCGGGATGCCCAGTGCGACCACGGTGGCCGTCGCACGGCCGATCACGGCCACGGGTACCTCCGTGCGGTGTCGTGCGCGGGCAGCGGCGCACAGGTCGCCGAAGTCGAGCACGCCGGAGAGGGTGCCGCCGGTGACCGCCCACGGGCGCGGGAAGCGCCCGGACGGCATGCCCGCCCGGAGCGGGACGGTGACCGGCAGCGGGAGGCCCGGGGCGATCCGGGTGGCCGCCGCAGCTCCTTGCGCGGCAGCTCGGGCGCGCGGTCGGTGCACGGCAGCCGCACCGCCGACTCCTGGCCGAGGCGCTGGAGTTGGTTGTCCCCGCCGCAGGGGACGGGGCGCAGCGGGAGGTCGGCGAGGTCCGGGTGCTGCTCGCGGAGCAGGGCGCGGACGGCCGGGGCGTCGAGGGTGGTCCGGGTGCCGGGGCGGTCGAGATTTCGGGGAGTCGGGCGGCGCCGTCGGGCTTCGGTTCGGTCGTCGGCGGGTGCCGGTCATCCGGCTCCGGGCTGGTGGCGGCGGTGTGGCGGTGACGGGCGGGGCCGTTCATGGTCGGCTCCCCTCGGTGGTGGGCGCGCCAGTGTGGTGAGGGGCGGGCCGGCGGAGCGGGAAGTCGGTCGGGTCGACTTCCTGCTCCGGGCCAGGGGACGGGTGGGGTGTGGTGCCCGCCACTCAGTGCGGGCCGGCGGCCGGTACGGCGCGGGGATCGGGATGGCGCGGGGTCCAGTGCAGCTCGCGAGCGGCCTTGGCGTTGGAGACCCGCAGGGTGGTGCCGAGCATCAGCTCGCCGAGGTAGGGCGCGGCAGCCCGCAGGGCCCAGCCGGGGAGGCGGAGGGCCGGGCGGCCGCGGCGGGTGGCGGTGGCCAACTCGCCGAAGCTCGCCGGGTGGTCGCCCGTGAGGTTGTACGCCTCGCCCGCGCGGCCGTGCTCCAGCGCGGCCAGCGTGGCGGTGGCGGCGTCCTCGACGTGGATCCACGGCACCACCCCGCCGCCGCCCAGCGGAACCGGCATCGGGCGGGCGCCGGGGGTTGGGTCGAACCACGTGCCCGGGCCGTGGAACAGGCCGTAGCGCAAGGCGGTCCCGGCGACGTGCGGGGCCTCGAAGGCCCGCTGCTCGGCCTCGACCAGGCCGGTGACGACATGGTCGGAGGCGGTGGCCCGGGGGCCCGTGCCGTACACGCCGAACGGCTCCTCCTCGGTGAGGAACCGGCTTCCGTGGTCGCGATAGCCGTACCCGAGGACCAGGGACTGGGTGAGGAAGCGCTCGGCGCCCACGACCCGTGCGGCGGCCAGCAGATTGGCGGAGCCGCGGACGCGCAGCACGTTGGTCGGATTGTCGGCGGCCACCCTGCGGGAGGGCGCGCGGAGCGCGGTCAGCTGGTGGACCACCGCGTCCGCGGCCAGGCCGTCCACCGCGCGCAGCAGCCCCTCGCGGTCCAGCGCATCGGCCCGTACGGGCGTGCAGCCCGCGGCCAGGACGGCCTGCGCCGAGTGCTCGGAGCGGGTGAGGGCCAGGACCTGGTGGCCCGCGTCGATCAGCACCCGGGTCAGCGGGGCACCGATGGCCCCGGTCGCACCTGCCAGCAGTACGCGCATCGTCCGCTCCTTCGAGTTCTTCGAGTCCTTCGGGCCGGGCCCTGAGGCCGCCGCCAGCAGGGACCGGGCGGGCCGCCGGAACGTGACACGGCGGTGGGCGCAGGGGTTCGGGCACGGGGCCGCGGGCGGGCTCGGACAGTGTTCGCGCCAAAGGGTGGTAACACTGTTTCCCATCGGTTACGTTGTTGCCCATGAGCACGCCCTACCAGGACGCGCAGCGGGTCGGCCAGGACGCCGTACGCGCCGTGATCCTCGACTGCGCCATCGCCCTCCTCGTCGCCGAAGGCCCCGCCGCGCTGACCGTGCGCCGGATCGCCGCCGAGATCGGCTCCTCGACCAAGGTGCTGTACACGATGTTCGGCGGGAAGGAGGGACTGCTCGACGCGCTGTACCGCGAGGGCTTCGCGCGGCTGCGCCGGGCGCAGGAACAGATCCCGCGCGGCGAGGACCCGTTGGCGTACCTGACCGAGCTCGGCCGGGCCTACCGGGAGCGGGCGATCGCCGAACCCGCCTACTACCGGGTGATGTTCGAGCAGCCGGTGCCCGGATTCCGGCCCGGCGCGGAGGCGCTGGCCGTGGCGGACAGCGCGTTCGGCGCCTCGGTGGCCGCCGTGGACGCCTGCATGGCGGCCGGAGCCTTCCGGCCGGGCGACGCCCAGGAGGTCTCCAGACTGTTCTGGGCGGCCACCCACGGCGCGGTGAGCCTGGAGCTCGCCGGCCACTTCGCACCGGCCGAGGCCGGGGCGCGCTACGAGGCGCTGATGGCCGCGCTGGGGCGGGCGTTCGGCGCAGACACCCCATCATCACCTGACGTGAGGTCGACACCATGAGCCGGGACACCGTGAGCAGCAACGGCACGAGCCGCGACGGCACGAGCAGCAACGGCACGAGCCGCAACCGCTACCTGTCCGGGAACTTCGCCCCGCTGACCGAGGAGGTCACCGCCTACGACCTGCCCGTCACCGGCCGGATACCGGCCCACCTCGACGGCCGCTACCTGCGCAACGGCCCCAATCCGCTGGGCATCGAGGACCCGGCCGCGCACCTGTGGACCCTCGGCGCGGGCATGGTGCACGGCGTCCGGATCCGGGACGGTCGCGCCGAGTGGTACCGCAACCGCTGGGTCCGCTCCGGCGCGGTCGCCGACCGGCTCGGCGAGCCCCGCCGCGGCACGCCCGTCGACGAGCGGCTGGACATCTCCCCCAACGTGCAGGTCGCGGGCCTCGGCGGGCGCACCTACGCGCTGATCGAGGGCGGTATCCGCCCCTACGAACTCACCTACGAGCTGGACACGGTGGGGCCCTGCGAGCTGGGCGCCACGCCGGAGGGGTACAGCGCCAACGCCCACTCGATCCTCGACCCGCACACCGGGGAACTGCACGCGTTGGCCTTCCGCTACGGCTCGGAACACGTGCAGCACATCGTGATGGACGGCGGCGGCACCGTCCGGCGCAGCACGCTGATCGAGGTGCCCGGGAACCCGTACATGCACGACTTCGCGCTCACCGAGCGGTTCGTGCTGCTGTACGACACGCCGGTGGTGTTCAGCGCGGCGCACCTGGCCACCGGCGTGCCCTTCACCTGGGACGAGCGGCGCGCCGCCCGGGTCGGGGTGATGCCGCGCGAGGGTGGCGCGGTGCGGTGGTTCGAGCTCGCGCCGCACCTGGTCGGGCACACCCTCAACGCGTACGAGCGGTCGGCGGACTCGCTGGTCGTCGACGTCGTACGCCACCCTCCGGGCATGGACCTGCGCACCATCGGTGCGAGCCGCCCCACGCTCGACCGCTGGACGATCGACCTGGCGGCGGGGACGGTGCGGG
Source organism: Kitasatospora sp. NPDC101235 (assembly GCF_044767505.1). Lineage (NCBI taxonomy): Bacteria > Bacillati > Actinomycetota > Actinomycetes > Kitasatosporales > Streptomycetaceae > Kitasatospora > Kitasatospora sp. NPDC101235. The sequence goes on from NZ_JBIWNZ010000007.1 coordinate 250,867, forward strand.
AGGAGCGGCTGGACGACCGGGTCCAGGAGTTCCCGCGCCTCAACTCGCGCCACACCGGCCGCCCCTACCGCTACGGATACGCGGCCGCCGTCGAGCTCTACGCGTCGCCGGCCGGCCCGGGGGACGACCGCCCGGAGGAGGGCTTCAGCAACGCCCTGCTCAAGCACGACCTGAGCCGGGGGACCGTCGAGGCCCACGAGTTCGGGCGCGACGGGGCGGTGGGCGAGGCGGTGTTCGTCCCCGCCGAGTCGCCGACGGCGGAGGACGACGGATACCTGATGGCGTACGTCCTCGACCCGGACCGGGGCGCGACGGACCTGGTGATCCTCGCCGCCCAGGACTTCACCGGCGAGCCCGTCGCCCGCGTGCACCTGCCGGTGCGGGTGCCGTCGGGCCTGCACGGGAACTGGGTTCCGGGCGGGGAACCGGGGCAGAGGTAGGGGGCCGACAGCGGGGGTGGGTTCAGCGGAGCCGGAGGCCCGCGGTGGCGGCGAGGTACCGGACCCGGGCCGCGCCGAGCCGGGCCGGTTCGGGGAGGAGGGCCGCGAGGCCGGGGACGGCGGGAGTCGCGGTCATGCCGGGCGACGCCGGCTGGCAGCCCCGGGGCGGGCCATCGGATTTCCCTTGCGTGGTAGAGCAGGGCGGCGCGGCGGCCGCGGGTGCGGGGAGAGGATTCGTCATGATCCCGGTGGCCGGGGCCTGGTATGTGCGGGTCATGGCCGGGGTTTTCCCTGCTCTTTGTTTCGGATCATGGCGCGCTCTGCGACGATCCGATGATCGTCGCCCCGACGCGGTGGGCGGCGCGTCGCAGGGGAGAGACCGGCATGGCCGTTCGGCCCGAGGACAGTGTCGTCCGGGCGAGGTGGGGAGCCAGCTTCGCCTGGGACAAGGAGACCTGGCTGGTGGTCTCCGGCGGGGTGCTGGGGGCGATGTTCGCGAGCATGGGGCTGGCGGTGCTGTTCGGCCCGGCGAACGGGTTCGGCGGCGACAGCCTCGCATACATGGGGATCATCAGCATCCTCGGGCTGATGCCCTGCGGTGCGGGCTTCGTCTGGGCGCTGATCCACCCGAAGGCCGGGTTCCCCTCGGCCGCCGTCGGTGCGCTGCTGGGGCTCGGGATCTTCGTCGGCTTCGCCGGGGACGGCCTCAACGACTCCTGGAAGGCGCCGCTGGACCGGCCGTCCACGATCCGCGCGGTGGGCAGCTGGACCAGCGGGGACCTGGTGGTGCGGGCCCGGCCGGACCTGGTGGTGGCGTACCGCAGCGCCACCGGGGCCGTCGCCTGGCGCTGGATTCCGCCGGGGGAGGACTCGGTGTGCGCGATGAGCAGGGGCACCGGGCCCGACGGGACGGGACGCGGCGGCGCCGTCGGCCTGATCGGCCACTCGCCGCACGGCACACCGTGCTCGGCCGTCACCTCGCTCGACCTCGCCGACGGCACGGAGGGCTGGACCGCCACCGTGGACGCGCCCGCCCGGGACGGGGACGACGCGACACCGGACGTGGTCGCGGTGGCCGGGCAGCAGGCCCTCCTCCAGGAGAGGTCCGGCTGGCGCGCCGTCCGGCTGGCGGACGGCCGGGACGTCTGGCGCAGCGCGGCCGACCCCGGCTGCTCCCCGCTGCAGGTCGCGGGCGGGCCCGGGGACGCCGTCACGGTCGCGCAGTGCGGCGACGCGGCGCCCGTGCTGCGCTCGCTGGCGCCGGCGGACGGCCGGGAGCAGCAGCGGATCGCGCTGCCCGCGGCGGGCGGGCTGAAGAACCTCGCGGTGGTGTCGGTCGACCCGCTCGCGGTGTGGGTGGACGCCCAGGCCGAGCGCGGCACCCACGCGGTGCTCAGCTACGACCGGACCGGCCGGCAGCGGGCGGCGATACCGGTCGCCGGGGACGAGTACGACCTGGACGTGATGCTGGGCGGGCTGCACGCCTTCGACGAGTTCAGCGCCCGGCCGCTGTTCGGCGGGGTGGTGGTGGGGGACCTGTTCGTCGTGCCGGGCGAGAAGCCCGGCGACGTCGGCATCAGCGGCGGCAGGCACCCGAGCCGGACCGCCACCGGCCGGCTGCTGGCGTACTCGCTCACGGACGGCGGCAAGCGGTGGACGGCGGGACTGGACGACCAGGTGACCGGCCTGGTGGTGGACGGCGGCTCGGTGTGGGCGATGACCCGGGGCCGGGTGACCAGGGTGGAGGCGGCCACCGGGCGGCAGAGCGCCGTGCTGGACGTCAACGACACCGCGTCGCTCTACCCGGTGGACCTGTCGGTGTCGGGCTCCGAGCGGTTCACGGTGGTGGCGGAGGACGGGACGCGGGACGAGCCGCCGGTGCGGCTGATGAACTGACGGCGGCCGGCGGGTCGCCCCTGGCGCGTTCGCGGCTCGTCGTCGCCGCGCCGCGGCTTTCGTCCCCTGCCGTGTTCGCTGCTTGTCCCCGTCACGCTGCGGTTCGTCCCCGCCGCGCTCGCGGCTACCGGAAACCCGGGTAGCCGAGGACGAGGATCCGCTCCGCCGGGTTCCGGACGTAGGGGACCACCTTGCCGGTCGGCTCGAAGCCGAGCCGGCGGTAGAAGGCCTGGGCGCGCCCGTTGCCCTCGTGCACGCCCAGGGTCAGCGCCCCCACGGTGGTGTGCTCCCGGGCTTGGCGGACGACCGCGCGCACCAGGTCGGCTGCCGGGCCGGCGGCGCCGCGGTGCGCCGGGGTGACGTAGACCGAGTGGATGTGCACGTGGTCGGGGACGTCCGGCAGGGGCTCGACGCCGGCGATCCCGACCCAGGCGCCGGTCCCGTCACCGGCCGTGAAGGTGGCGGACTCCCGTGCCGTGGCCCCGTGGGCGGCCCGGTGCCGCCAGTAGTCCTCCGGGCGGGCGGCGGAGTCCGTGTACGAGGAGCTGAAGGCCTGCGGGGAGTCCCGCAGCGCCTCCAGCGTGATCCCGCGCAGTTCCCGCCACTCCCCGGCGGCCATCCGGCGTACGTCGTAGTGCATGCGTCGAGCCTGGCACAGGCCGTGCGGCGGCCGGATCACGCACGAGGATGATCTTCGCCACCCTCCGTGTACCCGTGACGGGGCCCGCCACCGGCGGATCTGAGCCTTCCCGGTGGTTGTGTCAGGCTGGTGGGGGAGCACCGCCGAGATCGGGAGACTCGTGATGGCCGAGATCAGGGTGAACGGGGTGGCGCTGCACTACGAGGCCCGAGGTGAGGGCCCCGGCGTCGTCCTGGTGCACGGTTCCTGGAGCGACGCGGACTCCTGGGCGCGGGTGCTGCCGGGTCTGGCCGAGTCCACCACGGCGGTCGCCTACGACCGCCGGGGGCACAGTCGCAGCGAGGACCTGCTCACCCAGGGGTCGGTGCACGAGGACGCGGCCGACCTGGCCGGGCTGATCCAGGGGCTGGGCCTCGCGCCGGCCTTCGCCTACGGCGACTCCTACGGCGCGCTGGTCACCCTCCGGCTCGCCGCCGCCCGGCCCGACCTGCTGCGCGGGATCGCCGTGCACGAGCCGCCGGGCACCGGTATCCTGCTTGCCGACCCGGACCTGCGCCCGATCGGCACCGCGTTCGCCGACCGGATCGCCGACGTCCGGGAGCTGCTGGAGCGGGCCGAGTCGGCCGCGGCGGCCGAGTTGTACGTGGACAGCCTCGCCCTCGGCCCGGGTGCCTGGGAGCAGCTGCCCGCGCCGGTCCGGCACACCTACATCCGCAACGCGCCCACCTACCTGGACGAGCTGCGCGACCCGGACGCGCTCGACCTCGACCTCACCGGGCTCTCCCGGTTCGGCGAACCGGCGTTGCTCACCCAGAGCGACGACAGCGCGCCGATGTTCGGCGAGGTGCTGGACCTGATCGACCTCACCCTGCCCAAGGCGGAACGTCACCTGTACGAGGGCGCCGGGCACGCCCCGCACCTGTCGCAGCCGGAGGAGTGGGTGCGGGTGGTGCTGCCGCGGGCGCTGTTCTGAGGCTTCACGGCGGGCCGTCCAGGAGCCGACGGCCAACGGCCCGCCGTCGCGTCAGTGGTTGGTGGCGCCCCAGCCGTCGTCGGGGAGCGAGCGGTCCGGCTCGGGGCACTCGACGTGCTCGAAGCCCCACAGCACGGCCTTGTGCAGCACCCACTCCGGAAGCGGCGGCTGGTCGTAGTTGTCGCGGTTGGTGAGCACCAGCTCGACCCGGACCTCCTCGGCCGGCGAGAACTCCAGGTTCCGCTGGTCCGGGAGGTTCTCGTACGTCACCGTCCGCCAGTCGTGGCCCGTGGCGGTCAGCGCGGCCAGTAGGTCGGTCTCGCTGACGTGGGTGTCGAGCGTCACCGAACCGCCGCCCGGCTGTGGGAGGTCGAGCTCGCCGTGCCAGGCCGACAGGGACAGCGAGTGGAGCCGGCGGCAGCGGCAGAACACCGTCGGCACGTCGCCCCAGCCGAAGGCGTGCGGCCAACGCTTGCCCCGGTGGATGCGGCCGCCGTCCCACGGATCGCCGTAGTGGGCGGCGAGTTCGGCCAACGAGGCGCCGTAGCGCAGCTCGCCGAGGCGGCCGGTGGTGGCCAGGCGGGTGACGAGGGGGAGGAAACCCGTCAGCCCAGGCACCCGCGCACCGCCTCGATCAGCCGGTTCGCCCGGGCGTCGCCGTGGCCGATCATCCGGTTGGCGACGTACGCGAAGCCGACGCCGAACTCGTCGTCGCCGAAGGCGAACTGGCCGCCGGCGCCGTCGTTGCCGAAGCTGCGCGCGCCGAGCAGCGGGCGGAAGGCGGGGGAGTCGAGCAGCAGGCCGGAGCCCCAGCGGGCGCCCAGGTCGAAGCCCAGGAAGCCCGCGCCGGAGGAGACTTCGCGCACCGCGTCGGTCACGGTGTCGGCGGAGAGCAGCCGCTCGCCGCCGTCCAGTCCGGTGGCCGCCGCCGCGTACACGCCCGCCAGGCCGGTGGCCGAGGCGACGGCGCCCGCGCCGGGCAGCTCGATCGCGTGCAGGGCCGGGTCGTTCCAGCCGTGCGGCACGTCCAGGCCGGGGAAGACCAGGGCGCCGTTCATGGTGACGATCCGGGTGAGCAGGTGCTCCGGGCCGGGCATCGGGCGGCGGCCATCGGCCTCCACCAGCCGGGCCAGGCACGGGAGTTCGCTCTCCGGAAGACCGATCCAGACCGGCAGGCCGAGCGGCTCGGCGATCTCCTTGCGCAGGAACGCGCCCGGGGTCAGGCCGGTGATCCGGCGGATCACCTCGCCGACCGCGAAGCCGAACACATGGCCGTGGTACTCGTGGGCCGTGCCCGGCTCCCAGAGCGGCTGCTGCGCCTCGATGGCCCGGATCACCGGCTCCCAGGCGGCGACCTCCTCGAAGGAGAGCGCCGCGTCCAGGGCCGGGAGGCCGGCGCGGTGGCCGAGGATCATCCGGGTGGTGACGGCCTGCTTGCCGTTGCGCGCGAACTCGGGCCAGTAGCGCGCGACCGGCGCGTCCAGGTCGAGCCGGCCCTGCTGGGCGAGCAGGTGCGCGCAGATGCTCACCGGGCCCTTGGCGCAGGAGAACACCGGTACCACGGTGTCCTGCGTCCAGGCGCGGCCGGTGCGCTCGTCGGCCGTGCCGCCCCACAGCTCGACCACCTTCCGGCCGCCGGCGAACACCGTGACGGCGGCACCCAGTTCGGGGAACTCGGCGAAGTTGGCGGCGAAGGCGTCGGCGACGGCGCCGAAGCGTTCGTCGGCCCAGCCCTGGTACTGCTGCATGATGTGGGTACCCCGTTCTGCCCTCAAGATCGACCGAACCACGCTACGGTAGCCGGGCGGTCGTGACGATGGATTTTCGCCAGGCCGGGACTGGTGGGGCGGATGGGGCAGACTCGCCTGCCGGCGAGGAGGAGGGAGCCAGGTGGATCGCGCGGCGCTGACGGCGCTCTGGGAGCGGCGGTGGCCCGGCACGGAGCCCGTCGGGTACGAGATCGGCCGGGCGCGTGACGTCTGGGTGCGCTTCCACAGCCTGCCGGAGTCCAAGCGCTACCCCGATGACGAGCGCGAGTACGCGATCGTCCTGGAGCGCCACAACACCGTGCTGGACGAGCTGTTCGCCGGCGCCGAGGTGTACGTCCTCACCCCGAGGTGGACGAGCCGGGCGAGCGCTCCCCGGATGCGCCGGGACGCGAAGCACTGGCGGACCTGGCTCCAGGCGGACGACCCCGAGCCGGAGTTCCGCACCTACTGCCACGTCTTCGTGGAGCGGCGGCAGTGGCGGCCGGGCTGCCTGGACCGGCTGCTGCGCCGGGTCGCCGACGACCGGGAGGGCGGGGTGATCATCACCGGCACCGGCATGCGGCGGCTGTACCACCCGTACGACGGCGGCGCGGACGTCTACCTGGCCACGACGGAGGAGCGCGACCGGTTGAAGGAGCGGCACGCCGCGTGGCTGTCGCCGTACCCGAACGGCTTGTGAGGGCCCGGCTCCGAGGGCCCGGCTCTGAGCGTCCGGCTCGCGCAAGGGCTTGCCGCCGCCCCGGTGCGCCCCACAGAGTGTCCGGAGCGCGTTGACGATCACGCGCCCCGGCAGTCCGGCAGTCCGGCTGCCGCAGTGAGCGAGGGAGCGAGCCATGGCCGTCAGTCTGAGCAAGGTCGAGCAGAGCGCGCCCGCGCTGGTGAGCCTCTACAAGACGGCGGGCGCCTCGGTGGAGCGGCGCGGGCTGAGCGGTCAGCGCCTGGCGGTGTACCTGGTGATCGACTACTCCGGCTCGATGAGGCCCTACTACAAGGACGGCAGCGTCCAGGCACTCGCCGACCGGGTCCTGGGCCTGTCGGCCCATCTGGACGACGACGGGAGCGTGCCGGTCGTCTTCTTCTCCACCGAGGTCGACGCCCAGACCGAGATAGCCCTGGCCGACCACGCGGGCTGGATCGACCGGATCGTCGCGGGCCTCGGCCACATGGGCAAGACCAGTTACCACCTGGCGATGGACGCGGTGGTCCGGCACTACGGCGAGAGCGGCTCCACGGCGCCGGCCCTCGTCCTGTTCCAGACGGACGGCGGGCCGATCAACAAGCGGGCGGCGGAAGCGCGCCTGTGCGAGGCGGCGAAGCTGCCGATCTTCTGGCAGTTCATCGGCTTCGGCGACCCGGACAGCCGACAGTTCGACTTCCTGCGGAAGCTCACCGGGCTGGCGGTCCCGGAGCAGCGGCCCATCGACAACGCGGGCTTCGTCCACCTGGGGCGTGATCCCCGGACGGTCTCCGACCGGGACCTGTACGACCTGCTGCTCGCCGACCTCCCCACCTGGCTCGCGGCAGCCCGGGCCCAGGGCATCGCACCCCAGGGCCCGGCGGTGCAGCCGCCGGCCGCGCTCACTGGGCCGGCTGCGCCGCAGCCGGAACGCCGGGGCCTTCGGGCCACGCTGACGGCGTGGCTGGGGCGTCGGAGCGGAGCGTGAGCCCGGCGCGATCCGGCGGGGGAGCGGGTTGACCGCCTCGCCCTACCGCTGAGCGTGCCGAGTAGCCGAACAGCCGGGGGGAAGTGGAGGAGTGGGGGGGGGGGGGGGGGGGGGGGGCCCCCCGGGGGGGGGGGGGGGGGGGGGGGGGGGGGGGGGGGGGGGGGGGGGGGGGGGGGGGGGGTTGGGGGGGGGGTGGGAGGTGTATCCCCCCACCCGACGGCTGGCGTGCTCGGTCCAGCCCGGGGGGGGGGGGGGGGTGGTGGGGGGGGGGGGGGGCCCCCCCCCCCCCCCCCGGGGCCGGTGGGTGGTCAGGCGGTGAAGCGGGGGTCGCGGGCTTCGATGGCCTGGATGAAGGCGGTCCATTCGGCCTTGTCGAAGGCGAGGTGGGGGCGGTTGGGGTTCTTGTCGTCGCCGACCCAGACGTCGCCGTTGTCGAAGCGCGCGACGACCACGCAGCTGCCGTTGTCGTCGCCGGAGAAGGGGGACTTGACCCAGGTGGCAGAAGCAGGGTCGTGGTCGTAGGGGTCGCGCTTTTCGCTCACGTCAACTCTTCCAACTTGCGTTCAAGGGCGGCGATAGTGTCCTCCGGAGACAGTGCGCACCGCTTGACTCGGGCAAAGGCCCGCTCGGCTCGTCGCACGTCACGTCCCGTTTTACGCGGGAGCATACCTCCGACGGCTTCGACGAAGACGAAGCCGTCGGAGGGCTCATCCGGGAAGCGCATGAGGATGAGCCCGGAGGTGAGAATGCCTTGCCGTCCGGCGCTCAAGGGGATCATGCGAACCGTGGCGTTGGGGTATTGAGCGACCTTGATCGTGTGGCGAATCTGGTCAGCCAGTACCTGTTGGTCGCCGGCCACGAGAAGGGCGACTTCGCCGAAGTAGGCCTCGAAGTTGAGAACTGGCTCCTCGACCAGCCGTCGCTGACGCAATATCCGGACTTCGGCAGCTGTCTCGATCTGCTCCTCATTGGGGGCGCTCAGACCCGCCGCGATCATCTCCTTCGCATAGCCTTCGGTCTGGAGAAGCCCAGGGAACGCAGACAGGAAGTACTCCTGCATGTGTGAAGCATCGGACTCCAGCGCGAGGTACTCGGCAAACGCGGCGGTGATCGAGTTCGCGAAGTCGAGGTTGCGCCACCACTGCCTGGTCGGGCCGTCAGTGAGTAGGCCCTCGAAGTCCTCGCGCTCCTGGCCCTCGATGCCGTAGTGGTCGAGCAGCGTCTTCAGGTCGACGGCACTGATCTGCTGGTGGGCGCGCTCGATTCTGCTGAGGCGAGCGGGGTTCCAACCCTTCAGGCCGGCCGTCGCGTTGGCCAGGGTCTTGTTGTTGTACAGCCGCCAGTTGCGCAGTTCTTCGCCAAGGCGGATCTGCCTGATCGCTGACCGGTCCTTGCTCAAGTGGCGCCCCTCGGTGTGATGGTGAGTCAAGTCTCGCCATGATGCGCAGGCTACTCAACCGTTTCAAGATCCACGGATTTGTTATGTCGTTCGGGTTGCAGGTTCGAATTGCGATGGTCCACACTCAGCGTGACCGCACGAACACGCCACTGAAGGTGTGGGGTGACTCATGTCCACCTTGCGTAACCCGGTCCTCCGAACCTGGGAGACCGTCCTCACCGAGCACTCGACCTCGGTCCGTACCGCCCGCCGCCTGATCCGCGAGCAGCTGACCGCCTGGAACTGGAGCGGCGATCCCGTCGAGGACCTCGTCCTCATCGCGTCGGAGCTCGTGACCAACGCCGTCGTCCATGCCTGCCAAGGGCACGGCGAAGTCCGCCTCTCGCTCCAGGAGTTCGACGGCGACTGCCGGATCGAAGTCTGGGATCCGCGCGGCGACCTCCAGCTCCGCCGCCCCCGCCCCCGCCGCTTCACCGAGGGTGGCCGGGGGATCGAACTCGTCCGTCAGCTCGCCCTCGACTTCGGCGTCATCGTCCGTCGTGGGGCGGGCAAGCGGGTCTGGGCGCGCGTCCTGCTCGACCCGGTCGGCAACCTTCCCTCACCTGGGAGTTGATCTCCATCAAGCTCGCCCCCGCGGCTGCGATCGCCCTCGTCAGCCTCGCCCTCGCCTGCTTCGCCTCGGAGCTCGTCCCCCCGTGCGAGCCGGGCGACACCGCCGACGTCGTCTGGTGGACCACCCTGGCCGCCGCCCTGATGACCGGTATCAACCGCCACAACGACCGCACCGACGACGACGATTGATCTGAGGCCAACCCCCATGCCCGACCTGCACCCCGCCGCCATCGCCTTCCGCGACCCGGCGGCCCTCCTGGACCGCTGCGAGATCGGCGGTGTCCGGCGCGTCTACGGCGAGCCCGGATACGAGTCGGGGGCTGTGCTCCCGGCCGGCGACTGGTCCCCGCTGTCCGACGACCTCCCCGCGCGGTACGCGCCGAACATCTTCACCCGGGACAGCGGCCTGGTGGAGTTCTTCCGGCTTCCCTCCACCGTCACCGACTTGCAGTCGCTCACCGCCCTGGTCGGCGAGTTGGGAGACCCCTTCCCCGTCCCGCTCGCCGCGACCGACGACCCGCCGGGTGAACCCGTCACCCACCGCCTGCCGGAGAGCGGCCTGCGCCCCGGCCTTCACATCGACAACCGTCAGAACCTGTCGTACGCCGACTGTGACGGCGCGCGCCGCCGGCTCTGCGTCAACCTGGGCCCCGGCGGCCGTCATCTCCTGCTCGTGACCACCACTATCAAGTCCGCCTGCCGGGCCGTGCGCGACCGCTACGAGACCCATCACCCACACACCGAGGACTTCTGGCGCTTCCTCGGTGATCGAAAGCGGGTGAGCGTCCTGCGGATTCGCATCGACCCGGGTGAGGGCTGGCTCGCGCCGACCGCGCTGCTCCCGTACGACGAGTCCACGGAGGACGAGGAGCTGCCGTCCGCCACGGCCTCCTGGCTCGGCCACTGGGAGCGCGGCTGCTTCGGGCCGTTGATCTGACCATTAGTTACTCTCCGCGCAGGTCGGCCCGACGGGGCGGCCTCGGAGGAAGCTGGTGCGCGATCTGGAGTGCGCCAGAGCCAAAGGGCGCGGATGCGCCTCCGCGCGCCTCCTTTCGCGCCTTTGACGCAGAGGCGGGCGCAGCCACCTCGGCCCGCGCCCGCCTCCGGCACCCCGCGCCGTCCTGTGGCCTTCGGACATGGTTTCGGCCGGATGAGGAACGGGCGCCGCCTCCGTCTACCGACCCGCCGGGCTGGGCAGGCTCGGGCGGACAGCGTCAGCGAAAGGGGCCCATGATGGCCGCAGTTCACGAATCCGTCCTGGACGCGATCGGCGGGACGCCGCTGTTCCGGCTCACCCGGCTCGGCGCCGGCATCGCCGCGCCGATCTACGCCAAGGCCGAGTTCCTCAACATCGGCGGCAGCGTCAAGGACCGTGCCGCGCTCTCGATGGTGCTGGCCGCCGAGCGGGACGGCCTGCTGAAGCCCGGCGGGACGATCATCGAGGCGACCTCCGGGAACACCGGCATCGGTCTGGCGATCGTCGGCCGGCAGCGCGGGTACCGGGTGATCGCCGGGGTGTCCGACAAGTCCTCGGCCGAGAAGGCGGACATCCTGCGGGCGTACGGCGCGGAGGTCGTCCTCGCGCCGACCGCCGTGCCGGCCGAGGACCCGAGGCACCTGTTCAACGTCGTGCAGCGGCTGACCGAGGAGATCCCCGGGGCCTGGCTCGCCAACCAGTACGACAACCTGGCCAACCCCGATGCCCACGTCCGGTCGACCGGCCCCGAGATCTGGGAGCAGACCGGCGGCAGGGTGACCCACTTCGTCGCGGGGGTCGGCACCGGCGGCACCATCACCGGCACCGGCCGGTACCTCAAGGAGGCCTCCGCCGGTGCCGTGACCGTGGTCGGCGCGGATCCGGAGTCCTCCTCCTACGGGGGCGGCGACGGCAGCCCGTGGTTCGTCGAGAGCATTGGGCACTACCTCCACCCCGACACCGTCGAGGACCGCTGGCCGCAGGCGCTGAGCTCGGAGGTGATCGACTTCTACGAGAGGATCCCGGACCGCGAGTCGCTGCTGACCGCCCGTCGACTCTCGCGGGAGGAGGGCCTCCTGGCCGGCCCGTCCTCCGGTGCGGCCGTCGCGGCGGCGCTGCGGGTGGCGCGGGGGCTCGGGCCGGACGACCTGGTCGTGGTCGTGCTGCCGGATTCCGGGCGCTCCTACCTGTCCAAGGTGCACAGCGACACGTGGATGCGGGAGTGGGGCTTTCTGGAGGAAGGCGATGCCACGCTCCGGGCGCTGCTCGACACCGCAGGCCCGCTGGTCGCGGTCGACGCCGACGCGACCGTCGGCGAGGCAGTGGAGGTGCTGCGCACCGCACCCGGCGGGCTCGCCCCGGCGGTGCTGAAGCGGGCGGCGCGTCCGTACGGGGTGAGCGCGACGGAGGTGGTCGGCTCGGTGTCCCGGGAGGTGCTGGCGGCGGCGCTGGCGGACGGCTCCGCCAAGCCGGGCGACCCGCTGGGCGCGCTGCTCGGAACGGCGCTGCCCACGGTGGGTGTCGGGCAGCCGCCGGCCGAGGCTCGGGCGGCGCTGGCGGACGGACGCCCAGGGGTGCTGGTGTTGGTGGACGGTCGGGTGGCCGGGCTGCTGGCTCGGGAGGTGCTTCTCTAGGTTTCCGGCGTCGGAGCCAGGATGGCGGAAATGATCCGGACCAGGGTGCGGTCGAAGGCCTGGTCCGGGTCGGCGGGCGGGCCTGAGGTGGCGAACGCCTGCGCCAGGTGCGGGAATTCGCCGCTGGCCGCCGCCTGGAAGAGGTAGCTGACCATCTCGGCCTGCCACTTGGCGCCCGCGGCCGCGGTCTGCTCGTACTGCGCGAACTGGGCGATGAAGCCGTTGAACAGGGCCATCGCCTCCATCCGGGCGCCCCCGCCGAGGCCGGTGGGGGCGGTGACGGCGAGGAAGTGGTCGGTGTAGCGCAGGGCGTTGGGGCCGAGGCTGGGGCGGACCAGCAGCAGCGCGGGCAGCCAGGGGTGGCGGCGGAAGATGGCCAGTTGCTGGTGGGCGAGGGCGGTGAGGTCGGCCCGCACGTCGCCGCTCGGCTCGGGCGGCAGTCGGTACTCGCCGCCGGCCGCGTCGAGCATCAGGTCGAGCAGGTGCTCCTTCTTCGGCACGTAGTTGTAGAGCGACATGGTGCCCGCGCCGAGCGCCGCCGCGACCCGCCGCATGGAGACCGCGTCCAGGCCCTCGGCGTCGGCGATCCCGATGGCCGCGGCGGCGATCGAGTCGCGGCTGTGGGCCGGGCGCGGGCCACGGCCGGTGCGCTCCGGGCGCAGCCAGATCAGTTCGGGGGCCTCGAGGGGCGTGGGCCTACCGGGCTGTTCCGGCTGTTCCGGCTGGTCGGGGTCGGTGGGGGACTTGCTGGACGGCACTGGAAGATCACCTCGATTCCCCATCTTAGATACGTACGGCGTACGTAGTACGATGGCGCCCCAGCGCGCTTCTGCGTACGCTGTACCTAGAGAAGGGGCAGAGCCATGTCCGACACCGCCCGGCCCGCCATCGAGATGGCGGGCGTGCAGAAACGCTTCGGCGCCACCGAGGCCCTGCGCGGCCTCGACCTCACCGTCCCGGCCGGCACCGTCTGCGGCCTGCTCGGCCCCAACGGCGCCGGCAAGACCACCGCCGTCCGCGTCCTCGCCACGCTCGTCGCCCCCGACCGCGGCACCGCCCGCGTCGCCGGGCACGACGTCGTCCGCGCCGCCGAGGAGGTCCGGCGCGCCATCGGCCTCGCCGGGCAGCACGCCGCCGTCGACGAGGGCATCACCGGCCGCGACAACCTCCGGCTGCTCGGCCGGCTGCACCACCTCGGCGCCCGCCGGGCCCGGGAGCGCGCCGACGAACTGCTCGCCCGCTTCGACCTCACCGAGGCCGCCGACCGGCTCGTGCGCACCTACTCCGGCGGCATGCGCCGGCGCCTCGACCTCATCGCCAGCCTGGTCACCAGCCCGCCGGTGCTCTTCCTGGACGAGCCCACCACCGGGCTCGACCCGCGCAGCCGGCAGGCGATCTGGGACACCGTCGAGGAGCTGGCGGACGGCGGCACCACCGTGCTGCTCACCACCCAGTACCTGGAGGAGGCCGACCGGCTCGCCGACGACATCGTGGTGGTCGACCACGGTGCCGCCATCGCCACCGGCCCGCCGCACCGGCTCAAGGCCGCGATCGGCAGCCAGGTCTCCGTCACCCTGGCCGACCCCGGGCAACTCGCCGCCACCGCCGTGGTGTTGTCCTCGCTGACCGGCGGCGACGCGCAGGTGGACGTCGCCGAGCGGACCGTCACGGTGCTGACGACGCCGGGCGTGTCCGTCCTGCTGCCCTCGCTGGTCCGGGAGTTGGACGGTGCCGGGGTCGTCGCGCAGGACGTGGCGGTGCGGGCGCCTTCGCTGGACGACGTGTTCCTCGCGCTCACTCAGGAGAGCGCGGACGCGGGGAGGGCCGCCTGATGGCCGTCGCCGTGTACGCCGCCCCGCGACCGTCCGCCGTCGGCCGGCTGCTCTCCGACACCTGGACGTCGGTGATCCGCGTCCTGCTCAACTACCGGCGTTCGCCTGGTCTGCTGGCCGCATCGCTGGGCGTTCCGGTGGTCATGGTGGTGGTCTTCGGGTACGTCTTCGGCAGCGCCATGCAGGTGCCGGGCGGCGGTGACTACCGGGAGTTCCTGATGCCCGGCCTGTTCGCCATGGTGGCCACCAACGGCATCATGCCCACCATGGTCGGCGCCGCCCGCGACGTCGGGCGCGGGGTCACCGACCGGCTGCGCTCCATGCCGGTCTCCCGTACCGGACTGCTGCTCGGGCAGACCCTTGCGGACCTGCTGGTCAGCGTGGTCGTCCTGACGCTTCTGGCCGTGGTCGGGCTCGCCGCCGGGTGGCGCGCCCGGAACGGACTCGCCGACGCGGCAGGGGCGTTCGCACTGCTGCTGCTCTTCCGCTTCGTGATGACCTGGGTCGGCACCCTGCTCGGCCTGGCCGTCGGCAAGGAGGAGGCGGCCGGACAGCTCTCCGTCGCGGTCTTCCCGCTGGCGATGATCACCAACGCCTACGTGCCGACCGGCGGCATGCCCGGCTGGCTGCGGTTGCTCGCGGACTGGAACCCGATCAGCTCCGTCGTCCAGGCCTGCCGGGAGCTGTTCGGCAATCCCTCGGCGGCCGGTTCCGCCTGGCCGACGCAGCACGCCACGCTCGCCGCGCTGCTCTGGAGCGCCGTGCTGCTCACGCTCTGCGTGCCGCTCGCCGTAAGGAAGTTCGCCACGCACGGGCGGTGACCAGGGGATCCGGCACGCCCGTGAAATGTGCTGGACAGCGGGGCCGGTGTGGTCTTGGGTGGGGCGCCATGGAGTACACCCACCTCGGCCGCACCGGCCTGACCGTCTCCCGCCTCTGCCTCGGCACCATGAACTTCGGCCCCCACACCGAGGAAGCCGAGGCCCACCGCCTCATGGACACCGCCCACGAGCGCGGCATCAACTTCTTCGACACCGCCAACAGTTACGGCCGTGACAGCGAGGGCCGGCTGCGGGGCCGTACCGAGGAGATCATCGGCCGCTGGTTCGCCAAGGGCGGCGGCCGCCGCGAGCGCACCGTCCTCGCCACCAAGGCCTATGCCGACATGAGCGACTGGCCCAACGAGGGCAAGCTGTCCGCGCTCGCCATCCGCAAGGCCGTCGAGGCCAGCCTGCGCCGCCTCCAGACCGACCACATCGACCTCTACCAGATGCACCACATCGACCGGGCCACGCCCTGGGAGGAGATCTGGCAGGCGATGGAGGTCCTGGTCGCCCAGGGAAAGATCATCTACGTCGGCTCCAGCAACTTCGCCGGTTGGCACATCGCCCAGGCCCAGGAGACCGCCCGCGCCCGCCACTTCCTCGGCCTGGTCAGCGAGCAGTCCCTCTACAACCTGCTCGACCGTACCGTCGAGCTTGAGGTCATCCCCGCCCTCCAGCACTACGGCCTCGGGCTGATGCCCTGGTCCCCGCTGCGCAGCGGCCTGCTCGGCGGCGTCCTGCGCAAGGAGCGCGAGGGCACCCGCGACCGCAGCGCCATGGCCTACGCGAGCGAACTCCTCGGCCGGCACCGCGACCGCATCCAGGCCTACGAGGACTTCGCCGCCGAGCTCGGCACCGACCCCGCCGAGCTCGCCCTCGCCTGGCTCCTGTCCCGCCCCGCCGTCACCGCCCCCATCATCGGCCCCCGCACCCCGGCCCACCTCGACGCCGCCATCGGCGCGCTCGACGTCAAGCTCGACCAGAAGACCCTCGACCACCTCGACGACCTCTTCCCGGGTCGCCGGCCCGCCCCGGAGGACTACGCCTGGTAGGCCGCCCGCGTCCGGCCCCGGCCCTTGGCGCGGGCCGGGGCCTCGGTGGCTGGTGGGGCGGACGTCGGGCTCGGTTCGGGGGTGTGACGGGGACGGGGGATCGCCCCGCTGTGGTAGCAAGACAGGCATGAGGGAGCGGGAGCAGGCGCGGGAGCGGAGCGGGGGCCGGGGGGCGTACCACCACGGGGCGTTGCCGGAGGCGTTGGTGGCGGCGGCGTTCGAGGTGCTGGACGAGCAGGGCCAGGAGAAGGTGAGCGTGCGGGAGGTGGCGCGGCGGGCCGGGGTGTCGGCGGGGGCGCCGTTCCGGCACTTCGCCGACCGGCAGGCGCTGTTGACCGCGCTGGCGGATCGGATGCTGGCGGACCTCGTGCGGTGGCAGGAGGCGCAGGTCGCGGCGGCCGGGCCGGACGGCGGGTCGGCGATGCGGGCGGTCGGGCTGGGGTTCCGGTTCTGGGCCGTGCACCACTGGGGCCCGGTGATGTTCGCGATGTTCCGGATGCTGTACGAGCTGCGCCGCGGCCCCGAGCGCGGCCTGCGCGGACGCATCCTGCTGACCGCGTCGCCGCGCACCTACTACGTCGTCCAGTACTGGGAGTCGAAGGAGAAGCTGTACGGCTACGCGAGCGCGCCGGACGGCTTCCACCACACCGTGTGGGGCATCGCCAACCGTAAGCTGCGCGCGGGCAAGGCGCGCGGGCACGTCGGGCTCTGGCACGAGACGTACATCGTGCCCGAGGGCGGCTACGAGTCGATCTACTTCGACATGCCGGCGTTCGGCCTGGCCGGCGCCACCGGCCGGCTGCCGGTGGAGGAGCGCGGACGGCACGCCGCGCAGCGCCTGGCCTACCGGTCGAGCGGGACCGGCGGCGCGGGGGAGTCGAGCGGCGCCGGGAAGCGGGACGGCGGGGCCGTGGGGGACGGCGCGGCGGGCGCGTAGGCGGTGGTGGCCGGCGAGTGGGGGTGGTCCGGCTCGTCCATCTCCGTCGTCGGCGTGATCACGCTAGGAGGGCCGGTCGGTCGAGTGCCTGAGTACGGGTACTCAAGGAGTGTCGTGAGTCGTCCGGGCGCCCCGGTGTGGGAGCGTCGGGGGATGGTCGATCAGGGCGGCGCCGCGCGGCCGGCGCGGGTGGTGCACGAGGTGCCGTACCGGGCGCAGTGGGAGTCCGCGGAGCTGGTGCGGGCCATCGTGGACGGCGAACTCGACGCGGCGCGGGACCCGCGCTGGGGGCAGTCGGGGGCGGCCAGCCCGGAGGAGTACGCCTGGTGGTCCTGGCGGCTGTGCGGGGTGGCCTGCCTGCGGATGGCGCTGGAGCACTGGTGGGGGGTGACCCCGACGGCGATGGCGCTCGCGGCCGAATGCGTGGCGGCCGGCGCGTACCTGCGGGACGGCGAGAGCCTGCGCGGGCTGGTCCACGCGCCGTTCGCCGACTACGTCCGGCACCGGTGGGGACTGGCCGCGCAGGCACGGGAGTTGACGGCCGGGGAGGTGTCGGCCGAGGTGACCGGCGGCCGGCTGGTGATGGTCTCGGTGCACCCGTCGATCCGGGAGCCGTGCGGGCCGGAACCGGTGCGGCGCGGCGGTCACCTGGTGCTGGCGGTGGGTGCCACGGACACGGCGCTGCTGATCCACAACCCGTCCGGGTTCCCGGGGGAGTCGCAGGCCTTCGCGCGCGTGCCGTGGCGGTCGTTCGGGCAGTTCTACGCCGGACGGGGGATCGTGCTCGGCCCGCCCGGGGCCTCCTCGCCCTGACGTCGCGGACCGGTCACCGGGTGTCCGGAAGCCCCATCGGGTTGATCGGCAACTGGCTGCGACAGAGCGCCGAGATCGGCTTCAACGCCGCGGCCAGCCGGTCTAGTTCGGCGCGCGGGTAGTCCTCCCAGACCCGGGCGGCGGCCAGGTCGGTGGCCGCCTCCAGGGCCTGGTGGCGGATCCGGCCGAGTTCGGTGACCGTCCCCTCGGCGGTCAGCCAGCCGCGCTCGACCAGGCGTTCGGCGGCCGCCTCCCACTCCGTGTCCGTCCACCCGCGCAGCGGCTGGATCATCTCGCGCCGCATGTCCATCGCGCAGCGGACCACCAGCGCCTCGCAGCCGTCCAGCCCGGCCGCCACCAGGGCGGCCACGTGGCCGTCGCCGCGGTGCTCGCGCATCACGGTGGCGGCCTGCCAGAGCCGTTCGTACAGTCCGCTCGGGCGGGGCAGCGCGGCGTTGGCGGCGGCCAGGACCCGGCCCGCGCAGTCCAGCCGGGCGGCGGCCTGTTCCAGGGTCTCGGCGACCAGCTCGACCTGGTCCTTGTCCACGTGCTCCAGCAGTCGGCCCAGGATCGTCGCCGAGGCCTTCAGCCGGGCGGTCAACGCCTCCTGAGGGCTCGCGTGGTCCCACACCTCCGGCAGGGCGCGCTCGACCATCGCCGGGGCGAAGTTGAAGAACGCGGCGGTCACCGGCGCGGCGTCCACCGCGCCGAGCGGGGCCGAGCGAGTGCCGAAGTAGCCGTGCAGGCGGCCCTGCAGACCCGCCTCCTCGAAGGCGGCGCGGCCCTCGGGCAGGAAGTAGGTGACGGCGTGCACCGGCTCGAAGAGCCACCACAGCGCGCGGGCGGGGTGGACGAGATCGGTCATCGGGAGACCTTCCTCGGACGGAGCTCCGGGCGGGCGCGGGGAGCTCGGCTGGTCGGAGCGGCCCGGCAGGAGCCGCGGCGGGTGCGTGGACCGCACAAGGGCTGATGACCACGGCGACGGCCCCGGTAACCCCGGAAGGGGTGTGATGACGGTCACGTGGAGGCGGTGCCGTGCGGTCGGCGCAGATGCGGCGCGGGATGATGGGATGAGGTGCCCGCTCCGGGGGGCGCCCAGCCCTCGCACAGCCCTCGCACGAAGGTAGTCGGTCATGGCCCAGATCAACCCCAGCATCCTGTCCGCGGACTTCGCCCGGCTCGCCGACGAGGCCGAGGCCGTCCGGGGTTCCGACTGGCTGCACGTGGACGTCATGGACAACCACTTCGTGCCCAACCTGACCCTCGGCGTCCCGGTGGTCGAGTCGCTCGCCCGCGCCACCGACACCCCGCTCGACCTGCACCTGATGATCGAGGACCCGGACCGCTGGGCCCCGCAGTACGTCGAGGCCGGAGCCGGCTCGATCACCTTCCACATCGAGGCCGCCGCCGCGCCCGTCCGGCTCGCCCGCGAGATCCGCGCCAAGGGCGCCCGCGCCTCGATGGCGCTCAAGCCCGGCACCCCGATCGAGCCGTACGAGGACCTGCTGCCCGAGCTCGACATGGTGCTGATCATGACCGTCGAGCCCGGCTTCGGCGGCCAGGCCTTCCTGGACATCATGCTGCCGAAGATCCGCCGTACCCGCGAGCTGATCGCCAAGCACGACCTGGAGATCTGGCTCCAGGTGGACGGCGGCGTCGCGGCGAGCACGATCGAGCGCTGCGCGGAGGCGGGCGCGGACGTGTTCGTGGCCGGCTCGGCGGTGTACGGCGCGGAGGACCCGGCCGAGGCCGTCCGCAACCTGCGCGAGCTGGCCGCCAAGGCGAGCGCGGACGCCTGGTGGGCCTGCGGGCACTGAGCCAGTTGGGCGACAAGCTGGACGTGGACTGAGCACAACCCGTTCAGTGCCCGGGCAGGCTTGTCGTGCTCGGCTCCGCTGCCGTGTCCTGGCGGCGTTCGGTGGTCCAGTAGAGGAGGGCGATCAGGGGCAGGGCGGTGCCGAGGGCGGTGACGCCGGTCCAGCCCCAGGAGTGGTAGGCGACGGAGCCGAGTTGGGATCCGGCGGCTCCGCCGATGAAGAACATGGCGATGAAGGCGCTGTTGAGGCGGGCGCGGGCGGCGGGGTCGAGCTGGTAGACGGTGTGCTGGCCGAGGATGAGGGTGGCCTGGACGGCCATGTCGATGAGGACGGCGGCGAGGGCGAGCAGGATGGCGCTGTGTCCGCCGAGGCCGGCGAGTGCGAAGGAGGCGGCGGCGACGGTGAAGGCGATGCCGGTCATGGGGCGTGTCAGTCCGTGGTCGGCCCAGTGTCCGGCGAACGGGGCGATGGCGGCTCCGGCGGCGCCGACGAGGGCGAACAGGCCGACGCCGACGGGGGAGTAGTGGAAGCCGGGGCCGGTCAGGACGAAGGAGACGGTGGTCCAGAAGGCGCTGAAGGCGGCGAACATCGCGGCCTGGTAGAGGCCGCGGCGCAGCAGTGCGGGGTGGGTGCGCACCAGTCGGGCGGTGGAGCGCAGGACGTGGTGGTAGGGGATGGTGGTGGTCGGGGCGTGTGCGGGCAGGGCGGCGCGCAGGGCGATGCCGAGTACGGCCATCAGTGCGGCGGAGCCGAGGAAGACGGTGCGCCAGCCGGCGAGGTCGGAGACGAGGCTGCTGAGGGTGCGGGAGAGCAGGATGCCGGTGAGCAGGCCGCTCATGACCCGGCCGACGATGCGCCCGCGGGCGTGGTCGGGGGCGAGGCTGGCGGCGAACGGCACCAGGATCTGGGCGACGACGGAGGTGGCGCCGCTGATCAGGGAGGCGATCAGCAGCATCGGGAAGCTGGTGGCGAACCCGGCCGCGAGGAGGGCGAGGGTGGTGGCCGTCAGCAGGGCGGTGATGAGGTTGCGCTTCTCCAGCCGGTCGCCGAGCGGGACGAGGAAGAGCATGCCGATGACGTAGCCGACCTGGGTGAGGGTGATCAGCGCCCCGGTGGTGGCCGTGCTGGTGTGGAAGACCTCGCTGAGGGAGGAGAGCAGGGGCTGGGCGTAGTAGAGGTTGGCGACGGTCATGCCGCAGGCGACGGCCAGGAGCGCTATCAGCCAACCGGGCACGCCGTGGGGGGCCGTTGTGGCTGCGGACCGGCGCGAGGTTCGGGGACTGGGTGATGTGGACATGGGCACCTTCTCGAAGGGGGTGAGCCGGGCTTCCGGCGAGGTCAAGGTCTGTCCCCGCCGCTGCTCGATGAACCTCGGAGCCCGTAGCGGCGCCGGGGGCGGACGGGACGGTTGTCGGGCATCAGCGGGTGAGGCCGTGCAGTTCGGCGGTCCAGTTGATCAGGGTGTCCTCGGAGCCCTGGGGCACCAGCGTGAAGGCCTTGTGGCGGAGCCAGCGGCGGACCTGGTGGGAGGGGAGGTCGATGAGGGTGACGTCGTCGCGGTTGCGGAGCATGATGCGCAGGGACGGGCGGCCGTGGCAGGTGCAGGGTGGCCAGATGCGGACGTCGCCGAGGCCTGCGGGTCTCTGCAGGCCCTCCCACAGGAGGTCGCGGGAGAAGCGCCAGGTGCCCGCTTCCGCTGCGGGGCCGAGGAATTCGAGGGCGACGGCGAGCGGGTCGTCGCTGCGGTAGCCGAAGCGCACCGGGATGTCGACGGACTCGTGCTCGCCGAGGACGAGCCGGGCGTCGAGGGTGAGGTCGGTGCTGGTGGCCTTCGGGCGTGGCTGGGGGCTGGAGACGGTGTGGTGGGCGGGCATGGGTTCTCCTGGGGTGATGTCGGGTGGGCGTCGGCGCCGGGCTTCGCCGGGCTGCGCGAGGTGAAGGGAGGCCGTCCGGGCCGGTGAGGACACGTCGCGCTGGACGATCGGGGCGCCGGTGCGGGTTGCGGCGCCACGGTCTCGCCTCTACCCCGGCGGGCTGCTGGGCGGCCAGGGGCGGATCCGCGGTTCACGCTAGGAAGCGGATCGACCGGGGATGTTCCGGCGGTGCACCGTGATACGACACTCTGCGCACCGCTCGCCGGATGAGCGGGCGGCCCTTGGGCTCGTTTCCGTCTTGCCTGTCCTGTTCGGCGGTGGGGGATCGGCACGTCCAGGGTGCCGTCCCGGTCGTCGTCGCATCACCGCCACGGGAGTTGAACTCCGGTGGTCTGAAAGCTTTTTCGTCATCTTCGGGCTTCCCCTGGGAGTCGTTGTGCGGCTTCCTCCGAAGAGCGGGTGTTGTCCGAGGCGACCGCCGGCTCCAGTCGGGTGGACCCGCTGAATCCTCGATTTGTTGAATGTTGTTCATCCGCTCCGCCCCTTGTATGAATGGCGTGCCAGGGAGGAGTTGATCATGACGATGTGGATCCAGCGCGCACGCTCTGGAGGCGAGGCGCTGCAGGAGTTGGTGGACGGTCTGGCCGAGGAGCTGGGGCGCTCGGTCGTTCTCGACGACCCGTTGGTGCGGATGATCTGCACCAGCCGGCACTTCGGCGACGAGGACCGGGTGCGCATCCGCACGTTGTTGCAGGGCACCGCGGACGACGAGACGATCCGCTACGTGCTGTCGCAGGGCGTCGCCCGGTGGACCCGTCCGGGGGTCCTGCCGGGCCGCGACGACCTGGGGCTGCAGCCGCGCTACTGTGTCCCGATCCGTGAGCGGGGCCACGTGCTGGGCATCCTGATGGTCGTGGCGGTGGGGGAGCCCCTCACGGAGGCCGAGACCGCGGCCATCGACCGGGTCGCCGGCACGTTGGCGGTCGAGATGTACGCCGATCGGCTGGCCTCGGACGTGGACGAGGAGCGCACCCGTCAGCTGTTGGGCCGGCTGGTCGGCCCGGACTCGGCGCTGCGCTGCGCGGCACACCGGCGCCTGGTGGACGACGGCCTCCTTCCGGCGGGCCCCCACGTCGTGGTGACCAGCGCGGCCGTCACCGGACAGCGGGGGCCCTCCGGGCAGGTCGCGGTGGCGCTGCGCGGTGCGCTGGAGCCGTTCCGGCATGCCCGTGCGGCTCGCGGCCTGCTGACGGTCGAGCAGGACCAGGCGGTCCTGGTACAGGTCTTCGAGGGAGGTCGGTTGACCTGCTGTATCGCCGAATCAGGCGGTTACTACAGAGCGATGAAGTTCCGTCAGGCAATCCCTACGTCGGTCGGTGGTCAACGGGTTCACCGCACCGTGAGAATCCTCGGTAGGAGCTACCGCTCTGCCCCTGGCGGCCTGCCGACGTCACATCCTGAAATCCACGAGCTGATACGAACGGACGAGAACGAGCACCATGCACGAACTGATCACGAACGACGGTGTGCGCCTGGCCTACCGCGACAGCGGAGGCGACGGCGTCCCGTTGGTGATGCTCCACGGCTGGGGGCAGACGCAGGAGATGTTCCGCCACCAGGTCGAGGGGCTGGCGTCGGGCCGGCGCGTCGTGACGGTGGACTTCCGCGGCCACGGCCGTTCCGGCAAGCCGCGCCACGGCTACCGCATCGCGCGGCTGGCTCGCGACGTCCTCGGCCTGGTCGACCACCTGGGCCTGGACACCTTCGACGCGCTGGGCTGGTCGATGGGTGCCTCGGTGTGGTGGAGCTTCGTCGACCAGTACGGCACCGGCCGGATCCGCCGGTTCGTGGTGGTCGACCAGCCGGCCGCGGTGGCGGCGGTGCCCTGGATGACGGAGACGGAGCAGCGCGAGTCCGGCGCCCTCTTCGACGTCGCCGGGCTCCTGGAGCTGGGCGCCGCGCTGGCCGGCCCGGACGGCGCCGAGGTCCGCGAGGACTTCGTCCGCTCGATGTTCAGTGGCGACACCGACCCGGACGTGCTCGCCTTCGTGACCGGGCAGATCCGTTCCACCCCGGCGTACGCGGGTGTCCCGCTGCTCTTCGACCACTGCGCCCAGGACTGGCGCGACGTCCTCGACTGCATCGACGTGCCGACCCTGGTGATCGGCTGCGAGGGGAGCCACGTGGACCCTGCGTCCCAGCGGTTCATCGCCGA
The DNA here is from genome assembly GCF_044767505.1 of Kitasatospora sp. NPDC101235. Classification (NCBI taxonomy): domain Bacteria; kingdom Bacillati; phylum Actinomycetota; class Actinomycetes; order Kitasatosporales; family Streptomycetaceae; genus Kitasatospora; species Kitasatospora sp. NPDC101235. Next base: position 274,234 of record NZ_JBIWNZ010000007.1, read on the forward strand.
GCGGATCCCCGGTGCCCGTCTCCACGTGTTCCCGAAGGGCGTGGCGAGCTCGCACTTCCCGTTCCTGGAGAACCCCGGCGAGTTCAACGCCGTCGTGGAGGAGTTCCTCTCCTGAACGCCCCGCCGCCGGCGGTGCCGCCATCGGGCGCCGGGCGGTGGGCGATCCACCCCTTCACCTGTACTGAACGATTCGAAACCGGTCGGAGCCTCCCGTGATCCTGTCGGGTCCCTCACCCATGCCCGAACCCGAGTACCACCAGCTTGGCCAGGCCGTCCGTGACGGCGGCAGCGGCTGCATCGATGTCCTGTCCCCGCCGCCCGGGGCCGATCCCGAGGACTGCCTCTACGTCGCCCTGCACGTCGACGGCGCCGCTTGGGTTCGGCGTCACGGTGTCAGCACCGTGCTGGAGCCCGGGGACCTGTTGATCGGTGCCGACCGGCACCCGTCCGGCCTGTTGCGGGACGCCGAGTGCCGGATGGTCGAGTTCCGTGTCCCCTGCTTCTACCTGGGCGGCGTGCGTCAGGGCGACGTGCGGCGCACGGGCGGTTTGGTGGCGCGGGGGAGCGAGGGCGTCGGTTCGCTCGCCTCGCAGTTCCTGCGGACCCTGGCGGCCCAGGCCCGGGCGCACCGGGCCCGGCCGGGCAACCACCTGGCGCGCAGTGTCTCCGACATCGTCGCGATCCTGGTGAGCGAGCTGCTGGAGCGGGAGGGCCCGGAGCGTGCGGGCGGTTCGGCGGAGCTGCTGGCGCGGATCCGTGCCCACATCGAGGAGAACCTGGCTGATCCGGACCTCGCGCCCGAAGCGATCGCCCGGTCGCAGCACATCTCGGTGCGGTACCTGCACAAGCTCTTCCAGCAGGACGGGACGACGGTGGGCCAGTGGGTGCGGCAGCGACGCCTGGATGCCTGCCGTCGGGAGCTGGAGCGTCCGTCCCGCCGGCAGACCAGTGTCTCCGCCGTCGCGCACCGGTGGGGCTTCGTCAGCCACTCCCACTTCAGCCGGGCGTTCCGCGGCGCCTACGGGGTGTCGCCCCGCGAGTGGCAGGCCTACGCCGCACAGAGCGAGAGCCGCACCCCCTCCTGAACCCGCCTCCTCCGTCCTGTTGCGTCCGGCCGTCCGGCGCCATCCGAAAGGCCGCCATGTCCTGCACCAGGCCCACCGTCGTGCTCGTCCACGACGGCTGCTCCGATGCCAGCACCTGGTTCGGTGTCGTCGCCGAACTCCACTGGCGCGGCCTGACGGTCCTCGCCGTCGCGAACCCGCTGCGCGGACTGGCCCACGACGCCGCCTACCTGGCCTCCGTCGTCGCGGACATCGGCGGCCCCGTCGTCCTGGTCGGCCACTCCTACGGGGGTGCGGTGATCACGGAGGCCGGGGGCGCCCCGAACGTCGTCGCGCTGGTCTACGTGGCCGCCTACCTCCCCGACGTGGGGGAGAGCCACGACGCGCTCGCGAGCCGCTTCGCCCCCTCGCCGCTCATCCCGCGGCTGCGGCGCACGGAGTTCACCACCGGTGGCACCGACCGGGCGACGGAGCTCACCGTGCCCGCGGACTGCTTCCGGCCGCTCGTGGCCGCCGACCTCGACGCGGAGGTGGCGCAGGTGCTGGCAGCGCTCCAACGTCCGGCCGCCGAGCGGGTGTTGACCGACACCCTCACGGCGGCGGCCTGGCGCAGCAAGCCCTCGTGGGCCCTGGTGACCGGTGCCGACCAGGCGCTGCCGCCGTCGATCCAGCGCTTCACGGCCGAGCGGGCCGGCGCCACCGTCCTCGAACTGCCCGACGCCTCCCACAGCGTGGCGGTCTCCCGGCCGACCGCCGTCGCGGAACTCATCCACGATGCCACCAAGTCATGCCTCGTGCGGTCGATGAGTCTCCCGATCTGAGAAACCGCACTGATGAACAACGAGACGGTCATCGTGGGGAGGCCGAGGGTGTCCGGCCGGCACACCGGACCGAGACACCAGGGCAGGCGTCGCGTTGCCGAGCCCTTCCGATCAGGCCAGGAGCGAGGAGTTGTCCGATCCCACCCCCCTGCCCGAGCGGCGTCCGGTGCTCGACCGGGCGCTCCAGGAGTTCCTGGACTCCCGAGCCGGCCGGTCCGCGACGGAACCGCCGGACCTCTCCTTCCTCGCCGACGACGACGCTCCGGACGACGGGTCGAGCGACGGGCCGGCCTGCGGCGAGTTCGAGGAGCACGACGACCCCTGCGGCATCGAGTCGGAGTGGCTCGCCCTGTCCTGCGGACCGACCGAGCGGGTGCACGTCCAGGTGACCAGACCCGTCGGCACCGCCGTGCCCAGCCCCGTGGTGCTGTTCCTGCCCGGCCTCGGCTGGTCGCTCGGCGACGCCGCCTGCTACGCCCGGTTGATCCGGGAGTTCGCGTTGGGCACCGACGCCGCCGTCGTGTACGTGGACTACGCCCGGGCCCCCGGGGCGCGCTACCCGGTGGCCGTCGAGCAGTGCCACGCCGTGGCCCGCTGGATCCATGAGCACGGCCACGAGATCGGACTGGCGGGGGACCGGATCGCCGTCGTCGGCGACTCCGCGGGAGCCAACCTGGTGGCGGCACTGACCCTGCCGGCCCGGGAGCGTGGCGGTGTGCCGCTGGCGCACCAGGTGCTGCTGTACCCGGTCACCGACGCCGACTTCGACACCCCCTCCTACCACCGCTACGCGACCGGCTACTTCCTGCACCGCGAGCACATGCGCCGGTTCTGGGACGACTACCTGCCCGAGTCGAAGCGTCGGAACGAGGCGACGGCCGCGCCGCTGCGCGCCTCGCTGGACCAGCTCGCCGGGCTGCCCCCGGCCCTGGTGGTCACCGCCGAGGCCGACGTGCTGCGGGACGAGGGCGAGGCCTACGCCGCCAGGCTCCGGGCGGCCGGGGTTCCGGTGGTGGCGACGCGTTACCAGGGGGTGATGCACGGCTTCCTGCTCGTCGACGGGCTCCATCCCACGGGCACCACCCGGGCCGCGCTGATCCAGGTCGTGGACACCGTGCACATGGCGCTGCACCGCCGGCCCTGGTGAGGCCGGGCGACGCGGCGCGGGCGTCGATGGAGGTGGAGTTCTCCTGGCCGACGGTGATGAACGGCATGGGATTTCCCTGTCCTCCGGACCGCGCGTGGGCTGCGATGGGCCAACGCCAGGGTCGATCGCTGGTGGCTGATCGTCTGTGAGAGCACCCTGTGTCGTCCGAGAGCGCTACGGATGGGCGCACCTGCGGGGTCTGCGCGAACGGCAGGGGAGCCCTTCCGCTCGGGTGCGCGGACCGACCGCTGGCAGTGCGTCGTCGGAACAGGCCCCGGCTCGTGCGTTCCTAGGCTGGTGACCAGCGCCGGGACACCGGAGCCGAGGGCGATCCCCCAGTCCGAGCAGGCGCATTGCCGCGGTCGGGCCCAAGTCCGCGAACCCGTCGGACCTCCGGCGTGGCGCGGGCGCTCCAACGAACTCAGCAATCCGAAGGACTCAGTGATGACGACGAACGACATGCCCACCGTCGTGCTGGTGCACGGTGCTTTCGCCGATGCCTCCAGCTTCGCCCGGGTCATCCCGGAGCTGCTGGCCGACGGCCTGGAGGTCGTGGCGCCGGCCGTGCCGAACCGCAGCCTGATCGGGGACTCCGCCTACATCGCGTCGGTGGTCCGGCGGATTCCCGGGCCGGTGGTGCTGGTCGGCCACTCGTACGGTGGTGCGGTGATCACCGTGGCGGGCGCCGAGGAGAACGTCAAGGGACTGGTGTACCTGGCGGGTTACGCGCTGGAGGAGGGGGAGAGCCTGGGCGAGCTGCAGGGCGGCTTCCCCGACTCCGACCTCGCCTCCGCCCTGGTGTACAGCCCCTTCCCGCTGGAGGACGGGAGCGGTGAGGGTACCGACGTCTCGGTGGAGGTCGACCGTCTTCCGGCGGTCTTCGCGGCCGACGTCGACCCGGAGCTCGCCCGGGTCCTCGCCGTCACCCAGCGTCCGCTGGCCGCAGCGGCGTTCGGCGAGGCCGCGCCCAGCGCCGCATGGAAGACCAAGCCGTCCTGGGCGATCGTCGCCAGTGCCGACCGGACCCTCAACCCCGACGTCCAGCGGTTCGGCTACCAGCGCGCCGGGGCCACCGCCGTCGAGGTCGACTCCTCGCACCTGGTCATGCTCTCCCACCCGAAGTGCGTCGCCGACGTGATCCGCGAGGCCGTCCGGTCCGTGGCCAACTGACCACCCCCGCAAGGTGACCGCGGGCCGGGCCTGTTTCGTCGGCAGGCCCGGATCCGCTCAGTGCCGGGCCCGTTCGTCGGCGGGCCCGGCACTTTTCGTGTCGCTCACAGGCCCGTCGAGCCGGTGCACAGCTGGCTCCGCGAGCAGAGCTTCGCCCTCATGTCCCTGCGGCGACGAAGCCGAACTGATCGACTGGAACGCCGAACCGCGCAGGTTCGTGCTTCGCTCCCTTCGTCGTCGTCTCATCAACTCCCACCCTGTCCCCAGCACTTCGGACTTCATGGCGCCGAACGGGCTCGGGTCCCTGGAAGGTTTCCCTTCCGGGGACCCGAGCCCGTTGTGTCGTGTCCTGTTTCAGTTGTGGTGCAGGGCGAGGCGGGTGGCGAGGCCGCCGCCCACGCCGGCGACGACGGCCGCGGGCAGCCACCACAGTGGCCACTGCGCCAGCCCGAGGGCCCCGTCGATCGACCACTGTCCGGGGCCGGTGGCGGTGAGTGCCGCGCCGATGACGATCAGGACGAACGGGAACTCGTACCCGTCGTGCTGCACCCACAGCCCGTGCGGCCATTTGACCGTCAGGGCGACGGTCATCACTCCCATGACGCCTGCGCCGGCCAGTGGGGTGAGCAGGCCGGCGGCGAGCATCAGCCCGGCTCCGAGCTGGGTGGTGCCGGCGGCGATTGCGGTGAGTTTGCCGCCGCGGAATCCGTCGCCCCGGAACTCGGCGCTGCCGCCCTCCAGTCCGCCGCCACCGAGGTGGAAGCTGACTTTCTGGACGCCGTGGCCTGCGATCAGCAGGCCGGCGACCAGGCGCAGCAGGAGAAGGCCAGTGTTCATGTCGGGCTCCGTCGGGTCGGTCAGCCGGCGGCGTGCGGGTTGATCATGGACTGGGCGTAGACGAGGCCCATGCCGTAGGCGCCGCCGTGCTCCTTGACGAGCTCGGTGACGGGGACGTAGGTCTCGGTGCGGGCCCAGTCGCGCTGGAGCTCCAGGAGGACCTGGATCCAGGTGACGGGGACGGCGCCGGCGGCGGTCATGCGCTGGAGGGCGTGCTCGTGGGCGGACGGGGTGACGCCGCCGGAGGCGTCGGCGACGACGTAGACCTCGTAGCCCTGGTCGAGTGCGGACAGGGCGGGCAGGACGAGGCAGACCTCGGTCCACAGGCCGGAGAGGATGATCTTCTTGCGGCCGGTGGCCTTGACGGCGGCGACCAGGGCCTCGTCCTCCCAGGCGTTCATCGAGGTGCGGTCGATGATCTCCTGGTCGGGGAAGACGGCCTTCAGCTGGGGCAGGATCGGGCCGGAGAAGGACTCGGCGGCGACGGTGGACAGCACGGTCGGCACGTTGAAGATCTTGGCGGCCTTGGCCAGGCCCTCGGTGGCGTTGATGATGGCGGTGCGGTCGCCGCTGCCGGTGCCGAAGAACATCTGCGGCTGGTGGTCGACGAACAGCATCATCGCGTTGTCGGGGGTGAGCAGGTCCGGGCTCGGGGCGGCGTGGACGTTGGCGAAGTCGACCATGATGGTTCTCTTTCCTGGGAATGCAGGGAACGACACAGGGAAGTGACACTGCGTCAGACGCCCGCCGGATCGGCTCGGCGTCACGTTCGACGACACTAGTCCGCGATGGTCCGACCGTTCTGCCCGCTCTGCGCCCGGGACTGTCCCGACAACGCACGGCCGGCCGGTGGAACCGGGTCGACGGACCGCAGTGCGCTGCGGGGCAACCGGTCATGCGCTGCGAAGTCCTTCGCGCGTCGTCGGCTTCCTAGGTTTCGCTGGGCGGCCCTCCCGGGCCGCGACCAGTCAGCGGAAAGGCGGCAACCCCAAGTGCAGTTCGGGATATTCAGCGTCGGCGACGTGACGGTCGACCCGACCACAGGACGGGCACCGACCGAGGGCGAGCGCATCAAGGCGATCCTGGCCATCGCGCTCAAGGCCGAGGAGGTCGGACTCGATGTCTTCGCCATGGGCGAGCACCACAACCCGCCGTTCGTTCCGTCGTCGCCGACGACGGTGCTCGGTTGGATCGCCGCGCAGACCGAGCGGATCATCCTGTCCACCGCGACCACGCTGATCACCACCAACGACCCGGTGAAGATCGCCGAGGACTACGCGATGTTGCAGCACGTCGCCGACGGTCGCGTCGACCTGATGCTCGGGCGCGGGAACACCGGCCCGGTCTACCCGTGGTTCGGCCAGGACATCCGCCAGGGCATCCCGCTCGCGGTGGAGAACTACGCGCTGCTGCACCGGTTGTGGCGCGAGGACGTGGTCGACTGGGAAGGCCGCTTCCGTACCCCGCTGCAGGCCTTCACCTCCACCCCGCGCCCGCTGGACGGCGTTCCGCCGTTCGTCTGGCACGGCTCGATCCGCAGCCCCGAGATCGCCGAGCAGGCCGCGTACTACGGCGACGGCTTCTTCCACAACAACATCTTCTGGCCCCAGGAGCACACCCGGCGGATGGTCGAGCTCTACCGGAGCCGCTTCGCCCACCACGGCCACGGCACGCCCGAGCAGGCGATCGTCGGCCTCGGCGGACAGGTGTTCATGCGCAGGAACTCCCAGGACGCGGTGCGCGAGTTCCGTCCGTACTTCGACAACGCGCCGGTGTACGGGCACGGGCCCTCGCTGGAGGAGTTCACCGAGCAGACCCCGCTGACCGTGGGCAGCCCGCAGGAGGTCATCGAGCGCACCCTCGGCTTCCGCGAGGCCGTCGGCGACTACCAGCGCCAGCTGTTCCTGATGGACCACGCCGGCCTGCCCCTGAAGACGGTGCTGGAGCAGCTCGACATCCTCGGCGAGGAGGTCGTGCCCGTCCTCCGCAAGGAGTTCGCCGCCGGCCGGCCCGCGACCGTTCCCGACGCCCCCACCCACGCCACCCTCCGGGACCACGTTCCCGCGACCTCCTGACCAGGACGGAGTCCCCCATGGAACCGACCTCACCGATCACGCTCGCCGTGGTCTCGGGCGGGCTCAGCCAGCCCTCGTCCACCCGCCTGCTGGCGGACCGCCTCACCGACGCGGCCTCCGCGCGGCTGGCCCGCGACGGCCGCGACGTCCGGGTGCGCCTGCACGAACTGCGCCCGCTGGCGACCCCCATCTCGCACCACCTGCTCTCCGGCTTCCCGTCGCAGGCGCTGGGCGACGCGCTGGAGGAGGTGACCACGGCGGACGCGCTGATCGCCGTGTCCCCGATCTTCTCCGCCTCCTACAGCGGCCTGTTCAAGTCGTTCTTCGACCTGCTCGACCCCGGCGCCCTGGCGGGCAAGCCGGTGCTGATCGGCGCGACGGGCGGCACCGCACGCCACTCCCTGGCCCTGGAGCACGCGCTCCGCCCGCTCTTCTCGTACCAGCGCGCCCTCGTCGCTCCGACCGCCGTCTTCGCGGCCTCCGAGGACTGGGGCGGCACGGGCGACACGCACACCGACAGCCTGCCGGGGCGGATCGACCGAGCCGGGGGAGAACTCGCGGCGCTGGTCCTCGCGGCCCTGGCGAATCCGCGGCCCGCGGACAGGCCGGCAGTGACTCCCTCCGCGCTCGGCTTCCACTGACCGCGCGCACACCCTCGACCCCTCGCCGAACGCCACCGAACGAAGCGAACTCTGTTGTCCACCATGCCTGTTGCCGGAATCCGCCCCGGCGCCGCCGACCAGCCCGCCGTGCGTATCTCCTCCGCGCGGGCATCTGCCTCACCGGCTCTACCGGAAGTGAGGCCATCACGTCAGCGACGGCGGGAGCGGGGGACGCTCCGAGGCCCTTGGAGCGGCCTGTCCCGGGGCGAGGACGGCGAGACCGCCCTGCCGGGCCCGAGGGGTCCGGCAGCGGCGATGGTCTGACGGAACGGGCCGGCCGGTCCGAGTGGACTGGCCGGCCCGTTCCGCCGGGGCTCTGCTCCCGGGGGCGGTGCTAGTTGTTCCTGAGCAGGCGGGCGGTGAGGAGGTTCGGGTCCTGCTGGGTCAGGTACGCGGCGTCCGCGACCCAGACGCGGTCGCCCCGGACGGCCACGGAGGTGGGGTTCTGCAGTCCGTCCGCGTGGTCGAGCACGATGGTGTGGGTGCCGTTGTCGGCGACCAGGGCGATCTGGTTGCTGCTGTTGAGGGCGGCCAGGACCTGGTTGCCGCGGCCGGTGAAGGCGAAGTCGTCGATGCCGGACAGGCCGGTGGCGGCGACCTGGGTCGGGCCGGCGGTGCCGTCGGGCCGGATCGGGATGCGCAGCAGGGTGCCGTTGTCGAGGTTGCTGACCCAGACCGCCCGGTCGCGGATCTTGATGCCGTTGGCGCCGAGGAAGCCGCCCGGCTGGAGGTCGGCGCCGGTCGCCCACCGGACGGCGGTGCCGCCGCCGGCGGAGATGCGCCAGACGGTCCCGAGGACGGAGTCCGCGGCGTACAGGAAGCCGGTGCGCTCGTCGCGGGCGAGGCCGTTGGGCAGGGCGTCGGCGGGCAGGGCGGCGATGCGCTGGGGCGTGCCGCCGGGGGCCAGCCGCCAGATGCCGGTGAGGTCGGCGGTCCCGGTCGCGTAGGCGAAGTAGAGGACGCCGTTGTCGTCGCGCACGATGCCGCCGAGGAACGGGGACTTCAGCACCGGAGTGGCCGCATCCGCTGCCGGGGCGGGCAGGGTGGCGAGGATGCGGACGGCGCCGTGGCAGTCGATCTCGGCGACCTGGCGGGAGAAGGCGAAGGTCACGACGGTGTTGCCGTTCGGCAGCACGGTGAGGTTCTCCGGCTGCCGGCCCTGGGCGAGGTCGAGGTGTGCGACCACCTGGGGTGCGGCCAGCGGGAGAGTCGAAGCGTGGGCGGGAACGGTGAGGACGCCCGCCGCCACCGCGGTGAGAGCTACCGCGGAGGCCTGGAGCAGGGTGGAGATGCGCATGGTGTCGTTCCTTCAGGAGCGAGAGGTACGGGATCGCGGTCGGGTGTGGCGCGGCGCCGAGCTCGGGATCCCGACCGCGCACGCGGCGCACCTCGCGGACGAGGTCCGCGACCCCGCAGCAGGGGCGGAGGTCGGCCGGGGGCCACGATCCGGCGACACGTCACCCTAAGGACGCGCCACTCCTCGTACTTGCGTCTCAGCGCACGGACCCTGGTCCCGTGGGGAAACGGAGAGCAGGACCGTGCGGCGAGAGGCATGGCGGCAGGCGTTCCCGTCCTCATCCGATGCAACGTCAGACAGCCGGCTGTGGGACGCGTGCGCGGGCAGGGGACGCCGGGTGCGCCGTCGGGAAAGCCGGAACACGTGACGTTCCTAGGCTCGACATCGATTCCGAGACCGACTTCGATGGAGCACGCCGTGATTGACGCAGGCAGGGCCGGTGGACGGCCGGTCCTGGAGCCGGAGGCGCAGGCCTTGGTGGAGGCGACGGCGAACCCGCCGTACCTGTTCGAGCTGGGGCCCGTCGAGGGCCGCAAGGCGGTGGACGAGGTCCAGTCCGGGGAGATCGCCAAGCCGGACGTCGACGAGGAGTGGGTCACCGTCCCCGGCGGTCCCACCGGCGGCGTCAAGGCGCGCATCGTCAAGCCCGTCGGCGCCACCGGCCTCCTGCCCGTCATCGTCTACCTTCACGGCGCCGGCTGGGTGTTCGGCAACGCTCGCACCCACGACCGCCTGGTGCGCGAGCTCGCCGTCGGTACGCGTGCCGCCGTGGTCTTCCCCGAGTACGACCTCTCGCCCGAGGCCCGGTACCCGGTCGCGATCGAGCAGAACTGGACCGTTTCTCGCTGGGTCGTCACCGAAGGTGCGGGCAGGGGCTTGGACGCCACCCGCATTGCCGTCGCGGGTGACAGCGTGGGCGGCAACATGACCGCCGCGCTCACGCTGATGGCCAAGGCGCGCGGAGGCGTCCCGCTGGTGTACCAGGTGCTGTTCTACCCCGTGACGTGCGCCGGCTTCGACACCCCGTCGTACCACCGGTTCGCGGAGGGCTACTTCCTGCGCCGCGACGCCATGCAGTGGTTCTGGGACCAGTACACCACCGACCCCGACCAGCGCGCCGAGATCACCGCCTCTCCGCTGCGCGCGAGCGTCGAGCAGCTGAAGGACCTGCCTCCGGCGCTGGTCGTCACCGGCGAGGCCGACGTCCTGCGCGACGAGGGCGAGGCGTACGCCGACAAGCTCCGCCGTGCGGGGGTTCCGGTCACCGCGGTGCGGTTCCAGGGGATCATCCACGACTTCGTGATGCTCAATGCCCTGCGGTCCACGCAGGCCGCCCAGGAAGCCATCACCCTTGCCGTGCAGACCCTGCGCGAGGCCCTGCATCAGGCCTGAACCCCCGCTGCATCACTGCGGATTCCCGGTGGCCGGCCACCCGTCACGGTGGTGCGCCGCCATGGCGTGGGCGACGGTCGGCTCCCGGGTGAGCAGCTTGCGGGCGTCGGTCTCGAAGGCGTGGTCGGTGCCGGTGTAGCGCCCGTGGTGCTGGGCGCAGTGTTCCGACCAGGACGTCACGGTGAACGTCTCGACGAACTGCTCCGGCCTGGCGGCGTCCCGGTACAGGCCCCAGGTGACGGCGCCCGTCCGGCGCCGGGAGGACTCCACCTTCCGCATCGCCGCGACGAACGCCTGTGCCTGCTCCGCCCGCACCTGGTAGGTCACGGTCACCAGGACCGGCCCGTCCTGCGGCGCGGGCTCGACGGCCAGCCGGGGTTCGGGCCACGCCTCGGAGAGCGTCGGATCGGCCTGGCCGCCGAGCAGGGGCAGCCGTCGCAGCGACAGCACCCCGCCGAGGAGGAACAGCGCCGCCAGGAGCATCGCCACGGACACGCCGGCGTGCTGCGCCACCTGTCCCCACACCAGCGAACCGATGGCGTTGCCGCCCTGGAAGACGAGCAGGTAGAAGGCCGAGCCGCGGGCCCGCACCCAGGCCGGCAGGGCGACTTGCAGGCTGGCGTTCAAGGTGGACAGCGCCGTGATCCACGCCGCTCCTGTCAGGACCAGGGCCAGGAAGGCCGCCGGCACGCTCGTGCTGACGGCCAGGGTCACCAGCGCGCCCGCGAAGACGGCCCCGGCGAGCGCCAGCGCGCCGTCGCCGCCGACCCGTCGCGACAGCACCGGCAGCACCGCCGCTCCCGCGACCGCTCCCAGTCCCACGGCGCCCAGGAGGAGACCGTATCCGGCCGCACCGAGACCGAGGGACTCGTGGGCGGACACCGGCAGCAGCGCCCACAGGGCGGAGGCGCCGGGCACGAACAGGGCGCTGCGCAGCAGGATCCGGCGGATCCGGGGCGCGCTGCGCACGTACCGGCCGCCGGCGCGCAGGGCCGCGATCAGGTGCTCGCGCTCCTGACCCGGCCGCGGAGCTCGCGCCTCGCCGCCCGGCCGCCACGTCGCCAGCACGGCCAGGATCGCGAGGAAGGACGCGGCGTTGACGGCGAAGGTCCAGCCGACCCCGAGGGCGGCGACGAGGGCCCCGCCGAGGGCCGGGCCGACGGCGCGCGCCAGGTTCATGTTCACGGCCCCCAGCGCCGCGGCCTGGCGCAACTCCTCCCGTGGGACGAGCGACGGCTGCACCGCCTGCCAGGCCGGGCCGTTGAGCGCGTTCCCGCAGCCCAGGAGGAGGGTGAGGGCCAGCAGCGTCCAGGGCCCGAGCCGGTCCGCGAAGGCCAGCGCGGCCAGCACCGCGGCCACCAGTGCCATGGCGGCCTGCATCACCAGCAGCAGGCGGCGCCGGTCCACGAGATCCGCGAGGACCCCGGCCGGCAGGGCGAGGAAGAGCACCGGCAGGCCTGCCGCGAGCTGGACCAGGGACACCTGGGCCGCGCCGTGTCCGACCAGCAGCCACTGCGCACCGACGGTCTGCATCCAGCTGCCGACGTTCGAGGTGAACTGGGCCAGCCAGAGGTCGCGGAAGACGCGCCGGCGCAGCGGCGACCAGGCCGAACCGCTCGCGGTGCCGGCCTGCCCGCCGTCGGTCCCGGTCATCGACGCACCACCTGCTCGCCTCATCGCACCTCGTGGACCGGAAGCCCGACGACGCGACGGTACGGGGGGCGGTCGACGTCGTCGGGCGGTCCACAGGAGAGTCCCTCGCTCCCTGCCCCAGGAACGCTAGGACCGAACCGCGCGGCGGGCTTGACCGTCAGCGCCCACCGTTGTGCCGATCCTGCACGCCTGCGGAGGCGCGACGCCGAACGTGCCGGCTCAGGCGCGTCAGTCGGCGTGGCCGGATTCGCCTGTCACTTCCGAGAGGGCGTCCCGGAGCTGGGCCCGGGACTTGACCCCGAGCTTCGGGAAGATCTTGTGGAGGTGGTACCCGACCGTGCGTGGCGAGAGGTAGAGCCGTGAGGCGATGTCCCGGTTGGTGAGTCCCTGTGCCGCCAACTCGGTGATCTGCAGTTCCTGTGGCGTCAGATCGGCCTTCGCCGCCGGCTCGGAGCCCTGGGGGACGGAGGCACCTGCGGCGCGCAGTTCCGCCGTGGCGCGGTCGGCCCACGGGCGGGCGCCGAGGCGCCGGAACGTCTCCAGCGCGGCGCTCAGCAGCCGGCGTGCCTCGGCCGAGCGCCGCCGGCGTCGCAGCCACTCGCCGAAGTCGAGCTGGGCGAGGGCGTGTTCGAAGGGCCACCGGCCACCTGCGGGATCGGCCAGGGCGGAGCGGAAGTGCTGCTCGGCGGCCTCGTCGGTCTCGCTGACCAGGGCCGCGGCGCGACGCACGATGGTGTGCACGCGGGGCGACAGGTCGTCGCCGAGCGTGCGTTGTGTCGCCTCCAGCACGGTGCGGGCGTCGTCGATCCGCCCGGCCCGGACCGCTGCGGCGGCGAGATCGGCCAGGTAGTAGACAGAGGCGTGGTAGTGAACCGGGGTCGGCTGGTAGTCGTGGGTGAACGTGTTGCGGAGCTCCGCATAGGCGCCCTCGTGGTCGCCCTCCACCGTCTTGGCCATGCCCAGCGCGTAGTGGTAGCGGGCCGGCAGATTGCGGACCTTGCGCAGATCCACCCCGCGCAACGCGTCCTGGGCCCGGGCGCAGGCGGCCTCGTAGTCGCCCCGGAAGGCGCCGAGGGTGGCCTGCAGGATGAGGGAACTGAAGGTGACGTTGTCCGCCCCGGCCTCGGTGGCCATCCAGTACGCGTCCTCGGTCGTGGCCAGCGCCGCCGTCCAGGCGCCCGACTCGCAGTGCGCGAAGGCCAGGGCCTGCGCGACGGTGGCGTTCGCGCCGGCGGTGCCCGCACGTCGCAGGAGGTCCATCGTGCGGCCCAGCAGCCGAGCCGCCTCGTCCGTCTCGTCGAGTACCCAGGCCGCGCCGCCGAGCATGGTCAGTTCGGAGAGCGAGTCCGGCGACGCGACCGTCAGAGCCCGGTGGAACAGGTCGAGGGCCTGACGGCGGTTGCCGTGCGGCCGGACGGCCGCCTGGATCCATGCCCGGTCGGTGAGGTCCCCTTCCTCGTCGATCAGATCCCCGATGCGCAGCAGCTCGTCGCCGTAGAACGGGTCGCCCGTGTAGTAGGCGAAGGTCGCGGCGGTGCCGAGGGCGGTGACGGCGAGCGGCGGTGCGACGTCGGCCATGGACTCGCCGACGGACATCAGGGCTGTCAGCGCCTCCTGGTGTCGCAAGGTCAGGCCGAGGGCCCATCCCCCCAGGTACTTGGCCTCGGCCTGGGCGACCGGGTCCTGCGTCAGGCCGTCGATGCGAGTCGTGAGCTCTCCCACCCATTGCGGGTGCCCTGCGTGAAGCCCCGACTTCGCCGCGGCCAGCAGGCGCCGTGCGCGCAGCTCGGGGTCGGAGGTGAGCTCCGCCGCACGTTCCAGGGCGGCCACCGCGGCCGCGTAGCCGCCCCGACTGCGGGCCCGCTCTGCGCTCGCGGCCAGCGCATCGGCCACGGTGTCGTCCTGACCGGTGGTCGCGGCAGCCAGGTGCCAGGCCCGGCGGTCGGGTTCGGCCTCGAACGCCACCGCCAGGGCCAGGTGCGCTTCACGGCGTTCGGCGAAGGCCGCCGCCTGGTAGACGGCGGAACGCACCAGCGGGTGGCGCAGCAACACCTGCCCGCCGTCGATCCGGAGGAGTCCGGCGCGCTCGGCCGGTAGCAGGGCCGCGATCATGTCGCGCCCGGAGGCTGCCCTCAGGATGTCCGCGAGTTGCGTCGTTCCGGCGGCCGCGACCAGGAGCAGCGCGGTGCGGGTGTCCTGCGGCAGGTCCGGGAGCTCGGCGGCGAACAGGTCCTCCAGCCGGCGGGTGAGCGGCAGCGTCTGAGCCGCGCCCAGGTGGCCCGTTCCCTTGGCGACGGCCCGGGACAGCTCGATGAGCGCGAGGGGGTTGCCGGTCGCTTCCTGGAGCACCTGTGCCCGGGCCCGTCCGGTCGGCGGGGCCGGCTGGGCGTCCAGCAGCAGCCCGGCGTCCGCGCGGGCCAGGGGACCGGCGACGAGGTGGGGGAAGTCGCGGTCGAACCGACCGGGCACGGACGCCTCACGGGAGGCCAGCAACATGACGGCGGCCTCCCCGTCGAGCCTGCGGGCGACGAAGGCCAGGATGTCCAGGGATCCGTGGTCCAGCCACTGGATGTCGTCGACCACGAGCAGCAGAGGCTGCCGGGCGGCCGCCTCGGTGATGAGCGTGACCACGCCGACGCACAGGTGCAGCGGATCGGCGGGCGCCTCTTCTCCCTCTTCGCTGTCGAGCGCGAAGGCGGAGCGCAGGGCCGCGCGTTGCCGCTCCGGCAGCTCGTCGAGGCCTGCCAGCAGCGGGCGGAGCAGCTGGTGCAGCCCGGCGAGCGCGAGCCCGCTCTCCCCCTCACTGCCCCGGACGTGCAGGGTGTGCAGTCCCCGGGCGCTGCCTTGCTCGGCGGCCCACTCGATCAGGGTGCTCTTCCCCGCGCCGGGCTCCCCGGTCAGGACCAGCACGTGGGAGCCCTCGCCCTGTACGGCATCGAGAAGGCTGCCGATCCGGGCCAGCTCCGACTCGCGTCCGAAGATCGCCGAGGCGGCCGACCCGCTCGTGCCCGTGTTCACCATTGCTTCCTGTTCTGCCAGGTCAGGGCTTCGTCGCTCCGACGCGGTCAGGCCATCCTGCCAGCCTCCGAGCGTGGCGCTTGGCGGCCGACGCACCGACCCTGACGTCCGCCGGGGCCCGCCCGGCGTCCGCCGTCGAGCGATGACCGGTCATTTGACAGAAGCGTGACGGACCCCGCCCCGAGCAAGATCGACAACGTGGGAGAAGTGCCGCGGTGGCCGCGGCGGGCAGTGTGGAGTGCAACGATGACGATCACGGAGACGGCCTGGGACGCTCCGGAGGAATCCGAGGGGCGAACGGCCTCCGCCCACGGCGCCGGCGCGCTGTTCGGGCGCGGCGCCGACGTGGAGCGCCTGCGTCGCTGCGTACAGCAGGAGCCCGGTACGCCGGGGGCTCTCGTGCTCGTCGGCGAGGAGGGCATCGGAAAGTCGCGGCTCCTGCGTACGGCCTGTGAGCAGGCGGCCGGAGCCGGCGGCCTGGTGCTGACGGCTCAGGGCTGGGCGCCGGAGCGCGAGGTCCCGTACGGGCTGCTCCGCCACCTGCTCGCCCCGTTGACGGACCGGATACCGACGCTGGGCGAGCCTCACCAGCAGGCACTCCTCGCCGCGTTCGCCGCCGGGCCCGGTGCCACCGTGCCGTCCGGGGCGGACGTGTCGGCCGGCACGGCGGCGCTGCTGGACCGCCTGTGCCACCCCGGCAGCGACTCTCCTGCGGGCCGGGTCCTCATCGCGGTCGACGACGCCCACGCCTGCGACCGCCCCACCCTGGAGCTGCTGGGGGCGCTCGTCCGCCGCACGGAGGGCAGCCGGGTGTCGCTCCTGCTCGCCTCGCGGGACTGCGAGGTCCTGCTGGGCCTGCCTGCCGATGCCGAGGTGTGGCACGTCGCGCCGCTTTCGCTGCGTTCGTCGGCGGACCTGCTGGACTCGGTGCCCGGCGCCCCCGTCGGGCGCACCCGCCTGGAGGTGCTGGAGGAAGCCGAGGGCAATCCGTCCGCCCTGCTGGAGCTGTGCCGCCGACGGGCTTCCGGCGCCGATCCGGCCCTGGCCCGTGAGCGCACCCCCCGCCTGCAGAACCTCCGGACCAGGTTCGACGCCCTGATCGGTCCGCTGCCCGCCCGGACGCGCAGGGCCCTCGTGTACGCCGCCGTGGCGCTGCCCGGCGACGACGCGGCTGCCGTGATGGCCGCACTGGACACCTCCGACCTGCGAATCTGGGCCCCCGCCGAAGAGGCCGGAATGGTTGCTCTGATCGACGGCCACATCGTCTTCCGGCACCCGCTGGCCCGGGTCGCCGCGTCCACCGGGCAGCCTGCCGCGCTCCTGACCCGTGCCCACCGGGATCTCGCCGAGCGGGCGAGCGCCCGCCCGCTCGACCGGGCACGGCACCTGGTGGCTGCCGCAGTGGTCCCGGACGCCTCGCTCATCGAGGACCTGCGCGCGGCGGCCGGGCATTCGACGGACGACTTCACGCTCGCGCGGGCCCTGGAGGACGCCGCTCGGGTCAGCACCAGCGTGGACGAGCGGGCGCGTCTGCTCGCCGGGGCCCTGGACGCGGCTGTCGCCGTCGGGGACCTGGACTGGGTCCGCTGCCTCCACGCACGCTTCCTGAGCGTCAACAGCGACCCCCGACTCGCTCGCGAGGCCGCCCTGGCCGCGGCGACCGCCCTGTCGCACTCCTCCC
Organism: Kitasatospora sp. NPDC101235; assembly: GCF_044767505.1. Lineage (NCBI taxonomy): Bacteria > Bacillati > Actinomycetota > Actinomycetes > Kitasatosporales > Streptomycetaceae > Kitasatospora > Kitasatospora sp. NPDC101235. The sequence goes on from NZ_JBIWNZ010000007.1 coordinate 291,051, forward strand.
GGCAGAAGGAGGCGTTCGACCTCCTGCTGGACAGCGCGGACCGGCACCCGTCGGTCGGTGCCGCGGTCGACGCAAGGTCGGCGACACTGGCAGCGGCGATCGCCGAGCAGTCCGGCCTGGTGGAGCACCGCGATCGGCTCTCGGAGCTGGTCGCCGGCCTCCGCGAATCCGGCCTCCGCGAATCCGGGCCCGGACCGGACGGCCGGACGGGCACCGGCCCGGCTGGTGCCGACTCGCCCGGACCGACCGGCGTGCTCGCGGGATTCGTGCAGGGCGTGGCGACCCAACCGAGAAGTGCACGGCGAGTCGCCGAAGGCCCCGATGCCCTTGTGGGAAGCGGCCCCCTGGACGGACGTGACCAGCTGACCAGGCGCCTCGCCATCGGTTCGGTCGCCTACCTCTCCGACGAGCCGGACGTCGCCCTGGAGCACTACCGCGCCGCCGACACCTACCTGCGCGGGCGGCGGGCCTTCGGCCTGAGGGCCTGGCACATGGCCCCCCTGCTGGACACACTCCTGGCGACCGGCCAGTGGTCGGAGGTGTCCGCCCGGGTGGAGGAGGCGACGGACAAGGCGGCGGTGCTGCGCCTGACGCGTCCCCAGGCCGACCTGGAAGCCTTCGACCTGTCCCTGCGCGCACTGCGCGGGACCGCACCCGCAAGCCTGCCCGCCTGGCCGGCGGTCCCGTTCGACGGGCACGAGAACGCCGCCACCCGGGCCCGGCTCGTGCGGGCCGGCGCCCTGGTCGCGATGTCCCACGGGGAGTGGGCCGACGCCTACCGCCGGCTCCGGACCCTGTTCGCCGAGGACGGCGCTCCGCTGCACCCGTTCCTCTCCTCGCGCTGCATCGCGGAGCTCGCGCTGGCCGCCCACCGGGCCGGCACGAACGAGGAGGCGGCGGCGGTCCTCGCGCAGGTGCGGTCGGCGCACGGGGAGCGGCCGACGGCCCGGATGACGCTCCTGCTGCACCACGCCACGGCTCTGGTGGAGCCCGGCGCCGATCCCGAGCACCACTTCCGCCTCGCACTGGTGAACGCGGAGGGCGAGCGCTGGCCGGTCGAGCGTGCGCAGGCCCGACTCAGCTACGCGATCTGGCTGCGCCGCGCCAGGCGTCCCTCGGAGGCCCGGCAGCAGCTCGTCGCGGCGCTCGACACCGCCGATGCCCTCGGCTCCCGGCCGCTGGCCTCCGCGATCCGCCAGGAACTGCGCGCCAGCGGTGTGGCGAACAACGCCGGCTCCGCCGCCGACTCCGCCACCCTGGGCCGGTTGACCGCTCAGCAGCAGCAGATCGTCCGCATGGCCGCGCAAGGCCTCTCGAACCGTGAGATCGGTGAACAGCTCTTCCTCTCGCCCCGTACCGTGGGCACGCACCTGTACAACGTCTATCCCAAACTCGGAGTCAGCAGCCGGCACCAACTCCGCGATCTGCTGCAGAGCACGTAGAACGGTGCCCCTGATGGTGCAGTGCTGGTACGTATGCGGTGACGCCGGAATGCAGCAGCCACGGACGAGCCGTGTCGACGGACCCGAGCGAGAGACGAGGCGTCGTGGAGCCTGACGCCTGGCCCGACGAGGGCCTGCTCCCGCCTCCCCCGATCACACTGGATCCGGTCGTGGCGCGGCTGGTCGCGGCTTCGGCCACGCCGCCCGGGCTCGACGACCTCGGTCCGGTCACCGGACGCCAGGCCCTGTCGGAAGCCCAGGGCGACCTGGTCGAGGACTGCGACGTCGAAGCCCACTTCCGGGTGGCGCCGGTGGGGCCCTGCGGGCTCGTCGGATTCTGGACCTTCCGCCCGGTCGGCGTCGAGGTGCCCCTGCCCGCCCTGCTCTACGTCCACGGAGGACGCTGGATGCTCGGCGACGCCCACACCCACGCGCGTCTGATCACCGAACTGGTCAAGGGCGCCGGTGCGGTGGCCGTCGTCCCCGAGTACAGCCGTACGCCCGAGGCGCGCTATCCCGTGGCGCTGGAGGAGTGCTATGCCCTGCTGGGCTGGATGACGGCTCACGCGGAGTCGCTGGGCGTCGTACCGGAGCGCATCGCCGTGGCGGGCGACTGCGCCGGTGCCACCCTCGCCACCGCCGTCACCATGCTCGCCAAGACCCGGGGCGGCCCTTCCATCCGGGCCCAGCTCCTCTACTATCCGCTCGTGGACCCCGTGTGCGACACGGAGTCGCAGCACCGCTTCGGTTCCGGCTACCTGCTCAGCCGGGAGGCCCTGCGGCGGTACTGGCAGGAGTACCTCGGCCCACCCGAGAACTGGGACCAGCCGACCGCCAGTCCGCTGCGAGCCGACTCCGACATGCTCGCCGGGCTGCCGCCGGCGCTGATCGTCACCGCCGAGGCGGACGTCACCCGGGACGAGGCCGAGGAGTACGCGGCCCGACTGCGTGCCGCCGGAGTCCGGGCGACGGCCGTACGGTTCCTCGGCACCGTGCACGACTTCGTGTCGCTGAACGCGCTGCGTGACAGCCCGCCCTCCCGTGCGGCACTGCGGCAGGGCGGCAGCTTCCTGCGGGCACACCTGGCCTGAGCAGGCCGGCGCCGCGTAGGTGGACCAGTCACTCGACTCATGCGCCCGCCCCCACCGCACCGGCATCCTGGCACCATGGCAGCTCGAATCCCCTCACACACGGAGGACGGCAGTCTCTCCCCGGCCTCGACAGCGCACGCTCACCTGGTGACGACCCGTTCGGTCCCGGCGGCCGAGAGCCTGGAGTACTGGCACGACGCGGTGTTCGCCACCCTCGTCGGCATGGACATCCAGACCGGCGGGCCCTCGTATGACGCCGCCCTGCGCAGCCGCGCGGTCGGCGACCTACAGATCACCACCGTCGACAGCGACCCCGGAGAAGTCCACCGCTCTCCGCGGTTCATCGCCCGGGGCGACGGGGGGTGCATCTTCGCCGTGGTGCAGAGCACCGGGGTGTCCCAGGTCGAACAGGACGGCCGCACCACCGAGATGGGGCCCGGCGACATCGCCTTCTTCGAAACGATCCGGCCGTTCCGGACCCGCTTCCCCGGCCGCTTCCAGCTGAAGATCTTCTCGGTGCCGCGGGCCCTGCTCGGCCAGGAGGAAAGCGACCTCCAGCGGCTCACGGCCCGCTCGCTGAAGCCCGGCGACGGCCTCGGCGGGCTGGTCTCCCCGTTCCTGGGACGGCTGGCCGACACCGTCGACGGCTGCGCCGCACCCCTGGCGGAGAAGCTGGCCCGCGGCGCCGTGGACCTGCTGGCCGCCACCGCCGCCGACCAGCTGAGCCGGCCCACCGACGAGCTGCCCGGTGCGAACGACGTCATGCTGCTCCGCGTGCAGCAGTTCGTCCGCTGGCACCTGTCCGACCCCGGGCTCACACCCGAGGTCATCGCCCGAGAACACGGCATCTCCGTGCGGTACCTGCACCGGCTCTTCGAGGGCGAAGGCCGGACGCTGTGCCAGTGGATCCGGGAACAGCGCCTGGAGGAGTGCCGCCGGGCGCTCATGACGACCCCGGCCGACTCGCTCAGTGTGGGACTCATCGCCCGGAGGTGGGGATTCACGAGCGGGGGACAGCTGAGCCGGGCCTTCCGCAGTGCCTACGGCCTGTCACCGACCGACTGGCTCGCGAAGGAACGCGCCCGCCGAGCGGCAGGGGAGAAGCCGTGACCGGCGCATCGCCGAACGCCCCGACGCGGGCGGCCGCGCTCGGCCCGACCGCCATGGCTGCGGCCGACTGGCAGCCGGCCCTGTCGCGGGCCTTCGCCCGGGTCGAGGTGTCCGTACGCGACGCCGCCTGGACCGGGTCCCTGACCACCACACGACTGGGCAGTCTCCAGATCTCCGACCAGACCTCCGGGCCGGTGGCGGTCCTGCGGGACCAGGCGTCCGTCGCGGCCGATCCGTGCCGGAACATCGTCGCCCGGCTGCAACTCGACGGCACCGCGAGGGTTTTCCAGGACGGTCGTTCCGTGGAGCTGCCACCCCACTCACTCACGTTCCTGGACCTGAGCAGGCCCTTCAAGTTCGTCCTCCCGCGACCCCAGCGTGCGCGCACCTTGATGGTCCCCCGGTCCGTCATCGGACTTGAGGAGGGCGCGCTGCGCCGACTCACGGCGACCCTCGTCAGCCCCGAAGACGGGGGCGCGGGCGCACTGCTGCTGCCGCTGCTGGCCGACGCCTGCCTCGATCTCCCGGGAGCGTCGTTCCCGGTCAGGGAGCGAGCCGCGCGCGTCGTCGCCGACCTGCTCGCGACCCTGGCCGCGGACCACGCGACACGAACCGTCCCGGAGGACGGGCGATCGGCCACGCAACCGCTCTTCGACCGCATCACCGCCTCCATCGAGGCCTCCCTCGGAGATCCCGACCTGTCACCCCGGGCGATCGCCGACCAGCACGGCGTCTCCCTGCGCTACCTGCACCAGCTGTTCCAGCGCCAGGGCGACACGGTCGGCGGCTGGATCCGCCGCCGGCGACTGGAAGCGGCGCGCCGGGAGTTGGCGCGCCCCGACGCGACGCGACGCGCGATCTCCGCCGTCGCCACGCAATGGGGATTCGTCAGCGCCTCGCACTTCAGCCGCACGTTCCGGGACGCCTACGGGATGTCCCCCAACCAGTGGCGGGCCGGACAGCTGCCGACGGCCGTGCAGTGCTCCCCGCCGGCAGCCGGGAGTCCGCCACGCAGACGGCCCTGAGATCTGCCCCGGTGGCGGGCCGTGAAGGCTCAGCGCCGGCACTCCGCCCAGACGGTCTTGCCCGGGGCCGCCGGGCGCGGGGAGGTGCCCCAGTGGTCGGCAAGGGCGGCGACGAGGAGCAGGCCGCGCCCGGACTCGGCGTCGGCCGCCGGGGTGGGGAGGTCGGTCGGGGGCATCCGTTCGGTGCGGGTGTCGGACACCTCGATGCGCAGCACGCCGGGGTGCTCGGCGAGCCGGACGGCGAAGTCCCGCCCGGGGACGCGGCCGTGGCGGACGGCGTTGGCGGCGAGTTCGGCGGTGATCAGCGTCAGGGCGTCGTTGAGCGTGGAGTCGTAGCCGTACCCCCAGTCGTCGAGGCGGTGGGAGACGAGCCGGCGGGCGAGCCGGGCGCCGCGCGGGGTGGAGCTGAACCGCATGGCGAACTCCCGGAGGGGAGCGGTTGCTTCGGCGGAGCTCGGGCTGTGCAGGGATGTCATGGGCAGGAGCGTGCCCGCGGTGGAAGGCTGTGACCAGCGGCGACGCGCGTACGGCCAACGCCTGTACGGTGGTGGGGCGGTGGTGTACGCGAGCCTGCGGACGAACGCGGGACGCAGCTCAGAGCGGCGGTGCGCCGCGGGCCAGGAACCGGTCGGAGACCGCAGCGAGCCGGCGTGCTGTTCGTCGGAGAGGACAGTCAGAACGTGCTGCCCGCGCTCTGCGGCTTCGTGAACTCCAGGTACGTCTCGTCGTCCACCCACCGCACCCGCTGGACGCAATGGATGCCGAACGCCCTCAGGACCGGGAGCGCCGAGTGAGGTTGGTCGCCGCGCAACGCACCAGAGGCGATTCCGAATTCGGGGCACGGGAGGTGGTCACCGCGTGCTACCGTCCGGCTACAGGTCAATAGGTGACCCCGGCGGTGCGGCAAACACCCCGGGGTCAGGCACAGGGAGTTGGACCTCCTCATGCACGTGCACTTTATCGCGCCCGAGCGTTATGTACGGGCGTCACACGAGATCGTCCGCCACCCGCGTCTGCGGGCCACGGCGAAGACGCTGCTGCTGTGGGCGCTGTCGCTGCCGCCCGGCAGCCGGGACACCGTCCTCACCATCGGCAAGCGCATGCCCGAGGGGCGCACGGCCGTTGCCGGTGCGCGGGCGCAGCTGATCGAGGAGGGCTTCCTCCACGTCCGGCGCTCCCAGCACCCGACGAAGGGCACGTGGACGACCCGAGTCCTCGTCAGCAGCGTGCCGCTGACGGAGGCGGACGAGATCGAGGCGGCCTGGCGCACTGCGGTCCGAAACCCGGCACTCGGTGAGGGGGAGGGTCGGGAGGTCGGCACTTCCCCCAAGGGGGAGAAGAACGAGGGGAACACCTCCTCCCGCGCGGCGGAGGCGATCGAGGGCGATGACGGCGACGGGGATGCCCGGGCTGCTGCGGCCGGCCTTCTCGGGCGGCTGACCGGCCGGGACCGGCGCTTGCGGTTGGGGGCGGTCGAAGTCCTGGACCTCGCACCGCTGGTGGCGGACTGGCTCGCCCGGGATGCGGATGTGGGGCGGCTGCGGGAGGCGCTGCTGGGTGGTCTGCCCTCGCACGTGCTGGCACCGGCGGGCTTCGTGCGAGCGCGCCTGGAACGGCGGATGCCGGTGGCGGTGGTCGCGGCCGGTGACGCTGCCGGTGGCGTGGGGGAATGCGCGCGCTGTGCGGATCCGGTGGCGGCCGGGGGCGCCATCTGCCGGCGCTGCACGGGAGTTGCACCTCCCGAGGTCGGGCCGGATGTGGCTGCCGTCGAACGGAATCGGCGAGGCGCTGAACGCGCGCGCGGCTTGCTGCGCGGCGCGGTGGTCGCATCTGCGGCGTAGCAGGGGTGAATTCGCTGGATTTCGGACACACCGGCTGGTTGTGGTCCGTACCGTTTCGGTAGCCGATCGTGTGCGGATGTCTGGTGGGGTCCGCGCGGTGGGCGATGCCGTTGAGGGTGGTGGGTCGGAGGTGGCCGAGGTGGCGGAACAGGATGACGGAGCAGGCCTGCTGCGCGCCTTCGGGCGGCAGCTGAAGCTCCTGCGTGAGCGGGAGGGGCTGACCCGGGCGGAGCTGGGTGCGCGGCTGGGGTACGGAGAGGACCAGATCGCCTCGGTGGAGCTCGGTCGGCGGATTCCCCGGCCGGAGCTGATCGACAAGGCGGATCAGGAGCTGAAAGCGGTCGGCGTCCTGATCGCGATGAAGGACGAGGTCGCGCGGGCCCGGTACCCCGCGTTCTTCCGGGATGCCGCCAAGCTGGAGGCGGAGGCGGTGGAGTTGCAGTCCTACGACACGCATGTGGTCAAGGGGCTGCTACAAACTGAGGAGTACATGAGGGCGCTGCTGGCGATGCGCAGACCCCTCCTGGACGAAGCGATCATCGAGCAACGAGTGGCCGCCCGGTTGGCGCGGCAGGAGCGTTTTGCTGCCCGCCCGACGCCTCTCTTCAGCTTCGTCATGGAAGAGTCTGTGCTCCGCCGTCCGCTCGGTGGAAAGGCCGTGATGCGAGGACAGTTGGAGCAGATCCTCCTCATCGGGGACAGGCGGAACGTTGAGATGCAGGTCATGCCTCTCGACCGCGAAGACAACGCCGGCGTCGATGGTGGGTTCACACTCTTCACGCGCAAGGGAGGTGAGCAGGTCGGTTACATGGAGGCCCAGGGACGGAGCACACTTGTCACCGATCGTGAGGAAGTCCGCGCCCTTGCATCGCGCTATGGGATCATCCGAGCGCAGGCCATGACGCCTCGTGAATCGCTGGCCTTCATCGGGAAGCTGCTGGGAGAGCTATGAGTGCCGAAGAGACCACCGCCGGACCGCGAGACCTGAGCTGGCGCAAGAGCAGCTACAGCGGCGCGGAAGGTGGCGACTGCGTCGAGGTGGCTCTGACGGACGTAGCCGTTCACGTCCGCGACTCGAAGGACCCGGCAGGGCCGGTCCTCCGCATCGAGCTGGCCGGGTGGGCGGCGTTCGTCCGGTTTGCTTCCGAGAGCCACGTCTAACTAGGTACGTCGCCGGGACGGCGTGCCGTCCCGGGCGTGTACCCGGGACGGCCGCCTCTCAAGACTCCGCGTCGCTACCGAGCTTGTCGCCGACGTGCCCGAGCCGGAATACCCGCTCTTCGGCGACGAGCCGGAAGTGCAGTCGCCCCTCGAGTGAGGGCGCCGCTGCCGGAGGACGCAGCGTCACGCGAAGCTGCCCGCCGGCCGCCCCCCCCGAGGCCTACCGTGCCCGCTGCTCGTCAGTGGTACGGCCTAGAATTGCGGGGACGCAGGGGGTAGGAGGGGGAGTGGTGTGAAAGACGAACGGTGGACCACTGTCACCGAGTCGCAGTTCGAGCATGAGCGGCGCGGCCTGGAGGCGATCCGGCGTGCCCTGCGGGATCAGGACGGGGAGCCCTGGCGCGCCTGGTCGAACTTCACCTTCACCGCGAACAGCGGCCATGTCCGTGAGGTCGACCTCTTCATGGTTGCCCCGGCCGGCATCTTCCTGATCGAGTTGAAGGACTGGCACGGCTCGGTCGCGGGCGGTGGTCGCGACTGGATCCAGACCACCCCGGGCGGTACGAGTCGACGTCACTCCAATCCGCTGCACCTGTCCAACCAGAAGGCCAAGGAGCTGGCCGGTCTTGTCCAGTCGACCATCGGTGCGCGCCCGCGCATCTGGGTCGGCGAAGCGGTCTGCTTCACCGATGACAGGCTCCGTCTGCATCTGCCGGCCGCCGACCTGAACGGCGTGTTCACGGTCAGGCAGTTGGCCGAGATGCTGGCCACGCCGCCCGGTGACGCCCGTTACGCGGTCACCGCCGAAGTCTCCCGGAAGGTCGCGCAAGGACTTCAGAGCCTGGGGATCGCGCCAATCCGGCGGCAGGAGGAGGTCGGGGGGTACCTGCTCGACTCCGCCTCCTTCGACTCCGGCCAGACCTGGGCCGACTACAGGGGTGAGCACACCCAGCTCCACGACATCGCCCGGGTGAGGGTGTTCCTCAGCGAGCGCGGGGCCTCGAACGCCGAGCGTGCCTCGGTGGAGAAGGCCGCCGCGCGTGAAGCCGCGGTGCTGAACCGGTTCCGGCACCCCGGCGCGGTGTCGGTGAAGAACTACCTGCCGTCCGGGCACCCGGCGGGCCCAGCGATCCTCTTCGACTACCACCCGCACACGATGCGCCTGGACGACTACCTCGTCAGCCACGGCGAGGAGCTCGATCTGCAGGCCCGTCTGGCCCTGGTCCGGCAGCTCGCGGAGACGATCCGCTCCGCGCATTCGCGCCGCATCTACCACCGCGCCCTGTCCGCCCACTGCGTGCACGTCATTCCGCGCAACCGTGGGGCGCGCGGGCATGAGCTCAGCGAGGCCGAGCAGTGGGCACGGCCCCGCCTGGAGATCGCGGACTGGCAGATCGCGGCCGGCAGGCCCGGGACTGGTTCTTCCGGTGGCGGTGCTTCCGGTCGCGGGCGTCGTCTGACGCAGATGATGTCGCCGAGCTCGCTGTCCGCGCTGCACATCGCCGACCAGGCGGACCCGTACCTCGCGCCGGAGCTGACGGCAGCGAAGGCCGATCCGGTGCGCCTGGACGTGTACGGCCTGGGTGTACTCACCTATCTGCTGGTCACGGGGAAGGCCCCGGGGGCGAGCCAGGCGGAGGTGCTGCGCCGGCTGGAAAGCGGTGAGACGCTGCGGCCCAGTGCGCTGGTCGACGGCCTGGACCCGGACATCGACGACCTGGTGGAGGCGGCGACAGCATTCGACCCGGTTCGTCGGCTTGCCGCGCTCGACGACTTCATGGAGATGCTGGAGTTCGTCGAGTCGTCGTTCGCGGCGGTGGCGTCCACTGGGACGGATGCGGAGGACGGTGCCGGCGGGGGTGACGGTGACGAGCCCGGCCCTGTTCCAGAGCCCGAGCCGGAGGGCGATCCCCTGGAGTGTGTCGCGGGTGATGTGCTTGCGGGTCGCTGGGAGGTCGAGCGGCGGCTTGGCACCGGGTCGACCGCGCGGGCCTTCCTCGTGCGTGACCTGGCCGCCGAGCCGCGCCGTAATGGCTCGCGTCCGCCGGTCGTCCTGAAGGTGGCGCTGAGCGAGGCCAAGCATTCGGTCCTGGATCGGGAGGCGGAGGTTCTCGGCCGGATCCACCAGGACTCGCGGATCATCGGGCTCGCCATGCCCGAGCCGCTGACGATCGGCGGCCGCCGGGTCCTCGTCCTTGAGTACGTGGGTGACGCACGCGAGCAGCGCGGCGAGGAAACGGGGCGCTCGGAGCGGCCGCAGCGCCGTGAGGACACCGTCGCACGGCAGCTGCGGGAGGTCGGCCGCCTCGGCATGGACCAGCTGGAGGCGTACGGGCAGTATCTCTTCGGTGCTGTCGAGCACTTGGAGGCCGAGGGCATCTGGCACCGTGACCTGAAACCGGACAACATCGCGATCCGCATCCGGCCGAACGGCACCCGTCAGCTCGTCCTGATCGACTTCTCGCTGGCCGGCTATCCAGCGAAGGAGATCGAGGCAGGCACGGAGGGCTACCTCGACCCGTTCCTCGGCACGCTCCAGCGCGGCGCGTACGACGCGCATGCCGAGCGGTACGCACTCGCCGTGACCCTGCACGAGATGGCCTCGCGCGAGCTGCCGCAGTGGGGCGACGGCTCGGTCACCGCGCGGCAGACGGTCGCGGAGGAGTGGCCGCACCCGGAGATCGCGGCGGATGCGTTCGAGACGCCGGTGCGCGACGGACTGGTGGCGTTCTTCCGTAAGGCGCTCGCGCGGGACGTCAAGGACCGCTTCCCGGATCTGGTTCCGATGGAGCGGGCCTGGAAGCAGATCTTCATCGAGGCGCAGAAGGCGACAGCGCCGTCCACGGGGCACGGATCCGGTGCGGAGCGGGATGCCGAGGCAGGGGCGGGGGATGAGACTCCGCCAGGTGACGAGAGCGAGGCCGCGCTTCAGATCCGTGAGGAGCAGGCCGCGCGGGCGACGCTGAGCACGCATCTGTCGGTGGCGGGCCTGAGCCCGGCCGCGCTCTCCCAGCTGTATGCGATGGGCCTGAGCACGGTCGGCGATGTCGTCACCTACAAGGCGCGCAAGTTCCTCACCGCACCCGGTATGGGTTCGCGTACGCGTGAGGAGATCCAGGGCCGTCAGAAGGAGTGGAACGCGCGGCTGCGCCAGCCGGTCGCGCCGACCAGCCGTGAGGCGCGCAGGGAGGCGGAGCAGGAACTCACCGACCTTGAGGTCAGTCTCGCGGAGGCGGTAGGAGGCGAGACGGCCGCGGAGGCGCACGCCCGGCTCAGCCTGGACGCGCTCGCGGCCCGGCTGGTGCCCAAGCCTGCGACAGGGCGTGGTGGTTCCAACGAGACGACCCGCGAGGGCATCCGACTGCTGCTCGGCCTGCCGGACGAGCAGGGCCAGTACCCCGAGGGTCCGGTGTGGGCGCGGCAGGCGGACGTGGCGAAGGCCCTTGAGGTCACCGCGGGCCGAATCCCGCAGATCGTGAGGAAGGCGCGGGAGCGCTGGCACGAAGACGCGGCGCTGTCGGCCCTGCGCGAGCAGGTGGTGGAGATCCTCGCCGACCGCGGCCGGGTGGCGTCCGTCGTCGAGATCGCCGACGCGCTCATCGCCCGCCGCGGCACCGAGGTCGCCGACCGGCGCGGCCGTCGGACGCTCGCGCTGGCGCTGCTGCGGGCGCTGGTGGAGCGGGAGCAGTTCTACGACGCCGAAAAGAATCAGCAGCCGCCGCTGCTGCACTACTTCCACGCGCCGGCGCCGCGCGGCACGGAGCCTGCGCTCGGCCTGCTCGTCATCGACGTACGGGAGGGCACGGACAGCCCGGACACACCGACCAAGCCTGCGCTGCAGGAGTACGCGGTCAAGCTCGGCGCGAAGGCGGACCGGCTCGCCGGCCTGGAGGCCTTGCCGACCGCCGCTACCGTACTGACCGAGCTGGGCTCTGTCGCACCGCCGCCGGGTGTGCTCGGCTGGAACGAGCAGCGGATCGCGGAGATCGCCGTCGCCGCGTCCACGCGGGCCGCGCTCACGCCGCGCCTGGAGATCTATCCGCGGGATCTGGACCTGGTACGGGCCCTGCGCATCACCCAGGCCGGCATGGTCGCCATCCAGCCGGAGCTGGAGGAGGAGCGGCAGCCGGGCCTGCGCGTGGAGGACGTGCACAAGCTGGTCCACACCCGCTTCCCCCGCCTCGGCGCCGACCCCCTCGTCACGGCCGAACTCCCCTCGGGGTCAGAGTTGGTGACGGCGCTGCGCAAGGCCGGTTTCGACCTGAAGCTGGAGACCCGCTACGACCTCGTGCTGCGACTGCTGCCCAACCGCCCTGCGGGCGCTGGGGCCGGCGGCAGCCAGGTGACGACGTACGGGAGTTCGCGTACGGGGACCGTCCGGTCAGGGGCCGCGTCGTCCGCGGGCCGGCAGGGCGCCGCCCGGTACGACGCCGACCAGGCAGTACGGGCCGCGGCCACCGCCGAGCAGCGGCTTACGCACGATGCGGGCAAGGACGGGCTGCGGGTACTCACCGTGCCGTCGCGCGGTGCACACACCGCGGCACGACTCCTGACGCAGGCACCGTACGGGGCGGAGGCGGTGTCGCTGACCGGGCTGTTCCTCGACGAGCTGCATGCGATGGTCGACGGGCGGCCCCAGCCGACCTGGCAGACAGTCCTGGAAGCGGATGCTGCTGCGCCCGGTTCGCGGGGTCGGCAGAACCTCGGCGTGGTCGCCGGGCGGGCGTGGCACCAGTTGGAGCCGAAGCTGGCGGCCCGGCTTGAGCGGGTGCCGGGGGCGGACGGGGGGCCGCTGTTGCTCACGGAGGCGGCGGTGCTGGCCCGTTACGATGCGCTGGACGTCCTGGACCGGCTTGCGGAGCTGGCGCGGGAGGGGCGGCGGCCGCTGTGGCTGCTCGTCGCCCAGTCCGACCCGTCGGACACGCCACGCCTCGCGGGGAAGGCCGTGCCGTACCAGGCCGCGCGGGGCGAGTGGATCCATGTGCCGGCGGCGTGGGTGAACGCGCATGCCGATGACTGATGACCGCTGACGCCCCACAACCCACACGACCACCGACCGCATTCATCATCCGAACGGGAGCCATCCTTGATCGAGCGCAAGAGCCTCCTCGCTGACCTTCAGCAGCAGGTCAAGGCGGCCGAAACCGACCTGGACGCCCAGGTCAAGGCCGTGCCCGAGGTGAGCGCACGGCTGCGCGGGGAGTACGAGCAGGCGCGCAAGGCGAGCCGGACCGCTGCCACATGGAGCGCGTGGCTCGGGGAGCGGGTCACGCAGGTCGCCGTCGCGTGGGTGCTCGGCACGGTCTTCGTGCGCTTCAGCGAGGACAACGAGCTGATCGCCGAGCCGTACATCACCGCGCCGACGGTCGCGGGGCGCGACGTCGCGCAGGCGCGGTACGAGGAGTACGTCGACAAGGACGACGACCCGACGTACCGCGGCTGGCTGGAGACGGCCTTCGCGGAACTGGGCGCGGGCCCGGCCGGGCAGCTTCTGTTCGACCAGCGGCACAACCCGCTGTTCCAGATCCCGCTGTCGCACGAGGGCGCGGGCGCGCTGCTGGAGTTCTGGCGGCGGGAGAACGGCGGAGACGGGACGCTCGTCCACGACTTCACCGACCCGCTGGAGGAGGGCGGCGACGGTACGAAGGGGTGGGACACGCGGTTCCTCGGCGACCTGTACCAGGACCTGAGCGAGGCGGCCCGGAAGACGTACGCACTGCTGCAGACCCCCGAGTTCGTCGAGGAGTTCATCCTCGACCGGACGATGAAGCCGGCAGTGCGGGAGTTCGGGTTCGAGGGCCTGAAGATGATCGACCCCACGTGCGGGTCCGGGCACTTCGTGCTCGGCGCGTTCCGGCGGCTGGTGCGGCTGTGGGCCGAAGAGCGGCCCGCAGTGGGCCCGTACGAGCGGGTGCGGGCGGCGCTGGAATCGGTGCACGGCGTGGACCTAAACCCGTTCGCGGTGGCCATCGCCCGGTTCCGGCTGCTGCTCGCGGCGATGGCGGCGGGCGAGATGCGGACCTTCGCGGAGGCGTCGGCGTACGACTGGCCGATGAGGCTCGCGGTGGGCGACTCGCTGCTGCCGACGGAGTTCCGGCAGGAGGGGCTGTTCGAGGTCCCCGGCGCTTCGGGGGAGAGCGCTGAGGACCCGTACTACGCGCTGAGCACGGAGGACGTCTTCGAGCACCCGGAGATCCTGCGGAAGGGCCGCTACCACGTGGTGGTCGGGAACCCGCCGTACATCACGGTCAAGGACAAGACGCTCAACGAGCGATACCGGAAGCTGTACGACGCTTGCGCGGGGACGTACGCGCTGTCGGTGCCGTTCGCCCAGCGGTTCTTCGAGCTCGCGGTACGGGGCGACGATCCGAAGAGCGGGCGCGGGTACGGCATGGTCGGCCAGATCACGGCGAACTCATTCATGAAGCGGGAGTTCGGGACGCGGCTGATCGAGGAGTTCTTCGCACACAAGGTGGAACTGACGGAGGTCATCGACACGTCGGGGGCGTACATCCCGGGACACGGGACGCCGACGGTGATCCTGGTCGGCAGGCCGAGGAACGGCTCGGGGCGGCAGGCGACGATCCGTACGGTGCGAAGTGTGCAGGGGGAACCTGCGGCACCTGAGAAGGCGGAGGAGGGGTTCGTCTGGCGGGCGATCGTGGAGCAGATCGACCAGCCGGGGAATGCGGGGCAGTGGGTCTCGGTCGATGACCTGGGGCGGGGGCGGTACTTCGCTAAGCAGCCGTGGATCTTGGCGGCTGGCGGACTGGAGATGGTGGAATCCATCAATCTCGCTGGCAATGTCGGCAAGCTGGAGGCCATCTGCGACAGCATCGGCTTCAACACCGTGACTCGCGAAGACGACGCCTACATGCTCGGCTTCGCATCTGCCAATCGACTTGGCGTCTCACCCGACCGGATTCGCACGTTTCATGGAGGAGGCTCCATCCGGGACTGGACGAAAACTGACGGGGTAGGCACCATCTTCCCCTACACCGACTCCACACATGCTGCTGAAATCGGCGAATCAACCGAGCGGCTCTTGTGGCCGAACCGCACCTTGCTCCGTCGACGAAAAGCCCTCTCGGGCACCCAGGAGGAACAAGGCCTCACCTGGTTCGAATACTCCAGCTTCAACCCTCGGCGCTACTGGTCAACGTTCTTGATCCCCTTCAGCTTCGTAGCCACGCACTGCCATTTCATGCTCAGGCGGGACAACGACGGGTTCATCCGCAGCGCCCCCGTGATCAAGCTGCGGGAGGGTGCAACCGAGGAGGAGCATCTGGCGCTGCTTGGGGTACTCAACAGTTCCACGGCTGGGTTCTGGCTCAAGATGGTGAGCCACGATAAGGGCAGCCAGTCAGGAACCGGCGGGTTCATGCACGACGAATGGGAGCGATTCTACGAGTTCACAGGCACCAAGCTCCAGGAGTTCCCCCTCCCCGCCGCCTACCCCGTGTCCCTCGCCACCGCCCTCGACGCCCTCGCCCAGCAGCTCACCGCCGCCTCTCCCTCCGCCCTCGCCGCCCGCGAGACGCCGACCCCTGCCACCCTTCGCGATGCCCGCACCCGCTACGACGCGATCCGCGCCCGCATGATCGCGTTGCAGGAGGAGTTGGACTGGCAGGTGTACGGGCTGTACCAGTTGCACACCGACGAGCTGTGGATCCCCGAGGCCGCCACCGACCCCGAGACCGCCGCGGTCCCATCCCTCGCCCTCGGTGAGCGCGCGTTTGAGATCGTGCTTGCTCGCCGCGTCGAGACGGGTGAAACCAGCGAGGTCTGGTTCGCGCGCCACGGGTCGACGCCCATCACTACCATCCCCGACCACTGGCCCGCCCCCTACCGCGCCCTCGTGCAGAAGCGCATCGACGCCATCGAGGCGAACCGCGCCCTGAACATGATCGAGCGGCCTGAGTACAAGCGCCGCTGGGCCACCGACGGGTGGGATGCCATGCAGGGCAGGGCGCTCAAGGCGTGGCTGCTCGACCGGGTCGAGGATCGGCGGTACTGGTTCGACCAGGAGGGGAATCCGACCATGGTCTCTCTCTCCCGCCTCACCGAAGACCTCAGCACGGATGCCGAGTTCGTGTCCGTCGCCGAGATCTACGCTCCGCGCCAGGACTTCGCGAAGACGGTGCGCGAGCTGCTCAGCGACGAGCACGTGCCGTTCGTCTCCGCCTTGCGCTACAAGCCGTCCGGCCTGAAGAAGCGCGCCGACTGGGAGCACGTCTGGGACCTCCAGCGCGAGGAGGACGCGGCCCCCGACGAGCCCGCCAGGCGCAAGGTCCGCGAGCGCACGCCCGTGCCGCCGAAGTACACCTCCGCCGACTTCCTCAAGCCCTCCTACTGGCGGGCCCGCGGCAAGCTCGACGTGCCCAAGGAGCGGTTCGTCTCGTACGGGTCGGCCAATGTCCAGCAGCCCGCCCTCTACGGCTGGGCGGGCTGGAACCAGCTTGAGCAGGCGCTCGCGCTCGCCTCGTACGTGCAGGACGCTGGTGCCGGCTTCGAGAGCGCGGACCTCGTTCCGTACCTCGCCGGCCTGCTCGAACTGCAGCCGTGGCTCGACCAGTGGTACGGCGAGTACGACCCGGACTACGGGGCCGCTCCCGCCGCCGAGATCCTCGGATTCAGGCATCTCAAGCAGGGTGAACTCGGCCTTACAGATGAGGACCTGAGGAGCTGGAAGCCGGTCGCGGCCAAACGCGGCGGGCGCACGGCGACCGTGAAGTCGGACAGCTGAGCCGGGACCGGAGAGGCGAGAGAGTCAGACCATGGCATTCATGAGCAAGGGCAAGCCCCGCGCCGAGGACCGGCCGCTGCTGCGCGAGCTGATCGACATCAAGGAAACGGTGTCGACGTCCGACTACGTGCTGCGGCTGAGTGAAGCCGTCACCCCCGAGGGCGCGATGGCGGCGCTGCGCGACTACGTCGTCACGGACCGGCTGAAGAAGAACTTCGAGGAGGCACTGGGCTACATCAAGGCGTCGTTGGACGCACACTCGTCCAAGGCCGTCTATCTGCACGGTTCGTTCGGTTCCGGTAAGTCGCACTTCATGGCGGTGCTGTACGCGCTGCTGTCCGGGCATCAGGCGGTTCGCTCCCATGAGGAGTTCGACACCGTACGCGCCAATCACGCGTGGCTGGACGAGGACGGCCGCAAGTTCCTGCTCGTGCCGTACCACATGCTGTCGGCGAAGTCCCTCGAACAGCGTGTGCTCGGCCGTTACGTCGATCATGTGCGCAAGCTGCACCCCACCGCCCCGCTGCCGCAGGTCTACCGCACCGACGGTCTCTTCGAGGACTTCGCGCAGCAACGTCGACTCAACGGCGATGCAAAGGTCATCGAGCAGCTGTCCCAGGCGGCCTCGCCCGACCTATCACCTGCCGCCGCGCCTGCCGACGCCGACGACGGCTGGGGCGATCTCGTCCCTGCTGGCGACACCTCGTTCCGTTGGACGTCCGGGCTGCTCGACACCGCGGTGTCCGCGCCCGAGGAGCACGAGAACACCAAGCAGCTCGATCTCAAGAACCCCACCACCCCGCAGGAGCTGCGCGCCCGGCTCGTGCAGGATCTCTCGCAGACTCTCTTCCCGGCTTTCGCACGCAACTCCTCGGAGGATGCGGACGCGTTCGTCTCTCTCGACAAGGGGCTCGGGATCATCGCCGAGCACGCCAAGTCACTCGGGTACGACGGCCTGATCCTCTTCATGGACGAGCTGATCCTGTGGCTGGCCGGCCTGATCTCCGATCAGAAGGCGATGTCCCGCGAAGCCGACAAGATCACGAACCTGGTGGAGGGCGCCGACGAGCGGCGGGCCATCCCGATCGTGTCGTTCATCGCGCGCCAGCGTGACCTGCGCGAACTCGTGGGCGAGGAGCTGTCGGGCGCTGCCGAGGTGGCCGTGCAGGAGGGGCTGAAGCTGAGCATCGGCCGCTTCGACAAGATCACGCTGGAGGACCGCAACCTCCCCCAGATCGCCCAGGCCCGGCTCCTCAAGCCGCTCACTCGCCAGGCTGAGGCGCAGATCGACACGGCCTTCGACGAGGCGAAGCGGCTCGGTCCCGATGTGTGGCAGACGCTGCTCGGGGACGACAAGTCCACGACCGGAGCCGACGAGGAATCGTTCCGGCGGACCTACCCCTTCTCTCCCGCCTTCATGGACACCCTCGTCCACATCTCGGGTGCGCTGCAACGCTCCCGCACCGGTCTGAAGCTGATGGGGCAGCTGCTCTCCGACCATCGCGACGACTGGCGGCTCGGGCAGCTCGTCCCGCTCGGCGACCTGTACCCGGCGCTCGTGGGCGGTGGCGACCAGGCGTTCACGGGTGAGGAGGAGGTGCACTTCAAGGCGGCCGACCGGCTGTACCAGGAGAAGCTGCGGCCGTTCCTGCTGCGCACGCACAACCTCGACGAGGACACCGTCGCCGCGTACCAACGCGACCCGAAGTCCGTCGCCGACCCCCAGCTGGTCTCCCGCTGCCGGGACTTCACCGGCGACCTGCGGCTGATGCACACCCTGCTGCTGTCCGCGCTCGCACCGACCGTGCCGGCTCTCGCCGATCTGACGCTGAAGCGCCTCAACGCGCTCAACTACGGGTCGATCATCACGATGATCCCGGGCACGGAGGTGTCGCGGCTGTTCACGAAGGTCGGTGAGTGGGCGGCCGCGATCCCGGAGATCAAGCGGACGGGCACGGAGGCCAGTCCCGCCGTCCGGCTCGAACTCACCGGCATCGACCTGGAAGCGGTCCTCGCCAATGCCCGGGTCCACAACAATCAGGGCGCACGCAAGGCCAAGATGCAGGCCCTGCTGAAGGACGCCCTGGCCATCACCCCGGGCCCGGACGGACTGGGCGGGTACGACCTGCTCAACCTGGTGTGGAAGGGCACCCAGCGGCACGTCGAGGTGGTGTTCGGCAATGTCGCCGACGTCGACTCGCTCAACGAGCTCGACCTCGGTCCCGCCGGCGACGACGCCTGGCGCCTCGTGGTCGATCTGCCGTACGACGAGGGCGAGTTCACACCGGTCGACGACGTGCAGCGGCTGCGCAAGGTGCGCGACAGGACCGGCGGCACGGTGCGCACCCTGGCGTGGCTGCCCAGCCACCTCACCCGCGCCGCGCGCGACGACTTCGAGCTGCTCGTCGTCATCGACAAGCTCCTCGCCGACGACGACCGCTTCGACAACGAGTACGCGCGCCGTCTCAAGCCCGACGACAAGATCCGCGCCAAGAGCATGTTCGCCTCACAGCGCGAGACCCTCGCCGAGGAACTCGGCAAGGCACTGAAGCAGGCGTACGGGCTGGAGCAGAAGAAGGAGGGCAAGGTCGCCCTCGACTTCGACCAGCACCTCGTGTCGCTCCGGAGCGACCTGCCCGAGGACAAGCTGAAGCTGCCGCTCGGCGCCACCCTGCACGGCGCCGCTTGCGAACTCGCGGGCAAACTCCTCGCCGAGCAGTTCCCGGCCCACCCCAACCTCGACCCGGAGAATCGCGGGTTCGCGGTGACCCCTGCCGACCTGCGTACCGTTTTCGGGTACGTGCGTCAGGCGGCGGAGAGCCCGGATGGGCGGGCCGAGGTCGCCGCCAAGGACCGCAAGGTGATGGCGCGGATCGCGGGCGGCCTGCAGCTGGGCACCCAGCAGGAGGCGTACTACAAGCAGTCCTCGTACTGGCCCGACCACTTCCAGCGGCTCGCCCGCCAGGACGGAGTGGCCGAGCCGACCCTCGTGCGGCTCGGCGACTGGATGGACAAGCCCGCACCACGCGGTCTGCCCGAGGCGCTGCAGAAGCTGGTGGCCTCGGCGTACGCGGAGATGACCGACCGGGTGTGGGTACTCGGTGGATCGCTGATCGACCCCGCCCCTGCCGCACCTGCCGACCTCAGGCTCACGTACGGGCTGCGCGAGCAGCCCATGCCCGACGAGACGGACTGGGCGGAGGCGCAGGCCCGCTTCCAGGCGGTGTTCGGCGCGAAGCCGCCGCAGTTGCGGCGTGGGCGGATCGTCAACCAGTTCGCCGGGCAGATCCGGCAGCAGGCGTCCAGCTGCGTCGAGGACGCGGACCGGCTGGTGGCCGCCCTCGAGCGGAACCGGGCGCAGCTCGGGCTGGACGACGCCTCGCCGCGCCTGGATCTCGCGCGGCGGGCCACCGCCCTGGTGCGGACACTGGCCGGGGACCGCACGGTGGCGGGGACCGCTGCCGCTTCGGGCGGGGCGAAGGGTGTCGTGGAGGCACTCGCGCGGTTCGACCTCGGCGGGTTCACGGCGCAGCGGTTCGGCACGTCGCTGAAGACGGCCGGGAAGGTGGTGGACGCGCTGCACCGGGCGGGCTGGGAGGAATTGAAGCTGGCCGACGGCTACGGCGTCGAGGGCCTGACGATCGTCTCCCGCCTGCAGGAGGCTGCTGCGGGCGACCCCGTCGAATTCCCGGACTTTCCTGCGCTGTTGAGCACGGCTGGGAGCAAGGTCATCGCTCTGGTGCAGCGCGAGCGCGCGGCCAGGCAGCAGGCCGAACAGCAGGCCGACAGGCCGGAGCCGGTGGTCGTCGCGAAGCCCGACGACATCGACCTCAACGGCGGTTCCGCACACCCGCCGGTCAGCAGCGGAGAAGCGGCGGGCGGGGAAGAGGCGGGCACCCCGCGCAAGCCTGGTGCGCGCCGCTCCGGCGGCGGCCGTACCACCGCCGCGCAGGCCGTCGCCTCGCTGCGTGCGGAGATCGCCGGGTTGGCCGAGCTGGACCCGAACGCCACCGTCGAGATCACCTGGAAGGTCGTCGACTGATGTCCGAGACCGCCACGTCCGACACGGCCGTCGCCCCCGCAGGACCACCGCGGCTTCCGGCGGCCACCGTCGCTCAGTACGTCGCCTCGCGCAGCGCCCTGAACGACGGGGAGCGCCGTGTCCTCCTGCTGCGGGCCGCCCCGGCGTGGGACGGGCCTGCCGTCTTGCGCGCCCCGAACGGGGTGCGCGCCCGGGTGGCGGCCGTACCTTCGGTGCTCGGTGTGCACGAGCAGATCCTGCTTCACCTGAGTGGTGGCGGCAAAGCAGGCCCTGCCGACCCGCCTGTCCTCGTCGTCCTGACGGACCGGGAGGACACCGAGCTCGACCCTGCGCTCCTGGCACGCACCTACGGGCGGCGGATCCGCGAAGTCGACAACTGGGAGGTCGTACGGGCCGCGTTCGGCGCTCAGGACATCGACGCACGGCTGCGCGCCGAGAAGTGGGCGGCCGAGGCCCTGCTCGGCTCGGCCGGGCGGCTCGACCGAGCCGGGTTGGGCAGGCAGGTGCTCTCACGCGATGAGGCGCTCGGGCTGCTCGCCCGGCGCATCCTCGGCCTCGACGAGGCCGCCGAGGCGGGCCTGGTGGAGCCGTCCGCGGCCGGGGAGCGGATCGACGCGGTACAGCTGCTGCGCTGGACGCTGCTGCCCGGCGGTCCGCAGCGCCTCGCCGGGGCCCGGGCCGCCGAGAGGCGGGGCATCGGACGGTTCCTCGGCGAGCCCGACCAGGCGGGCTCGACGGGGCGTTGCGTCGCCGCGCTGTGCGAGGCGGGCAACGGCGCGGACGCACTCGCCTTCGCCGTGGTGTGCGCCGCCCTGTGGGCGAACGGGAGCGGCGGCGAGGCGGTGTTCCGGGCGCGCGGGCGCGCCGAGCGGTTCTTCGGCGAGCGGCCGCCCGGCAAGGGCGAGGAACTGGACGAGCTCTTCGCCGTGTTCGGCCGGACTGGAGAGGGATATGTGCGCTCCCTGCTCGAGCGCGGCGAGCACCGACTCGCCGACCCGGTGCTCGCGCGAGCCGCGCAACTCACCGCGCAGTTCGGCGCCGAGTCGGTGGCCGGAGCGAGCCTGGTGCTTCAGGGCGGGCTCGACGCCCGGTTCACGGCGGCCGGCCAGGCGCTGGCCACGCAGGATCACGCACAACTGACTCAGGTCCTGGGAGAGTTGTCCGAGCATGCGCTCGCCGGGGAGACGCAGGCTCTGGCCCGTGTCGAGCGGGTGCGGATGGCGGCGCGGCTACGGCGGTGGCTCAGCTCCTCACCCTCCGCGGAGATCCCCACCGTGGCGGCGGGCATAGAGCGGCAGATGGCGGAGTTCGGCTGGGTCGACCGTGCACTGGAGCACCTGGAGGCCGGCGGCGACGAGGATGCCGTCCTCGCGGCCGCGTACGACACCGTCGCCCGTGAGGTACGTACCCGACGCCAGCGCCTGGACCACGAGTTCTCCGAGCGGCTCGCCGTGTGGACCGCAGCGGGCACACCGCCGAAGTCACTGCTGACGGTGGAGACGTTCCTGGAGAGCGTCGTTGCGCCGATAACGTCGACCTCCGTGGGGCGGCGTGTCCTGCTGCTCGTCGTCGACGGCATGAGCGCGGCGATCGCCGCGGAGCTCGGCGAGGAACTGCGGCGCAGCTGGGCCGAGTTCGACCCCCTGGCAGGGACCGCGGGTGAGTCCGGGCCGGTACGGCGGGCGATGGCGGCGGCACTGCCGACGCTGACTGCCGTCAGCCGCACCAGCCTGTTCGCGGGCACGCTGATGAAGGGCGACCAGGGGGACGAGAAGCGGATCTTCCCTCAGCACCGTTTCTGGAAGAACGCCCCTGCCGCCGTGTTCCACAAGGACGACCTGCGGTCCGAGGAGACCGGATCGCCGTTCTCGGGCGCCCTGAGCGCGGCCCTCGCAGACGAGCGCGGGCATGTCGCGGTCGTCCTCAACACCATTGACGACCGGCTCGCCAAGGAACAGAAGCTCGGCGACGGCGCCTGGACGGTCGGTGAGGTCGGCGGGCTCGCCCCGCTGCTTCGCGCCGCGCGTGCGTCGGGCATGACCGTACTGATCACCTCCGACCACGGGCACGTCGTCGACCGGCACGGCGAGCGCGTGGAGGCCGGCAGCGGTGTCATCGGTTCCGCGCGGCACCGTACGCCGGGCGGTCCTGTGGCCGAGTACGAGGTCGAGCTGTCCGGGCCGCGGGTGGTGTGGCCCGAGCCCGACGCGGCGATCGTCGCCCTCCGCGACCATGACAGCCGCTACACCGCCCGCAAGGCCGGCTACCACGGCGGCGCCACCCTTGCCGAGGTCACCATCCCGGTCCTCGCGCTGCTGCCGTTCGGCGCCGAACCACCCAAGGGATGGCGGGAGGTGAGCGATCCGACACCGGCATGGTGGCACCTCGATACCGAGGCCGAGGTCCGCGAACCCGCTATACCGCCAGCCCCGTCCGTTTCCGCGAACAATGCGAAGAAGCCGAGTCGCCGACGTACGCAGCAGCCGGCGGAAGCGACCCTCGGCCTGTTCGACATCGACCAGGTCGTCGTCCCCGAGTCGCAGCCGGAACCGCAGACCGCACCGCAGCCGGAGCAGCCCGCACCGTCCGTAGGACCTGCTTCCGACCTCGTGCGACGGCTGACTGCGAGCGAGCTCTACCAGGCGCAGATCGATCTGCTCGCCCGCAAGCCGCGCGGCGATGCGGTGCCGCGCGCGCTGACCGCGTTGGTCGAAGCGGGCACGCTGTCGATGACCGCGCTCGCCGAGCGCGCCGGGCAGCCCGCTGCGCGTGCGGCGGGTTTCGCGGCGACCCTCGCGCAGCTCCTCAACCACGACGGCGCACCGATCCTGGAGATCCTCCCCGACAACCGCACGCTGCGGCTCAACCGGACGCTCCTGCGCACCCAGTTCGAGCTGTAAGCCCCCTGCATCCCGACTGGAAGGGCAACGTAGGCACGTGAACAACCCTGGAGCGGCAAGCGGTGCTGTGGGCGCGGTGCGGCGGCGGGCCGTACTCGACGCGCTGCGCCGCGGCGCCGTCCCTGACAGCGGCCTGGACCTCCTCGCCACCGGTCTGGACCGGTTCGAGCAGGCCGTGGACGAGGAGCTGCAGACGGCGGCGTCCGGCGGATCGGTGTTCAAGGCGGTACGCGGTGAGTACGGCTCCGGCAAGACGTTCTTCACCCGGTGGCTCGCCGAACGCGCCAAGCGCCGTACGTTCGCCGTCGCCGAAGTGCAGATCTCCGAGACGGAGACGCCGCTGCACAAGTTGGAGACGGTGTACCGTCGGCTCACCGAGCGGCTGACCACGGCGAGTTTCCCGCCCAGTGCGCTGCGGCCGGTCATCGACGCATGGTTCTACGCGCTGGAGGAAGACGCGCTGGACGACGGGGCGAGTGAGGACGAACTGCCCGCCGCCGTCGAGCGGTTGCTCACCGCGCGGCTCGCCGAGGTGTCCCGGCACGCACCCGCCTTCGCGACCGCGCTGCGCGGGTACCGGCAGGCGCTCCAGGCCGGTGACGAGCCGACGGCCTCCGCCGTCCTGTCCTGGCTCGGCGGACAACCGCACGTCGCCGCCTCTGCCCGGAGGACCGCAGGGGTGCGGGGCGACCTGGACCACTTCGGTGCGTTCGGGTTCCTGCAGGGCCTGCTCACTGTGCTGCGCGACAGCGGGCACGCGGGCCTGGTCCTGGTACTCGACGAGGTCGAGACACTGCAGCGGGTACGGTCCGACGCCCGTGACAAGGCCCTCAACGCGCTGCGGCAGTTGATCGACGAGGTGCACTCCGGCCGTTTCCCCGGCCTGTACCTGATCATCACGGGCACTCCAGCCTTCTACGACGGCCAGCAGGGCGTGCAGCGCCTCGCACCGCTCGCGCAGCGCCTGGCCACCGATTTCACCACCGACCCGCGCTTCGACAACCCGCGTGCCGTGCAGGTGCGGCTGCCCGGCTTCACGACCGGCTCGCTCATCACGCTCGGTGCCACCATCCGCGACCTGTACGCGCAGGGGGCCGACTCCCCGGAGCGGATCGGCAAGCTCGCCGACGACACGTACATCGCCGACCTGGCGGGCGCGGTCGGCGGGGCGCTGGGCGGAAAGGCGGGGGTGGCGCCGCGGGTGTTCCTGAAGAAGCTCGTAGGCGATGTCCTGGACCGTGTCGACCAGTTCCCCGAGTTCGATCCGCGCGCCCACTACCGCCTCACCCTGCGTGGTGGTGACCTGACCGACGTGGAGCGCAACGCGGCTGCCCTCACCGGGTCGGCGGACGAGATCGAGCTGGAGCTGTAGCGGTGGGTTCGGAAGCAGTGGGTTCGGACCCGGTGGAGCGGCTCGATCCGGTGATCGTGCACCACATCGTCAATACCTTGGGCTGGCCCGACCTGCGCCCCCTCCAGAAGGCGGCTGTCGGGCCACTTCTCGACGGCGAGGACACCGTGCTGCTCGCCCCGACGGCGGGCGGCAAGACGGAAGCGGCCGTCTTCCCCGTGCTCTCCGCCATGGCCCAGCAGCACTGGACGGGAACGTCAGTGCTGTATCTGGCCCCGCTGAAAGCCCTGTTGAACAACCTCGTCCACCGCGTCGACGGCTATGCGCAGTGGCTCGGGCGCCGCGCCGCGCTCTGGCACGGCGACACCTCGGAGGCCGCGCGGCGCCGGATTCGAGTCGATGCCCCTGACGTGCTGCTGACCACACCTGAGTCGCTCGAGGCGATGCTGATCAGCGTCAAGACGGACCATGCGCTGATGCTCGGCCAGGTGCGGGCCGTCGTCATCGACGAGGTGCACGCCTTCGCCGCCGACGACCGCGGCTGGCATCTGCTCGCCGTACTGGAACGTCTGGAGCGCATGACCGGCAAGCCGATCCAGCGGATCGGCCTCTCCGCGACGGTCGGCAACCCCGACAGGCTGCTCACATGGCTGCAGGGGGCCCGGCCGAACGAGCGGTCGGGTCGGGTCGTCGCACCGGACCTGCCCCCCGCATCCAACGCATCCGATGTCTCCGGCAAGGTAGTTGCGCGTCCGCCAGGCGACGTGGAACTGGACTACGTCGGCTCGCTCGCCAATGCCGCCAAGGTGATCGAGGCCCTGCACCGGGGCGAGAAACGGCTCGTGTTCTGCGACTCGCGCAGGCAGGTCGAGGAACTGGGTGCCGCACTGCGGGAGCGCGAGGTCACGGTCTTCCTCTCGCACGCTTCCTTGTCGGTCCAGGAGCGCGCCCGGTCCGAGGCGGCGTTCGCCGAGGCCCGAGACTGCGTGATCGTGTCCACGTCCACGCTGGAACTCGGCATCGACGTCGGCGACCTGGACCGTGTCATCCAGATCGACTCACCATCCACCGTTGCCTCGTTCCTGCAGCGTATCGGCCGTACCGGGCGACGGGCGGGCTCGTCGCGCAACTGCCTCTTCCTGGCGACCCGCGAGGACACCCTGCTCCAGGCAGCCGGCCTGCTCACGCTGTGGTCGCGCGGCTGGGTCGAGCCCATCACCCCGCCGCCCTCGCCCCGCCACTTGGTCGCCCAGCAGCTCCTCGCGGTGATCCTGCAGCAGCACCAGCTCGGCGACCGGGTGTGGGCCGAGCAGTGGAACGGCCTCGCGCCGTTCGACGCCTCCGCTCAGCCCCTCGTCGACCACCTCACCGCACAGGGCTTCCTGGACCGGGACGGCGGGATGCTGTTCATCGGACCCGAGGCCGAGAAGGCCTTCGGGCGACGGCACTTCATGGAACTCACCGCTTCCTTCACGGCCCCTCCCGAGTTCACCGTGCTCGCCGGACGGGCAGAGATCGGCACCACCGACCCCTCCGTACTCACCGAGGAACGGCCAGGGCCACGGCGACTGTTGCTCGCCGGACGCAGCTGGCAAGTCACCTTCACCGACTGGGCGCGGCGGCGAGTCTTCGTCGAACCGGTCCAGGACGGCGGCGTGGCCAAGTGGCAGGGCAGCGAGTTCCGCGGCCTGTCCTTCGCCCTTTCGCGTGCGATGCGCGACGTGCTCCTCGGCGAAGACCCCGGCGTCCGCCTCACCCGCCGTGCGGAGACCGCCCTCGCGGTGCTGCGTACCGAACGGGCGCCACACGAAGTCCATCCCGCCGGAAGTCTCCTGGTGCGCGACGCCGACGCGGCACGCTGGTGGACCTGGGCCGGCTACCGGGCCAACGCGACCCTCACTGCTTCCCTCGGCAATCTCGCCGACCCCGTCCAACGCCCCACCGACACCCACGTACGCCTCCGCCAGGACCTCTCCCCAGCCGACTGGAAGGCAGCCCGCGCGGAACTGCCCGGCTCCCTCACCCTGCCCTCGGTCGACCCGCGCGCAGTTCGCGGCCTGAAGTTCTCCACCGCGCTCCCCGAGCGCCTTGCCACAGCCACCCTCGCGGAGCGACTGGCCGACCTTGACGGCGCCCTGGCCGCGGCCCGGGAACCGGTGCGCATCGAGTGGGGCGGTTGAAAGCCCGCGAGTGTTCGTGACGGGCCGCACGCGGTTCCCGAGGGGAGCACGAAATCCACCGTCGTCGACGCCGAACCGGGCAGGCCGTCTCCCTGCCGGTCAAGTCCCATCGGTGGCCTCATACCCTGTCAGGTTATTGGTCTTGACCAATTGGCTAGTGTTGACCTGTCCGGGCTGCGGGACTTCTCCGGGCCGCGCAGCCCGATCCACCCCGTGTGCCCCGCGTGGAATCAACGAGTGACCATCAGTCGTGATACTCGCGTTCTATCGTGTCCTGGCCTATCTGATGGCCAGCTACCAGCTCCCGCAGCTTGGCGCGGGGCTGTTGAGCGGCAGGGAGTACTCGAGGAGTACCTCCACCATGCCGAGCCCAGCGTCCAGGAGCGCGTTGGTCAGGACCGGGATGCTCCGTTCCCAGGAACGCACCTCAGATGGGCTGGGCTTGTGGCCGTGCTTGTGGACGAACTGATCGATGAGGCGGCACGAACAGTGATCCGGCCAGGTTCTCGGCGGCGACCGCGGACGCGGAGTCGCGGAACAGCAAGGAATGCTCCCAGGCAGCACGAAGTGACTCGTGCGGGTGGGGGCATGTCCCTGGAGGGAAGCCCGGCGGGCCGCGCTGATGACAGGGCAAAACCCTACCCCCAGTGCACGTCCGAGTGCGTGCCAGTTGAAGGCCCGACCGGTACCGCTGTGCGAAAGCGCCCAGCCTCGTTCGGCTGAACGCCGGCGAACACGAACGAGGAGAAGCTCTTCCTGCCGTTCATCAGCCGAACTGCAGGCCCCTACCGCCCGCAGACCAACGGCAAGGTCGAACCCTTCAACCGCACCCTGCTCGACGAATGGGCCTACGCCAGGCCCTACCGCACCGAACAGGAACGCCGCGACGCCTACCCCGCCTGGCTCCACACCTACGATCACCACCGCGGACACACCGCACTCAAGGGCCGGCCACCCGCCAGCCGCGGGGCCGGGCGCCTGCTTGCCGGACGAGCACGCGCTCGCGCAGGAGGCGAGCATGGCCAGGGGGAGGGCGCCATCTTCGACCGGGCCGGTGCTACGCCCTGGACGTGGACGGTGTCAGCCGGCCAGGTCGTCCAGTTCGGCGGTCCAGTCGATCAGGGCGCCTTCCGACCCCTGGGGCACCAGCGTGAAGGTCTCCCGGCGGAGCCAGCGGCGGACCTGTCGGGACGGGAGGTCGACGAGGACGACGCTGCCGCATCCCCGGAGCATGATGCGCAGGGAGGCGCGGCCGTGGCAGGTGCAGGGCGGCCAGATGCGGACGTTGCCGAGGCCCGCGGGCTTCTGCAGGCCCTCCCACAGGAGGTCGCGGGAGAACTGCCAGGTGCCCGCTTCCGCTGCGGGGCCGAGGAACTCGAGTGCGACGGCGAGCGGGTCGTCGCTGCGGTAGCCGAAGCGCACCGGGATGTCGACGGACTCGTGCTCGCCGAGGACGAGCCGGGCGTCGAGGACGATGTCGGTGCTGGTCACCTCCGGGTGGGGCTGAGGGTTGGAGAGGGAGTGGTGCGCGGGCATGGGTTCTCCTGGGCGGGCGGTGTAGGGGTGGGGCCGAGAGGGGCCGAGTGGGGCCGTCCGATCGGGTCGGGGCGCGCCGGACGGTCGGGGCACCGGTGCCGGTGCCGGTGGCGGCGCGACGCTCTCGCCTCGGGCCCTGGGAGCTGCCGAGGAGCAGGGGGAGGCGGAATCGCTCCTCAGGCTAGGGAGAGGTGCCGGCGGGGATGTTCCGGCCGTGCACCGCGAGGTGACGATCCGCGCACCGTTCGCTCGACGTGCCGGGCGGGGTGTGGGCTCCTCGCCGCCACATCCGCTCGCTCCGGCGGTCGGGGGCCGGCCTGTTGCCGCATTGTCTCGCATGAACTCAACTCCGTTGTGTCGAAGGCTCATTCGCGGATCTCGCTGTCGCGCGCGGAGCCTCTTCCGGGGGTGGGCGCTGCCCCGGGGCGGCCGCCGTCCAACCCGGGCGGAGCCGCCGAATCCTCGATTTGTTGAAGGTTTGTCCATCCCGTTTCGCTCCTTGTATGAATGGCGCCGGGAGGCTTTTGATCATGACGATGTGGATCCAGCGCGCACGCTCGGGAGGCGAGGCGCTGCAGGCGTTGGTGGACGGTCTGGCCGAGGAGCTGGGGCGCTCCGTCGTCCTCGACGACCCGTTGGTGCGGATGATCTGCACCAGTAGGCATTTCGGCGACGAGGACCGGGTGCGGGTGCGCACGTTGTTGCAGGGCATCGCGGACGACGAGACGATCCGCTACGTGCTGTCGCAGGGCGTCGCCCAGTGGACCCGTCCGGGGGTCCTGCCGGGCCGCGACGACCTGGGGATGCAGCCGCGCTACTGCGTCCCGATCCGTGAGCGGGGCCACGTGCTGGGCATCCTGATGGTCGTGGCGGCGGGGGAGCCCCTCACGGAGGCCGAGATCGCGGCCATCGACAAGGCCGCCGGTGCCGTGGCCGTGGAGATGTACGCCGAGCGGCTGGCCTCGGACGACGACGAGGAGCACACCCGTCGGCTGGTGAGCCGGCTGGTCGGCCCGGACTCGGTGCAGCGCTGCGAGGCGCACCGGCGTCTGGTGGACGACGGCCTCCTTCCGGCGGGCCCCCACGTCGTGGTGACCAGCGTGGCCGTCTCGGGGCAGCGGGCGCCTTCCGGGCAGGTCGCGGTGGCGCTGCGCGGCGCGCTGGAGCCGTTCCGGCAGACCCGTACGGCCCGTGGCCTGCCGGCGGTCGAGCAGGACCGGGCGGTCCTGGTGCAGGTCTTCGAGCGGGAACCGGCGGAGGAGGACCTGGAACAGCAGTGCCGCGCCGTCGTCCGCTCCCTGACGACCTTCCTGGGCCCGGGGCCGACCGTCGTGGTGGGCGTGGGCGGCCGTCGCACGGCGCTCGCCGACGCGTGGATCTCCTACGACCAGGCCCGGGTGGCGGCGCGCGCGGCCCGTCGGCTGCCCCGGCTGGAGGGCATCGGCGACTGGGAGCGGCTCGGGGAGTACACCGTGTTCCTCCAGTTGCCCGACAGCGCGCTCAACGAATCCCTCCTGCCGAAGCCGCTGCGGCTTCTGCTGGACGGCGGCGGCAACTCCCGGCTGGAGGAGACCCTGCGCTGCTTCCTGGAGAACGCCGGGTCGGTGCCCAGGACCGCGGAGGTCCTGGAGGTCCACCGCACCTCGCTGTACTACCGCCTGCGCCAGATCCAGGAGATCACGGGCCTGGACCTGGACAACGGTGCGCACCGCCTCGTCCTGCACACGGGGCTGAGACTGTGGGACCTGCTGCAGGTCTCCCCGGAGGTACCGGCCTGACCCGGAGCATCGCCGAAGCGCCGTTGCTACAGAGCGATGAAGCTTCGTCGGGCAATCCCTACGTCGGTCGGTGGTCAACCGGTTCGGTGTCCGGTGAGAATCTTCACTACGAGCTGCCGCTCATCCCCTCTCCTGATCCCTCCGCCGCCGTGACCGCCCAGCGGCGCGGCAGGCCACCCTCCCCAGCACCTGTACTGAACGATTCGAAACCGGTCGGAGCCTCCCGTGATCCTGTCGGGTCCCTCACTCATGCCCGAAACCCAGTACCACCAGCTTGACCAGACCGCCCCTGACGGCGGCAGCGGCTGCATCGACATCCTCTCCCCACCGCCCGGAACCGACCCCGAGGACTGCCTCTACGTCGCCCTGCACGTCCACGGCGCGGCCTCCGTCCGACGCCACGGTGCCAGCACCGTCCTGGCCCCCGGGGACCTGCTGATCGGCACCACCGTGCACCCGGCGGGCCTGCTGAAGGACGCCGAGTGCCGGATGGTCCACTTCCGCGTCCCCTGCTTCTACCTGGGCGTCCGGCACGGCGACGTCCGGCGCACGGGCGGGCTGATGGCGCGGGGGAACGAGGGCATCGGCTCGCTCGCCTCGCAGGTGCTGCGGACGCTCGCCACCCAGGCCCGGGCGCACCGGGCCCGGCCGGGCAACCACCTGGCGCGCAGTGTCTCCGACATCGTCGCCATCCTGGTGACCGACCTACTCGAACGGGAGAACCCGGAGCACCCGACCGGCTCGGCCGAGCTGCTGTCGCGGATCCGTGCCCACATCGAGGAGAACCTGGCCGATCCGGACCTCGCGCCCGAAGCGATCGCCCGGTCGCAGCACATCTCGGTGCGGTACCTGCACAAGCTCTTCCAGCAGGACGGGACGACCGTGGGCCAGTGGGTGCGGCAGCGACGCCTGGACGCCTGCCGCAGGGAACTGGAGCGCCCGTCCCGCCGGCAGACCAGTGTCTCCGCCGTCGCGCACCGGTGGGGCTTCGTCAGCCACTCCCACTTCAGCCGGGCGTTCCGCGACGCCTACGGGGTGTCGCCCCGCGAGTGGCAGGCCTACGCCGCACAGAGCGAGAGCCGCACCCCCTCCTGAACCCGCCTCCTCCGTCCTGTTGCGTCCGGCCGTCCGGCGCCATCCGAAAGGCAGCCATGCAGTCCACCCGGCCCACCGTCGTGCTCGTCCACGACGGCTGCTCCGACGCGACCACCTGGTTCGGCGTCATCGCCGAACTCCACAGACGCGGCCTGACGGTCCTCGCCGTCGCGAACCCGCTGCGCGGACTGGCCCACGACGCCGCCTACCTGGCGTCCGTCGTCGCGGACATCGGCGGCCCCGTCGTCCTGGTCGGCCACTCCTACGGGGGTGCGGTGATCACGGAGGCCGGGGGCGCCCCGAACGTCGTCGCGCTGGTCTTCGTGGCGGCCTACCTCCCCGACGTGGGGGAGAGCCACAACGCGCTCGCGAGCCGCTTCGGCCCGTCGCCGCTCATCCCGCGGCTGCGGCGTACGGAGTTCACCACGGACGGCACCGAGCGGGCGACGGAGCTCAGCGTTCCCCGGGAGTGCTTCCGGCCGTTCGTCGCGGCCGACCTCGGCGAGGAGGTGGCCCAGGTGCTCGCCGCACTCCAACGCCCCGTCGCGGAGCGGGTGCTCACCGACGCGCCGACGGCGGCGGCGTGGCGCACCACGCCCTCGTGGGCCCTGGTGGCGGGGGCCGACCAGGCACTGCCCCCGTCGATCCAGCGCTTCACGGCACGGCGCGCCGGCGCCACCGTCCTCGAACTGCCCGACGCCTCCCACGCGGTGGCCGTCTCCCGGCCGACCGCGGTCGCGGAACTCATCCACGACGCCGCCAGGTCGCCTTCCGTACGACCGGTCACGCCCCCGAGCGCGGGAGCGGCACCCGGCGGGCGGTGAGACGGACAGGCCATCGTGCGGGTGCGGGTGCGGGTGCGGGCCAGAGAGCCGAACGCGCCGGTGGGCGGCCGGGCGACGAGGGGCCTGGCCGCCCACCGGCGAGCGCGTCACGCCGGTCACCGGGCAGTGTGGATCTCCGCGATGTAGCCGCCCGGGAACTCGACCATCGCGCTGTCCCGGCCGTCCGCGCGGACCGGTCCCCACAGCACCGAGGCGCCGGCGGCCTTCGCCCGGTCCAGGGTGGCGCCGAGGTCCGTCACGCCGTAGCCGGTGAGCTCCCGGCCGAACGGGTGGGGCAGGTGGCCGTCCGTCACCGCGACGGTGGTGGTGCCGAACCCGGAGGTGAGGCGGATGAGCCGGTACGTCGTGCCGGGAAGGCCGAGGACGGCGCCGTCGGCCTTCCGGTCGTCGGAGACGATGCGGCCCTTGGTGAAGGCGACGTAGCTGTTGAGGAAGGCGCCGACGGCGTCCGGCGACAGGTAGAGCCGGTTCTCCGGCACGCTGGCCAGGGCCGGGTACGACGTCGGGCCGGTGTGCACGTAGAGCTGGGCGCTGACCCCGCCGGGGAACTGGACGACGGCGTCCCGGCCGATCGGGTCGGCGAACGGTGCCACGGTCACGGTCGCGCCGTCGGCGCGGGCGGCCTTGACCGCCTGGTCGAGGTCGGTGACCAGCCAGCCGGTGCGCTCGGTGCCGAACGGGTACGGGACGGGCGTGGTGTAGTCGAACACCGACAGCGTGCCCACCGGGGACACCACCAGCTCGGACAGCGTCCGACTGGGCGTCGGGGTCACCTGGGTGGAGACCGGTCCGATCGTGGTGCCGCCGAAGGTGGACGTCCAACTGGCCACGAAGGCCTGCTCGGTGCCGGGCGCGACGTAGACGTGGGTGGTGTCGTACTGCGGGCCGACGGCGAACTGCTGGTGGGCGCCCGGCTGCTTCGCCGGGGTGCTCTGGGTTGCCGAGGCGACGGGGACCGCCGTCAGCGCGGCGACCGCCGCCACCAACGGGACCACGCGGCGGGCGAATCGAAGCTTCACGGAGGGACCTCCTGGTCGTGGTGCGCGCCCGGCGCCCGCGTGGAGCGGGCGCCGGGCGCGGGTGTGGCCGGTACCGCCGTCACCGCCGGGCCTGGGGCGGTGACGGCGGTACCGACGATGGGCGGACGGCCGCGGTCGGGGGTGGCGGCCGTCCTGGTCACTTGGCGAGGAAGGCGAGCAGCGCGGTGTTGACTTCCTCGGCGTGGGTCCAGAGCAGGCCGTGCGGCGCGCCCTCGATCTCGACGTAGTCGGCGGTGGGCAGCGCCTTGTGGAAGGGGCGCGCGGTGTTGTCGATCGGCAGGGTGCGGTCGCCGGTGCCGTGCAGGATCAGGGCCGGGACGTCGATGCGGGTGATGTCGGCGCGGAAGTCCGTGTACCAGGTGGACGGCGCGGCCGAGGCGGCGAAGGCACCGCCGGAGGTGGCGACGTTCCAGCTGTTGCGGACGGCCTCCTCGCTGATCCGGGTGCCGAGGTTCTCGTCGAGGTTGTAGAAGTCGTTGAAGAAGCCGGTGTAGAAGGCGAACCGATCGGCCTTCACGGCGGCGACGATGCCGTCGAAGAACTCCTTCGGCGCGGCGCCGTCCGGGTTCTCCTCGGTCTTCAGCAGGAACGGCTCCAGGGAGGCCAGGAAGGCGACCTTGGCGACGCGCTCGGAGCCGTAGGTGCCCACGTAGCGGGCGACCTCGCCGGTGCCCATCGAGAAGCCGACCAGCACGGCGTCGCGGACGTCGAGGGTCTCCAGCACGGTGTTCAGGTCCGCGGCGAAGGTGTCGTAGTCGTAGCCGGTGGTCGGCTGCGAGGACCGGCCGAAGCCGCGGCGGTCGTAGGTGATGACCCGGTAGCCGGCGTCCAGCAGCGCGGCCTCCTGGCGCTCCCAGGAGGCGCCGTTCAGCGGGAAGCCGTGGATGAGGACGACCGGCTGGCCGGTGCCGCGGTCCTCGTAGTGGAGGTCGATGGAGGTGGTGTTCTCCTGGCCAACGGTGATGTACGGCACGGGTTTTCCTTTCCTTACGGCAGCGTGTGGCTGCGACGGGTCACACGCTAGGGTCGTCCGCCGTCGGCCGGTTGCCTCTGAGAGCACCCCGAGTCGTCCGAGAGTGCTGTGGCCGGGAGCACCCGTGGGGACGGACAGGTGACAGCGGCTCGACTCCCGCATCCGGTGCGCGGACCGACCGTCGACAGTGCGCGGTCGGGACAGGCCCTGGGCCCGTGCGTTCCTAGCCTGATGGCCGAAGAAGTCAGTGATCCGTTCCGCGGACGACTGACTACCCCACGCCCGAGAATCCCCAGGAACACCATGACCAGCCAGCAGCCGCGACTCCACCAGCACGGCCCCGAGATCCAGCAGTTCGGCACCGTCACCCAGCTGCCGATCGCGCTCTCCCATGACGCCCGGCAGTACTCGTGCCAGCGGCTCAACCGCGTCCTCGCGGACACCCAGTTCCTGTACGCGCTGTACAAGAAGTACCACTGGGGCATGCGTGGGCCGACCGCCTACCAGCTGCACCTGCTCCTCGACAAGCACGCCCAGGAGCAGTTGGAGCTGGTCGACGCGCTTGCCGAACGGGTGCAGAGCCTCGGCGGCGTCGCGGTGGGCGACCCCCGGCACGCCGCGCAGATCACGGACGTGCCGCGCCCGCCGGACGGCATCGAGAGTGTGCGGTCGATGCTCTCGCGCCTGCTCGACGCGCACGAGACCATCCTCGCCGACGTCCGTGACGCCGCCACCCGCACGGCCGAGCTCGGCGACGACGGCACCCAGGACCTCCTGGTCTCCCAGATCATCCGCACCGGCGAGACCCAGGTCTGGTTCCTCGCCGAGCACCTGGTCGTCACCCCCGAGAACGGGGCGTGACCGCGGGCCGGGCCTGTTCGTCGGCAGGCCCGGCCCGCTCAGTGCCGGGCCCGTTCGTCGGCGGGCCCGGCACTCTTCGCGCCGCTCACCGGATCCGGCGCTACCCGCACGATCGCCGGAGCCGCGCGGCCGACCCGTGGGCGGCTGCACCTGTCCACCCATCGCCCCTGGAGATCCCGTGCCCGGACGCCATCCGTTCCCCGACCAGGGCCCCGCGGCGGGCGCGGACTGCGCCACACTCGACCTGGGCGCACAACTCCAGCTCGGGGAGGGCAGGTTCATCGACCTGCCGGTGCGCTTCGTGTACCGCGGTGACGAGCCGTTCTCGGTGGTCATGGAGTTCCCCGGCTCCGACCCGGCGGTCGGGACGTGGGAGTTCTCCCGCGACCTGCTGTGGAAGGGTTTGCACAGGGCGGCCGGGATGGGTGACGTGCGGGTCCTGCCGCCCTGCCGCTGCCACGGCCGCCGGCAGCTGCGGATCACGCTCAGGGGGGACGACGACACCGCCTCGATCGATGTTCCGTTCGAGCCGGTGCACAGCTGGCTCCGTGATCGGAGCTTCGCCATCGTGCCGCGTGGCAGGGAATCCGAACTGATCGACTGGGACGCCGAACTGAGCCGACTGGTCGGCGGCCGTTGAAACGACCGGTCCGGTCGCCACCCGATGGAGGGGTGACGACCGGACCGGTGGGCTGTGCGATGGTCAGGCGAGCTTCTGGCAGAGCAGCGCGTACGGCCGCGCCGCCCACAGCTGCCACCAGGGCTGGCTGTAGGCCATGCCCGCGACGACCTCGTCGTCCGCGCACTGGCCCTTGGCGAAGCCGTACGAGAAGTCACCGCCCTTGGCCGCGGTGGGGCGGTTGTCACCCTTGTCGAACCAGAGCGTGCGGGTCGAAGCCCCCAGCGCAGTCGCGGACTTGGCGCACAGCGCGCCCATCGTCCGGCCGTTGCGGCTGTATCCGGTCATGACGGAGCCGGCGGGGCACTGGGCCTTGGAGTAGCCCGGCGCCCAGTCGGTGGTCACGTAGGTGCCGCCGTGGTCGACGACGAACGAGTGGCCGGCCTCCCACAGGTTCGCCTTCGTGACGTCCGTGCACAGGCCGTTGTCACCGCCGAAGCTGAGCCCGATCAGCCGGCTGCCGTCCGGGCAGGAGGCCTTGAGGGCCCACGGGTCCCAGTCCGGCCGGGTCTTCAGGTACGCGGACTGGTTGTCGTCGAACAGGCCGGCGCTGAGCGAACTCCAGTTCACCAGGGGCACCGGGGGCTGCCCGACGCTCACCGAGGCGAGCGGCCATTCGCGGTGGAAGGCGAGGAAGGGCAGGTCCGCCGACAGGATCGGGGTGCCGAGGATGGCGAGCCGCGCCATCAGGGCCCCGTTGATGTCGAGTCCGCCGTAGAGGGCCGCCGCACCGTTGACGGCCGGCGTGGTGCCGGCGCCGTCGAGGACGATGGAGCCGTTGACCGTGGCCCGCAGGTACGGCTCGATGGACGCCTTCACGCCGACCGTGTCGTACAGGGCGATCGAACCTTCGGCGAGCAGGCCGGCCTTCGCCGAGGCGGCGCCCTTGAGGTTGAGGCGCAGCGGGGAGACGGTGGAGTTCCCGGGGTCGGTGGTGGTGGTCCAGCCCGAGTCCTTGACGTAGTCGGAGTGGACGCCCCACTGGCCGTCGTACGCCTGCTCGGCGTCGAGGGTGACGGTGCCGTCGGCGCTGATGTCGGCGGAGAGGGTGAAGTTCAGGTTGATGACGACGGGCAGGGGGCCCACCATCAGCACGGGGCTGGCGCTGTACTTGGCCAGCGGTATCCGGATGGGCGTGGTGCTCGCGCTGAGGTTCGCGCTGACGCGCCAGTCCGCGTGCGCGCCCAGGGTGAAGCCGACCCGGGCCTGCTGGGGGGCGAGGAGGCCGAGGCCGCCCTGGTAGGAGAAGTCGATGGCCGGGTGGATGGAGGCAGAGCCGGAGAGCGTCGCCGAACTGCCGTCGGGCAGCGGGACGGTGGCGTTGGCGGTCAGCCCCAGGCTGCCGGACACGGAGCCCTGGCCGGAGGTCGCGCCGAAGTCGGTGGTGACCTGCACGCCGCCGATCTGGGGCTCGACCTGGAAGGTGCTCGGGCTGACGGCGCTTCGCAGGCTGGTGCTGGTTCCGCCGAGCAGCTCGGGGAGGGTGGCCGGGCGGGTGGTGACGGCCACCTTCCCGTCGGCCGTCGGCTGCACGCCGGTGACGGCGACCAGCGCGCCGTGCGGGGCCGCCGGGGTGGGCGGGCTGTCGATCAGCTGCCCGGGCTGGAGGGCGGCTGCGGCGGTCTCGGGGGCCGCGGCCAGGGCGGACGGCGACTGCGGACCGGTCGTGGCCGGTGCGAGTACGGCGGTGCCGGTGTTCGCGTCGTAGGAGGAGAGCGCGAGGGCCGGGGCGGTGGTGGCGGTGGCCGGCGCGCTGCCCTGCGCCGGCGTCGCCACCGTGGCCGCGGCCGTGCCGGACGTCGGGGGCGCCAGCGTCGCCGACGTGGTGGGGTCGGCGGGCGAAGCCGACGGGTCGGGCGACGCGGTCGGGGTGGCTGCCGCTGTCGCGGCCGGTGTGGTGGTCGCAGCGGCCGGTGATGCCGCTGCTCCGTTCAGGATGGCGCCGCAGAGGATGAGCACGGTGGTTGTCGCGGCGGCTGACAACGTCAGCTTGCGCACGGTCACGTGGAGGGTCCCTTCGTGTCAACGGTGCTGGAGCGGTGGTGACTTGTGGTGGGCACACTGCCCGGAGCAGTCGCACTGGCCCTGACCGACGGGTAACTTAGCAGTCACCGGCAGCCTTGTTGACACTTTTGTCAGGTTCGCGGATCGCGATCACGAGATTTCATGGCCCAGGAGCCGGGCTTTTCCCTTCGGTTAATGCGGAGCTCGGCAGTCCGGCGCGAGGTGGTTCGGCGAGCCGGATCCGGAAACGGCCCGATCGGCCGTCACATTCGGCAGAAACCGGGCGAATTGGCGCCGGGTTCGAGGCGTCGCACGGCCGTCGTTCGCGAAGTGCCCGGCCGGGCCGACCCGGCCGGTGTCATCGAGTGCGTACTTCCGGAACCCTTCGGTCCCTACTGTTCTTCGTCCGTGGCTGGATCACCAAGCGCCTCGAATGCGCCGAACGGGATCGGGCCCCTGGAAGGTTTCCCGTCCGGGGGCCCGATCCCGTTGTGTCGTGTCCTGCCTCAGCTGCGGTGCAGGGCGAGGCGGGTGACCAGCCCGCCGCCCACGCCGGCGACGACGGCCGCGGGCAGGCACCACAGGGGCCACTGCGCCAGCCCGAGGGCCCCGTCGATCGACCACTGTCCGGGGCCGGTGGCGGTGAGTGCCGCGCCGATGACGATCAGGACGAACGGGAACTCGTACCCGTCGTGCTGCACCCACAGCCCGTGCGGCCACTTGACCGTCAGGGCGACGGTCATCACCCCCATGACACCCGCGCTGGCCAGCGGGGTGAGCAGGCCGAGAGCCAGCATCAGCCCGGCCCCGAGCTGGGTGCCGCCGGCGGCGATCGCGGTGAGCTTGCCGCCGCGGAATCCGTCGCCCCGGAACTCGGCGCTGCCGCCCTCCAGTCCACCCCCTCCGAGGTGGAAGCTGACCTTCTGGACGCCGTGGCCCGCGATCAGCAGACCGGCGACCAGGCGCAGCAGGAGAAGGCCAGTGTTCATGTCGGACTCCGTCGGATCGAGGGGGTCCGTCAGCCGGCGGCGTGCGGGTTGATCATCGACTGGGCGTAGACGAGGCCCATGCCGTAGGCGCCGCCGTGCTCCTTGACCAGGTCCGTGACCGCGACGTAGGTCTCGGTGCGGGCCCAGTCGCGCTGGAGCTCCAGGAGGACCTGGATCCAGGTGACGGGGACGGCGCCGGCGGCGGTCATGCGCTGGAGGGCGTGCTCGTGGGCCAGCGGGCTGACGCCACCGGAGGCGTCGGCGACGACGTAGACCTCGTAGCCCTGGTCGAGTGCGGACAGGGCGGGCAGGACGAGGCAGACCTCGGTCCACAGGCCGGACAGGATGATCTTCTTGCGGCCGGTGGCCTTGACGGCCTCGACCAGGGCCTCGTCCTCCCAGGCGTTCATCGAGGTGCGGTCGATGATCTCCTGGTCGGGGAAGACGGCCTTCAGCTGCGGCAGGATCGGGCCGGAGAAGGACTCGGCGGCGACGGTGGACAGCACGGTCGGCACGTTGAAGATCTTGGCGGCCTTGGCCAGGCCCTCGGTGGCGTTGATGATGGCGGTGCGGTCGCCGCTGCCGGTGCCGAAGAACATCTGCGGCTGGTGGTCGACGAACAGCATCATCGCGTTGTCCGGGGTGAGCAGGTCCGGGCTCGGGGCGGCGTGGACGTTGGCGAAGTCGACCATGGTTCTTCTCTTTCCTTGGAAATGCAGGGAATTGACACTGCGTCGGACGCTGCCGGATCGGCTCGGCGTCACATTCAACAACGCTAGTCCGCGATGGTCCGACCGTTCTGCTCGCTCTGCGCCCGGGACTGTTCCGACAACGCACGACCACGGGCACCGGGCCGGCCGACCGCCGAAGTGCGCTGCTGGGCAACTGCCGATGCGCTGCGGAGAACCTCGCCCGCCGTCGGCTGCCTAGGTTCGCTGGGCGGCCCCGCGCCGAAGCGCCACCGAACGAAGGGAACTCCGTTGTCCACCATGCCCGTCGCCGGAATCCGTCCCGGCACCCCCGACCAGCCCGCCGACCTCGTCGTGCGCAACGCGAAGGTGTTCACCAACGACCCGCGCCGCCCGCAGGCGACCGCCGTGGCCATCCGGGACGGACGGATCCAGGCCGTCGGTGACGACGCGGACGTCGTCCCGCTGGTCGGCCCCGGCACCCGGGTGGTCGACGCGCTCGGCCGCCGGGCCATTCCCGGCCTCAACGACGCGCACCTGCACGTCATCCGCGGCGGCCTCAACTACGTGATGGAGCTGCGCTGGGACGGCGTCCCGACGCTGCGCGAGGCCCTGACCATGCTCCGGCGGCAGGCCGAGCGCACCCCGCCCGGCCAGTGGGTGCGGGTGGTCGGCGGCTGGTCGGCCGACCAGTTCGCCGAGCGGCGCCTGCCCACCCTGGCGGAGCTCAACGCCGCGGCCCCCGACACCCCCGTCTTCGTGCTGCACCTCTACCAGTCGGCGCTGCTCAACAAGGCCGCCCTGCGCGCCGCGGGCTTCACCAAGGACACCCCCGACCCGGTCGGCGGCCAGATCGTGCGCGGCCACGACGGCGAGCCGACCGGCCTGCTGATCGCCGCCCCCGGCGCCCTGCTGCTCTACTCCACCCTGGCCAAGGCGCCGATGCTGGACGAGGCCGACCGGATCGGCTCCACCCGGCACTTCCTGCGCGAGCTGAACCGTTTCGGCCTCACCTCCGCGATCGACGCCGCCGGTGGCTTCCAGGCCTTCCCCGAGAACTACGGCACCGTGATGGAGCTGGCCCGCCGCGGCGAGCTGAGCCTGCGCATCTCCTACCACCTCTTCCCGCAGACCGCCGGGCAGGAACTGGACGACCTCACCCGCTGGGTGAACACCGTGCGCCCCGGCGAGGGTGACGAGTGGCTGCGCCTCAACGGTGCGGGGGAGAACCTCACCTGGGCCGCCGCCGACTTCGAGAACTTCACCGAGCCGCGGCCGCAACTGGGCGGCTACGAGACGGAGTTCGAGAAGGCCGTCCGGCTGCTGATGGAGAACGGCTGGGGCTTCCGGCTGCACGCCACCTACGACGAGACGATCCGCCGTGACCTGGCCGTCTTCGAGAAGCTCGCCGCCGAGGGCCTCTTCCCGCAGGGCAACCGCTGGCTCTTCGACCACGCGGAGACCGTCAGCAAGGAGAGCCTCGACCGGATAGCCGCCCTGGGCGGCGCCGTCTCCGTGCAGAACCGCCTCTCCTTCCAGGGCGAGGCCTTCGTCAACCGCTACGGCGCCCCGGCCGCCGCCGAGGCCCCGCCGCTGCGCGCGATGCTGGACCGCGGCCTGACCGTCGCGGCGGGCACCGACGCCACCCGGGTCTCCTCCTACAACCCCTGGGTCGCCCTGCACTGGCTGGTCTCCGGCCGGGCCGTCTCCGGCCGCCGCCTGGCCGCCGAGCACAACCGGCTCGACCGCGCCCAGGCCCTGGAGCTCTACACCCTGGGCGGCGCCCGCCTCACCGGCGAGGAGGACGTCAAGGGCCGTCTGACGGTCGGCAGTTACGCGGACCTCGCGCTGCTCAGCGCCGACTACTTCACGGTGCCCGAGGCCGACATCCCGCACATCGAGGCCGTCCTCACCGTGGTCGGCGGGCGCATCGTGCACGCCGCCCAGGAGCACGAGGGCCTCGCGCCCGAGCTGCCCGAGGTGTCGCCGTCCTGGAGCCCGGTCGCCGAGTTCGGCGGCTACCAGGCCACCCCCGCCCCCAGCCTGGCCGCCGGCGTCCGCCAGGCCGAGGGCGTGCTGGAGGCCGTGGCGGCCTCCGGCGAGCAGCACGCCTGGCGGGCCGCCCGCGGCCTCGCCCTGCCGGGGCAGCCCCAGCTGCCGATGGACCCCTGCTTCTTCTGACGAATCGTCACATGCGTCCGGGGGCACCGCCGAATCCAGGCGGTGCCCCTCCTTCATTCCTCTCTTCAGGAGCCGTCGTGACCACGCCCGCAGCCGTACCCCGGAGCACTCCCGGACCGCAGATCCACGACCGCCACCCGCTCGCCCTGGCGCTCTTCGGCCTCACCCTGGTCAGCGGCCTGATCGACGCGGTCAGCTACCTCGGCCTCGGCCACGTCTTCACCGCGAACATGACCGGCAACGTCGTCGTCATCGCCTTCGCCCTCGCCGGAGCGCCCGGCTTCTCCGTCGTCGGCTCGCTGACCTCCCTCGCCGCCTTCCTGCTCGGCGCCCTCCTGGCCGGCCGCCTCGCCGTCCGCGACACCGGCTCCCGGCGGGCCGCACAACTGCGGACGGCCTTCGTCCTGGAGGTCGCGCTGTACGGGGCCGCCGCCGCGGTCGTCTTCGCCTGGGGTGCGGAGGGCTCCGCGCAGTACGCGGTGATCGCGCTGCTCGCCCTGGCGATGGGTCTGCGCAACGGCACCGTCCGCGGCCTCGGCGTGCCGGACCTCACCACCACCGTGCTCACCCTGACCCTGACCGGTCTGGCCGCCGACTCCCGTCTGGCCGGCGGCACCGCGCCGCGCCGGCGCCGGAAGATCCTCTCGGTGGTCACCATGCTGGCCGGCGCCTACCCCGGAGCCGTCCTGGTGCTGCACGGGCAGACCGCCTGGGCGCTGGTCCTCAGCGCGGCCCTGGCGGGTGCCACCGTCCTGCTCTACCGCGAGTGAGGCCGCGGGCCGCGCATCCGACGCCGAGACGGCGGGGGCGTCCCTTCGGACGTCCCCGCCGTCTCGGCTTCTCGGTGTCCCGGCTTCAGGTGATGTGCCGCAGCAGCGCGGCGACGGCCGGTGGCGGCTCGCCGGGAGGCCGTACCACCATCACCTTCCAGTGCGGGGCGTGGTGGTCGAAGCGGTACTGGGGCAGCTCGGGGAAGCGGTCCGCGATCGACCGGGGCATGATGCAGACGCCCAGGTCGTTGCGGACCAGTTCGGCCGCCGCGACGATGTCGTTCACCTCGAACGTCGTGCTCCGGTCGACGCCCGCGGCCCGGAAGGACCGGTCGACCGCGTGGCGGATGGCCCAGCCGGGCGGGAAGTCCACCAGGGGCAGTTCGGCGACGTCGGCGAGCCGGACCTCGCCGTCCGGGGTCGCCCCGACCAGCACCCGCCGGGGCGCCGCCAGCAGCACCATGTCCTCGCGGGACAGCAGCCGGGTCGTGAGCCCGCGCTGCTGCTGACGGTCGAGCGCCACCACGGCCAGGTCCACCGTGCCCTCGCGCAGCGCCTGCCGGATGTCGGCGACGGCCGCCTGCCGCAGCTGCACCACCACGCCCGGGTGCTCGGCGCGCAGCGCGGCCAGGGCGTGGTGGAGTCCGGCCCACACCCCCTGCATGGTGCCGACGGTGACCCGCCCGCACAGCTTGCCCTGGACAGCGTTGACCGCCTCCCGGGCCAGCTCGGCGGAGCGGAGCGTCGCCCGGGCGGCGGGGACGAACGCCTCGCCGGCCCGGGTCAGGGCGACCCGGTGGGTGGTGCGGTCGAACAGCGCGGTGCCCAGCTCGCGTTCCAGGGCGCGGACGGTGCTGGACACGGCGGACTGCACCACGTGCAGCCGCCGGGCCGCCGCCGTGAAGCCGCCGGTCTCGGCCACCGCGACCACGACCTCCATCTGCCGAAGATCCATCATCACTCCCGTTGAGCCGCGCTCCGTCCGGCGCCCAGCGTGCGGGCCCGGACGGAGCGCGGCTTCGATCGTTACGGCATCGTATGCGGACGGGTCACGCCTCGGCGGTGACGGTGGCCGCCTGCCGGCGTTCGGTGGTCCAGTAGAGGAGGGCGATCAGGGGCAGGGCGGTGCCGAGGGCGGTGACGCCGGTCCAGCCCCAGGAGTGGTAGGCGACGGAGCCGAGTTGGGATCCGGCGGCTCCTCCGATGAAGAACATGGCGATGAAGGCGCTGTTGAGGCGGGCGCGGGCGGCGGGGTCGAGCTGGTAGACGGTGTGCTGGCCGAGGATGAGGGTGGCCTGGACGGCCATGTCGATGA
This sequence comes from Kitasatospora sp. NPDC101235, assembly GCF_044767505.1. Classification (NCBI taxonomy): domain Bacteria; kingdom Bacillati; phylum Actinomycetota; class Actinomycetes; order Kitasatosporales; family Streptomycetaceae; genus Kitasatospora; species Kitasatospora sp. NPDC101235. Next base: position 334,695 of record NZ_JBIWNZ010000007.1, read on the forward strand.
GGACGGCGGCGAGGGCGAGCAGGATGGCGCTGTGTCCGCCGAGGCCGGCGAGTGTGAAGGAGGCGGCGGCGACGGCGAGGGCGATGCCGGTCATGGGGCGTGTCAGCCCGTGGTCGGCCCAGTGTCCGGCGAACGGGGCGACGGCCGCTCCGGCGGCGCCGACGAGGGCGAACAGGCCGACGCCGACGGGGGAGTAGTGGAAGCCGGGGCCGGTCAGACCGTCCGCCAGCAGGGCGAGCCGGTCTCTCGGCCTGTCGTCGTACCTGTCAGTGGCAGGCCTTGTCGTGCGTGCAGGATCTTCGAGAACGATGGGTGGGAGCGGGCCGCGGGGGACGAGTACCAGGAGTTCAAACCGCGGCTGCACTCTGACAGGGGGTTGTCACCTGCTTGACTGGTGACGGCGAGGATTGTCATCATTGCATCACTGCTTCGACCGGTGATGCGAGTTCAGCGGCTTCTGCACACATCGCCGGTCGGGGCGGGGGACAGTCCACTCGACCCAGATGGGGAGCACCAGTCATGGCAGTCAGCTACACCGCCGTTGTCGACGTCGACGGTGAGGGCCGCAACGGCGGCCGGGTCCGTTCCTCCGACGGTCTGCTGGAGACCGGTCTCGCCATTCCGAAGGAGCTCGGAGGCGGCGGCACCGCGACCAACCCGGAGCAGCTCCTCGCGGCCGGCTGGGCCGCCTGCTTCCTCGGAGCCCTCCGCCGGGCGGCCGGGGACCGCGGGATCCGGCTCACCAGCACCACCATCACCGCCGAGATCACGCTGACCCACGGCGATGACGACGAGTTCTCGCTCTCCGCGGTCCTGCGCCCCGTGCTCGGCGGAGTGGACCAGGCCACCGCCGAGGAGCTGGCGCGCGCCGCGCACCGGATCTGCCCGTACTCCAAGGCCACGCGCGACAACATCCCGGTCGTCATCCACGCCGGCGTTGCGGCCTGACCCACCCCCCAGACGGCGGGTCCCGTGCCTGTTCCCCCGTCCCGCACGGGACCCGCCCGCACTGACACACCCACACCACCGGCCGGAGGACGGGTGCGGCACATGGCTTCGTCGACGCACACGTATCCATCGCTGGCCGGACGCCTTCGTCACACCCCTGACCGGTGTTCCACCGTCACCGAGGAGGGGCGGTTCCGGGGGGAGAGGCCGTGGCCGGTCGGTGGGTCAGCCGGCGTCGCCCGGGCCCGGCTGCAGCAGGGTGTACATGACGGAGCGCTGCTGCTTGTGGCGCCGGACGCGCCCCTTGGCGACGAGGGATTCCAGGGTGTTCCGTACGACCTGGGGCGTCGGATTGCGCTTCGGGTAATTCGCCATGAGCTCGACCCGAAGGTCCTTCGCCGGGCGCGGCTCGTCGTGCCGGCCCAGGAGTTCCACGAGCAGGTCACCGAGCAGAGGCCGGTGCGAGGCCGCCTTCGCACCGGTCTTCGTCGTGCCGGTCCTCGTCGTGCGGGCCGCCGGGGCGGGGGACTCGTCCCGTGGCTGCTCGGGAGGAAGTGCCTGGTCGGTGGGCCCCTCGTACCGCTCGGCGAGACTCAGGATGTCGGCCAGGAGGGCCTCCTCCTGCTTCAGCACCCTGAGCTCCTCCGCCAGCTCCCGCTGTCGCTGGTGGTTCTTCTCCAGGTCCGACGCGGCTTGTTCCACGTACCGGGACCGGAGCGTGGAGGCTGGATGGCGGGTCACAACCGTTCACTCCCTAGGCATGGTGGTGTTGCATGGTACCCATGCCGGGGCCCGCGCGCCGACGCGTGTGGTTGCGGAGGGGGCTATCGAGGGTCCGTGGCGGACGGTGTCTTCTTCCGCGCGCGGTAGGCGGCGGCCTTGATCTTGTTGCCGCAGGACTCCATGCCGCACCACTGGCGGCGCATGCCCCGGGAGCGGTCGATGTAGACCCGGGTGCACTCCGGGTTGCCGCACTCCTTCATCAGGGGGACGTCCGGGCCGCTGAGGAGTTCGACCGCCTGGCGCGCGACGGTCGCCAGCGCCTGCTCGGGGGTCGCCTCGTTGTGCCGCCCGGTCATGGTGAGCTGCGGTGTCACGGGCGGCTTGCGTGCGGCGCCGTTGAGCACGGCGAGCGCCTCGCGGTCGAACGCCTCGCCGAGCCGTCGGTTGGTGACGAGCCGGTAGATGGCCTCGCGGACGGTCGTCGCCTCGCGGACGTCCTGTTCGTCACCGGGCGTGATCGTGTCCACCAGCCCACAGTCCAGGTACCAGGCGTTCAACCGCTCCGGCGTCACGAACATCTCGAACCGGATCGTGCGCCGTGCACGGAGCGTGGCCGCGAAGTCCAGGGCCGGGTGCCCGCAGACGAAGACATGGTCAAGGTTCACATCACCATGCTGACAGGTGACTACGCAGGGGGGCAACAACGCCCGGCCCCGGCAGGGTCGAGCCGCAGCTCGCGGCCCTGCCAGCGCCGGCGCAGCCAGCGGTCGTGGCTCGCGAGGACGATCGCGCCGGGACCGGTGCCGAGGGCCTCCTCCAGTTCGTCGCACAGGCGGGGGGAGAGGTGGTTGGTGGGTTCGTCGAGCAGCAGCAGCTGGGGCGGTTCGGCCACCAGGAGCGCCAGCGCGAGCCGTCGGCGCTGTCCGACGGACAGCCGGCCGACCGGCCTGTCCAGGTCCGCCGTGTGCAGCAGACCGAGCGACCCCAGCGGCACCTCCTCGGCCCGAGCCGGGCCCAGTGCCAGCGCGTAGGTGTCGCGGACGGTGCGGTCGGGCCGGTCGAACGCGGTGTCCTGGGTGAGCAGCCCCACCGTCAGCCCGGGGCGCCGGCGCACCGCGCCCCCGGCGGCGAGGTGCCCGGCGAGCACGGCGAGCAGCGTCGACTTGCCCGTCCCGTTGCCGCCCGTGACCAGCAGCCGGTCGGCCGCCGGCACCTCCAGAGCGTCCAGCGCGAGCCGTCCGGGCACCCGGACGTCCCGGAGCGAGACCAGGGGCCGCCGGTCCTCCCCGGCGTCCGCGGCCAGAGCGACGGTGCCCGGGGCCAAGGCGCCGACATCCACGGCCCCGGCATCCACGGCCCCGGCATCCACGGCCCCGACATCCGAGGCCCCGACGCCCAAGGCCCCGGCCCCTGCCCCGGCCTCCGTGCCCAGGGCGTCGGCGTCCGTGGCCAGGGCGGCGACGGCGAACCGCAGCGGGCGCGGCGGCTCGGGGACCTGCGCGCGCTCCAGTTCCTCCAGCCGGCGGGCCGCGTTGCGCACCCGGCGGGAGACCTGGCTCTGTACCCGGCCCGCCCGGTGGCCGTAACCCATCTTCTCGTTGTCGCGCGGCCCCCGGTCCGGTGCGACCAGGTGCGCGGTCACGCCGGCCGAGTGGCGCAGCTGTGCCAGCTCCTGCTGCTCCTCGGCGTACCGCCGCTCCCAGCGCTCCCGCTCGGCGCGCCGCTCGCCCAGGTACGCGCTGTAGTTGCCGCCGTAGCGGACCGGTCCGTCCACCGCCGGGTCGAGGTCGACCAGATGGGTGCAGACGGCGTCCAGGAACGCCCGGTCGTGGGCGGCGACGACCACGGTGCCGGGCAGTTCGCGGATCTGCTCCTCCAAGAAGGCGGCGGCGCCGTCGTCGAGGTGGTTGGTCGGCTCGTCCAGCAGCAGCGCGGACGGCCGTCGGACGAGCAGCGCGGCCAGGGCCAGCCGGCCGCGCTGCCCGCCGGACAGCGAGCCGAGCGTGCGGTCGTGCCCGAGCGCGCCGAGGCCCAGCCCGTCGAGGACCAGGGCGGCGCGGCGGTCGGCGTCCCAGGACTCCCGGTACCGGGCCTGCTCCAGCCGCCTGCCGTAGGCGTCCAGGAGCTCCGCTTGGCCGGGGGCGGTCTCCGGGACACGGGCGATCTCCGCGCCGAGCCGGTCCAGTTCCGCGAGGTCCTCGCGGGCCTCGCGCAGCGCGTCGTCCAGGACGGCGGCGACGGTCGCGTCGGTCTCGAAGGGCATCTCCTGGTGCAGGAAGCCGAGGTCCGCGGGACGCGAGACGCTTCCCGCGTCGGGTTCGTCCACGCCGGCGAGCACCCGCAGCAGGGTGGACTTGCCGGCGCCGTTCTCCCCGATCAGGCCGATCCGGTGGCCGGGGGCGGCGCTCAGGCCGACCCCGTCGAGGACGCGCCGGCCGCCGAGGTTGCGGACGACGTCATGGGCGAGCAGGGCGTGCTGGAGCACGGGGATCCTTGGTCCTTCCGACGTGAGGGGTGGTGGGCCCGCCGGGCACGGAGCCTCGGGCGCGGGCCCGGTCACACGTCGGCGGCTCACACCGCGGGCGCCCCGGTCTCCTTCAGCGTGCCGTCGGCCAGCCGGAGCCAGCGGTTGACCCCGATCTCGGCGAGGAACCGCTCGTCGTGACTGACCACCAGGAAGGCTCCCTGGTAGGCGTTCAGGGCGCTCTCCAGCTGGCCGGCGCTGACCAGGTCGAGGTTGTTGGTCGGCTCGTCGAGCAGCAGCAGGTGCGGGGCCGGCTCCGCACACAGCACGCAGGCCAGAGTGGCGCGCAGCCGCTCGCCTCCGGAGAGCACCCCGACCGGCAGGTGGGCCCGGGCGCCGCGGAAGAGGAAGCGGGCGAGCAGGTTCATCCGTTCCGTCTCGGGCCGCTCGGGGGCGAACGCGGCGAAGTTCTCCGCCACGGTGCGGTCGAGGTCGAGCAGGTCCAGACGCTGCGAGAGGTAGGCGATCCGCCCGTCGTTGCGCTTGATCTCCCCGCTGTCCGGGGTGAGTTCGCCGGTGACCAGACGCAGCAGGGTGCTCTTCCCCGCGCCGTTGGGACCGGTCAGTGCGATGCGCTCGGGGCCGCGGACGCTCAGGTCGACGCCGCCGTCCGCGAACACCGGCCGGCCGGCGTGGTGGACCTGCAGGCCCTCGCCGAGGAAGAGGTTGCGTCCGGCGGGTACCTGGGTGTCGGGCAGGTCCAGGGAGAGACGCTGCTCCTCGCGCAGGGCGCGTCCGGCCTCGTCGAGCCGGGCCTTGGCCTCGCTGACCCGGGCCGCGTGCATCTGGCCGGCCCGGCCCGCGGACTCCTGGGCGCCGCGCTTCATGTTCCCGGCGAAGATGCGGGGCAGGCCGGCGTTCTTGAGGTTGCGGGCGGCGTTGCTCTGGCGGCGCTCGGCGCGTTCGCGGGCCTGCTGCATCTCCCGCTTCTCCCGCTTCAGTTCCTGCTCGGCGTTGCGGACGTTCTTCTCGGCGACCTCCTGCTCGGCCCGGACGGCCTCCTCGTACGCGGTGAAGTTTCCGCCGTAGAAGCGCAGTTCGCCGTTGCCGAGTTCGGCGATGTGCTGCATCCGGTCGAGCAGCGCGCGGTCGTGGCTGACCAGCAGCAGGCAGCCGTTGAAGTCCGCCAGCACGTCGTAGAGCTTGTGCCGGGCCTGCGCGTCGAGGTTGTTGGTCGGCTCGTCGAGCAGCAGCACGTCGGGGCGCTTGAGCAGCTGGGCGGCGAGGCCGAGGGAGACGATCTGGCCGCCGCTGAGGGTGCTCAGACTGCGGTCCAGGGTGAGGTCGGTCAGGCCGAGGCGGTCGAGCTGGGCGCGGGTGCGCTCCTCGATGTCCCAGTCGTCGCCGATGGTGGTGAAGTGCCGCTCGTCGACGTCCCCGGACTCCACGGCGTCGATGGCCCGGATGATCTCGGCGATGTCGAGCACCTGGGCGACGGTGAGGTCGGAGGTCAGGGGGAGGCTCTGGCGGAGGTAGCCGAGCCGTCCGGTGACCGACACCGAGCCGGTGGCGGGCCTGAGTTCGCCGGCGATCAGCTTGAGCAGGGTGCTCTTGCCGGCACCGTTGGGGGCGACCAGTCCGGTCCGGCCGGCGGGCACGGTGAAGGACAGGTCGTGGAAGACCGGGGTGTCGTCGGGCCAGGCGAAGGAGACGTTGGAGCAGACGACGGCAGCGTCGGACATGGAAGTGACCTCGAAGGAAATGAGGGCAGGGATGGACCTCTGCCCCGGGCAGACATGCGGAAAGTGGGTACGACGAAACGGACCACTCCGGCGGCGGCGCTGCTGAAGCACCGGCCGGTGGCCGTCAGATCCGGATCTCACCCGGAGATGTCGTCGTCACCCGCCACGTCTGCCACTCCTCGATCACACGACTACAGATTGCGGCCACTTTAGCAGGCCTTCCGTGAGCGGCAACTTTCTTTTCCCGCGCCCTCGTTCGCCTCGGCCCGAGCCGCCGGCCGTCTCGTTGACAGGCCGGGCGCGGCCGTGCCAGCGTCGTCATCAGTTGAACCGGTGACGAGGTCGAGAGCAACTCGACCGCGTTCACACGTGTGAAGCCGCCCGCGACCGGGCCGGCCGTGGGGCGGCCGCTCGCCGGGATCGTCGCCACCTCGAAGGAGCGCACTGGCCATGGCGGGAAAGTCGAAGCGGAGCGCCGAGGGCGCGCCCGTGGGGCGGCGCGCGGTGCTCGGCATGCTCGGCGCGGGTGCCGCGGGGCTCGCCGCGGCGCCGTACCTCCAGCGCGGCTGGGAGAGGGCGCTGGCCGCCGCCTCCGAGAAGGACGCGACCGGCCTGACCGGGCTGCTGCCCAACCCGGGCGGCTTCCGGCACTTCAGCGTCGTCGGCTCGGTGCCGCACAAGGACGAGACCGACTACGAGCTGCGGGTCGACGGACTGGTCGAACGTCAGAAGACGTACACGCTGGCGGAGCTGCGCGCACTGCCGCAGACCAGGGTGGTCCACGACGTGCTCTGCACGGACGGCTGGCGGGTGGACGGGACGCCCTTCGAGGGGGTGCGACTGGCGGACATCCTCGATGCCGCCGGAGTGCGTTCCCCGGGCGCGGCGGTCCGGTTCACCTGCTTCGACGGCGAGTACTCCGAGAGCCTCACCCTGGAGCAGGCCCGTCGCCCGGACGTCCTGGTGGCGCTGAACATGCAGGACGAGCCCATCACCCACGCGCACGGCGGACCGGTCCGCCTCTACGTGGCCCCCATGTACTTCTACAAGTCAGCCAAGTGGCTGTCCGGCATCTCGGTCACCGACAGGGTCGTCCCCGGCTACTGGGAGGAGCGCGGCTATGCCGTCGACGGCTGGCTCGACGACGCCGACCGGCATGGCGGCGCGGCCTGAACAGCCGGACTGGGTCCGGCGCTTCAGTGCCGCCGAGCGCCTGGTCCACCGGGCCACCGGCGTCCGGCCAGACCTCGGCGCGGGAGGGGCTGAAGTCGGTCAGCACCGAAACGATGTCCTCGGTGCCGAGCGTGGAGACGAGATGGAACCGTACGACTGCCACAGTGGATGTCCTCATCGGAAAGTAACTGCCCTGACCGGTGACGGTAGATTTCCACAAGCGTGCGTCACTCGTCAAGATGGTGACGCCTGGCAGGTGTGCGCATCGATCGGAGAGCGGTCGTGAGGCATGTGTGCCCGGTGCGGCCGCCGTACGGTGGGGTCGCGCGTCCGTCGCGCAGGGTGGCCCGGGAGGTGCCGCTACGCCGGGACCACCCGGTAACTCAGGGCCGCCAGCGGAAGGTTGGACTGCGCCAGCGAGCCGGTGGCCCACGCATGGCCACCAGTGCAGTCGGCGCCGGGGTACAGCACCACGGATGCGGCCCCGTTGGCGACCTGTACCGAGCGGGCGGGAGTCGACAGCGTGTGGCAGGTGCCGAGGTCGGTCAGGTCGACGGTGGTCACCGCCCCCTGCCCGCCGGTGGCCGAGTAGAGGCGCGCGCCCGGCTCCAACGGCGGCCAGCCGGTGGCGCCGGCCGCCCCGGTGCCGAGGGCGATCAGGGCGGCGGCCATGGCCGTGGTCACCGCTGCGCTGCGGAGCTTCACCTGGGGTGTGAACATGCAACCCACCTTTTCGTGTGTGGCGGAACTGCCGGAGGAATCGGCGCGTCACTCATCGTTCGAGTCCGGGCCGGGGCAGATCCTTGCATCTTCAACAATGCGCCCGGGAGTGCAGAACCGGCCAAACACGTGTGAGCTGCGAACGGTGCATGTGTTTCCGCCATCTTCCGTCACCATCTTGACGGGTGACGATCCGGGGTGCACCCTGAAGCCGTCGCCGGCGCCACGAAGGCGCCGTCCGTGATCGCCGATCTGGAGAGTGGCCATGACCGAGCAGCCCGCGGGCGACCACGCCGCCGATTCGCGACACGCACGCTACGGCACGCTTCCCGAGCGCATCCGCTTCGAGGACATGACCGAGGACGCGGCCACCGGCCCGGGCGGCGCGGCCAACGCCTCCTACAACCCCGAGAGCGCCTGGAACTTCTACTCGTGCCTGGCCGTCGACCTGGGCCTGTAGCCCCGACACCCGCCGCGCCGGCGACTCCTTGTGAGACTTCGCAGAGAGCTGTCGGCATCTCAGATCATGTGCCAGGAGGGCCGATGCGGACCTCAGTCCGACGAAGTGGCGGCGTTCAACCGGTCGGTGGAGGGCCTGCGTCGGATGTCGGGCGAGGCCGGGGTCTTGCCGGTGGTGGTCCGGGCAGGCGGCAACAGGGGTCAGGCCTGCTTGACCGAGATGCGTCCGTTGCTGGTGCTCAGGTCGAGCTGGTACCGGCCGGACGGGTCGTCGGGGAATGCGATGTCCTTTTGGCCGTTGCCGGTCTTCGCGGACACCTTGTACTTGGCGGGCGGCACGGCCAGGGTGATGGCGCCGTTGGAGGTCGACGCGCTGATGTCCTGCGGCTTGGTCGAGGTGATGTCGATCGCGCCGTTGTGGGCCTCGGCCCGGATGTGGTCGCCGTTCAGCCCGCGCCCGGTGATGGCGCCGTTGGTGGTGTTCACCTCCGTGGTGCCGTTCACCCCGTCGAGGTTGACCGCCCCGGAGTTGGTGGTGACCTGCACGTTGCCCACGTGGGAGAGGCTGACCGCGCCGGAGGAGGTCTGGCCGCTGATCGGCAGCCCCGCGGGGACGTCGACGGTGTAGGTGACCGCGCAGTGCTGACCGCAGCCGCCGAGCACCAGGACGCCGTTCTCGACCCGGCTCGTCGCGCCGGGCTTGGCGTCCTGGTAGCTGACCGACCGGTGCAGGGAGACCTTGTCGAGGCCCTCCTTGCCGCGCAGGGTCACGCCGCCGGCGGTGGTGTCGAGCCTCACCGCGGTGATCTTCTCGCCCACCGTGGTGTCGTCGTCGAACGTGTTGTCGGAAGCCAGCCCGCAGGCGCTGAGACCGCCCATGGCCGCCGCGAGGGCGACGAAGGACGCGAGACGGCCGGACTGCTTGCGCATGTCTTTCCCCAAATCTGAAAGGCGTTCCTGGATGGGCCCCGCCGCGGGGCGGACTCCACGAAGCTATCGCGGCGGAGAAGTCGCGGGCCATGGGGCTAACCCCCCTGTGGGGGTGAAGAGTTCTGCAGGTGGTGGACGTCAGGGGAGGTCGCGGAGGCGAAGTCGGCGTCCTCCGGCTTCGCCCCGGGGTTCCGTCGGGCCGGTCGATGCAGGTGGCGAGGCCGCCCTGGTCCGGTGTCGCCGGGTGAGGGTGGTGGGTGCGACGGGTGATGATCTGGATCCAGGAGGTCTTCTCGGTCGTTCTGACGGGCAACTGGCGTGGAACCGGCGGTCGTTGATCGTCTTGACAGTGCATGTTCACGCCTGTCAGTCTCACCTTTCAGGTGGGAGGAAGAGGGTAGGGGTGCTGACGAGCGCGGAACTGCTGGCCCTGCTGGCCGCCGTCGGGCACACCCAACGCCTGCGGATCATCGGCGAACTCGCGCAGGGTCGGGTCCACGTCAGCGAACTGGCCCGACGGCTCGGCATGTCCAGGTCACTGCTCTACATGCACCTGGAGCGGCTCGAACACGCCGGCCTGGTCGCCGGTGCGCTGGAGCTCTCCGATGGCGGCAAGGCCATGAAGTTCTTCGAACTCGCTCCGTTCGACATCCGCGTCACGGTCGACAGCGTCATCGCCGCCCTCCGGGAGGACCGGGCGCAGGCCGAGCGGGTGGAGCGCGACGCCTGACGCGAGCGCGATGCTCGAACGAGCGGAAGAGGCCATCCGGGCGACCGCCCCGTGCATGACAATGGGAGGGGGCGCCGGATCGACGGGGGAGCGATCCGGCGCCCGGCTCGGAGGCGGGGGCGCGGCCCTGCCGTGCCACCCGGTGCGGGTCGAACGGGGATGCGCCGTCGCGGCGGGTCCGGAACTGTCGACCTGTCAGAATGATGCTACAGGTGGCGTGTTGATATGTCCATGGGGAGTCGAGGGTGCCACCGCGGGGCCCTGCCCCCGGCTCCGCCCGCTGGTGCGCGGCATCATCGATGCGGGTCCGTGGTCGGCGCCGCAGCCGTGCGTGAGAAGTCGGCCCCACCGACTTCTCACGCGAGATCCGGCAGGACCATGCCCTACCATGGCCCCGTGTTCCTCTCTCGTGACTAGGACCCCGGTCAGCGACCGCACCCGAGTGGTGCGGCCCTTCGGCGTCCCGGTACACCGGCGCGCAGCGCGCGCCTGCTCTTCGAGGAACCCCTCCATGTCTTCGTCCTATGCGACGGTCCTGCGCACCCCAGGCGCGGTCCGGCTCTTCGGCGCGGCCCTGATCGGCCGCCTCTCCTACGGCATCGTCCCGCTCGCGCTCCTGCTGGCCGTCACCGGTACGACCGGCTCGTACGCCCGGGCCGGCTGGTTGACGGCCCTGTTCGCCGCCTCCAACGTGCTGCTCTCACCCGTCCGGGCCGGGCTGGTCGACCGCCACGGTCCACGCCGGGCGCTGCCGCCGATGGCGGCCGGGTACGCGCTGGTGCTGCTCGGCCTGGCCGCTGCCACTTGGCGGCCCGGCGTCCCGTTCCCGGCTCTGCTCGCCCTCGCCATGGCGGCCGGGGTGCTCGCGCCACCCCTCGGGCCGGTCACCCGGGCGCGGTGGAGCGCCCTGCTGCCCGATCCCGAGCTGCGCCGGCGGGCCTACAGCCTGGACACCGTCGCCGAGGAACTCCTGCACGTCACCGGCCCGTTGCTGGCCGGCCTGATCGCGGCGGCGACGGACCGCCCGGCTCTCGGACTGGTGCTGGGTGCCGCCCTCGTGCTCACCGGCACCCTCGCCCTGGCCGCCTCGGTGCGCAGTGAGCCAGCCCCCGCCCAAGTGAACTCCCTTGTGGCCGACGGCGGTTCGCGCCCCTGGCGGCTGCTGGCCCGAACCCGCCAGCCGCTCGCCGCTGCCGCGGGGGCAGGGGCCGGGCTCGGCGCGTTCGTCCTGCTGGCGGTGGTCTTCGCCGAGCGGCACGGGCAGGCGGCCGACGCCGCGTGGGTGGAGGGGATGCTCGCCGCGGGGAGCGCGGTCGGCGGTCTCGCCCTCGGCGCCCTTGACTGGCAGGCTCCGGCCCGGGTCCGGCTCGCCGTCCTGACCGCGGCCTTCGGTGGCGCGCTGGCCCTGACCGCCCTCGCCCCGACACTCCCGCTCCTGGCGGCCGTCGCCGCCCTGGCTGGCCTGGCCGTGGCCCCGACCCTCACCACCGCCTACCTGCTCACCGACGAACTCGCCGGGCCCGGGCGGCGCACCCGAGCCGGCGCCTGGGTCAACGCCGCGTTCAACGCGGGCAGTTCGGCCGGCACCGCGCTGGCCGGTCTCCTCGCCGACCACCTGCCACTACCGCTCTGCCTCGTGCTCGCCGCCACCCCGGCCCTGGCCGCCCTCACCGCCGCCCGACCCCGGACCACCACCCCACCCGCCGGCGGGCCGCCCGAGAGTCTGCCCACCCGCACGGCCGCCCGGACGAACGAGCCCGAGGGGGAGCGTTCCTAGGCGGTCGGCGAGCGACGCCGCGCGACTTCGCGGTGTGGACCGCCCGGTGGACGGTGATGGGTGACTCCGCCGAGGCGGTCGCACGGGCCACTCGCTCGGCCCGGCTGCCGCGCCTGACCCGGCGGAAGGTGCGGCCCCGGCGGAAGGTGCGGCAGCCGGTGGGGGCTACTCGGAGTCCGGAGCGGCGGCGGCCGGGGCGGCCTCCAGCGCGGTCATCCGCGGGAGCAGGAACAGCACCGCGACCAGCAGGGCCAGCAGCAGGCCGCCGCCGAGGAGGAGCGGGGTGCGGATGCTGACGACGGAGGCGATCCAGCCGCTGAGGGCGGCGCCGGCCATGATGCCGAGGCGGCTCAGCAGCATGTAGCAGCTGTTGACCCGGCCGAGCAGTTCCTTCGGTACGGCCTGCTGGCGCAGCGAGATCGCCTGGATGTTCCAGGTGACGATCCCGAAGCCGACCACGCCGTACAGCGCGGCGACCTCGGCCACCGAGGTGCTCAGGCCCATCAGGATCAGCGAGACGCCCATCAGCAGGAAGGCGAGGGCGATCCGGGTGCCGCGGCCGAGCAGGCGGCTGAGCCGGCCGGCCAGGGTGCTGGCGGCGGTGCCGCCGATGGCGCCGGCCGCGAGCACGATGCCGTAGGAGGCGGCGGGCGCGTGGATGACCTTGGTGACCATCAGGACCATCATGGTGGTGCCCATGAAGCAGGCCAGCGCGCCCAGGGTGGAGAGCACGGCGAGCATCCGCACGTCGCGGTGGTGGAACAGCCAGTCGACGCCCTCGCGGATCTCGGTGAGCACCGGGCGGCGGTCGGCCCGGGCACGCGGGGCGGTGGAGCGGCCGGTGGCGGCGACCAGGACGGCGGCGAGCGCGAAGGAGACGCCGTCCACCGTGAACGGGTAGGCAGCGGCCACGGCGAACAGCACCGAGCCGAGCAGCGGGCCGATCAGGTTGCCGCCGATCAGCATGTTGGCCTGCATCCGGCCGTTGGCGGCGTCGAGTTGGTCGGGGCGGACCAGCTCGGGGACGGCCGAGGTGGCGGCGTTGGAGAAGACCGTCTCGCCGCAGCCGAGCAGGAAGGCCAGCGCGGCGAGGGCGACCAGCGGCGGGTCGGCGAGGAAGACCCAGGCGGCGAAGCCCAGGACGACGGCGGCGCGCGCGCCGTCGATCGTCCACATCAGCCGCCGCCGGTCGGCCCGGTCGGCGAGTACTCCGCCGTACAGCGACATCACCAGGAAGGGCAGTGACGCGGCGACGGAGACCACGGAGACCGCGCTGGGCGAGTCGGAGACGGCCACCGCCAGCAGCGGCAGGGCGGAGTCCCGCATGCCGTCGCCGACCGAGGAGATCGCCGACGCGGACCACAGCAGGTTGAACTTCCGGCCCAGGTGGGGACGGCTTTTGAACGGCTTCGCGGCCAGGTCAGCTGAGGTCACCGACGCAGTATGTCATGTCCGCGGAGGGCTGTTCGGGTGGTTTCCGAACTGCCGAGGGTATCCCGAACTATCCGTGTCGGTAAGGGTGTCGGGCTCATCCGGAGTTGTCCGGAGTATCCGGTGGGTGGGTTTCGGCTGTTCCGGCCGGGCCTCCGGACGGCGATGCCCGGCCGGGCGCGCTCAGCCGAGCCCCCAGACGCCCTTGGCGAGGGTGGTCAGCCCGCCCGCCAGGGCCAGGCCCAGCACCACCATCCGGGCGCGGCCCTCCGGCACCCGCCCGGCGAGCAGCCGGCCGATCGCCGCGCCGCCCGCGAGCGCGACGGCGACCAGCCACCAGGCGGGCCCGGACAGCGCCGGCACGCCCTTGCCGGCCAGCGAGAAGGCGTTCACCACCACGCCGTAGAACTGGGCGTTGGGCAGGAACTCCCGGGCCGTCCAGCCGGTGTTGACGGCGTACAGGGAGACGGCCGGGCCGCCCACCCCGGCGGCCGCGTTCATGAACCCGCTGGTGGCGCCCGCGACCAGGGCGCCACCGACCCCGCGCAGCGCGGCCGCCCGTACCCCGCGCAGCACCAGCAGGGCGGCCAGGGTGACCAGCGCCCCGATGCCGATGAGCAGCCCCGGTGTCGGGATCCTCGCCGCCGCCCAGGCCCCGGCCGGCACCGTGCAGGCCGCGGCGAGGATCAGCGGCAGCATCGCCGGCAGCCGCACCTGCCGCCAGCTGCCCAGCAGGCCGACGGCGCTGATGACGCCGGCGGCGAGGTTCGACAGCGTGACGCCGTCGCGCGGGCCGAGCAACAGGACCAGGACGGGCGCGGCGACCAGGGCGAAGCCGATGCCGGCCAGCCGCTGGACGGAGGCGCCCAGCAGGACGGCGCAGCCCAGGACGAGGTCGGCGGTCCAGCCGTCGGGCATCGGGTGGTCCCCTCTCGGCGCCGGACGTCGGATCGTCCGACGGTCGCACCGATCATGCCGCACAGCCGAGTTGCCGGGCCCGCCCGCCCGCCCCGCCCAGCCAGGGCGGGCGGGGCGGGGCACCGGTGACGCCCGTCGGGCGGGCGTGGGCGCGGGCCCGGACGGGGGTCAGTGCTTCAGGACGGCGTCCGCGGACTCCGGCAGCGGGTAGGCGCCCGGGTCGACCGGGCCCGGGAGGTCGGTCGCCGGGCGGCCGGGCGCGGTCGGGTCCGGCAGCGAGGGCTGGGCGGGCGGGGCCGGTACCTGGCTGAACGGGATGCCGGGCGGCGCCTGGACCGGGCTGGTGCGGCCGAAGGGCGGGGCGGTCCGGCCCTGGACGGCGCAGCCCGTCAGCGTCTCCAGGCCGTCCGGGCTCTGGACGGCCGGCTGGTTGCCGGTGAAGCAGTTGCCCGGGTCGGCGGAGGCCAGCACCAGGTCGGTGCCGTTGCCGGTGGCCCGGTTGCCCTCGATCCGGTTGCCGCTCGCCGGGTGCCCGGGCGGGTCGGTGATGACGATGCCGGCCGCGCGGTTGCCCTGGACCAGGTTGCGCTGCACCTGGTTCCCCGTGCCGCCGCCGATCCCGATGCCGATGCCGTAGGCGCCGTCGGCCTGCTGGGGGGTGTCGGTGGCGTTGTTGTCGGTGACGACGTTGCCCACGATCACCGCGCCGTGCTGGGGGGCGAGGGCTTCGAGGTCGTTGGAGTTGGCGGTGACCCCGACCCGGTTGCCGGTGATCCGGTTGCCGACCACGGTGAGCCCGTCGGAGGCGTTGGTGATCTCGACGCCGACGGCGTTGCGCTCGACGGTGTTGCCCCGCACGAGGGTGTCGCAGGGCTTGCACTGGCCGACGTAGATGCCGGAGTCGGCGCCCCCGGAGGCGTACGAGTCCTCGATGACGCCGCCGCGGGCGTCGAAGGCGTAGATGCCGTACAGGCCGTTGTTGTACGCGGTGACGTTGCTGGCGCGGAAGCCCTGGAGGGCCGGGAAGCGGACGGTGTCCAGCGGGTTGTAGGCGGAGCCGCCGGCGCCGTGCTGCTGGAGCTTCTCGTCGGTGACGCCGGTGAACAGCACGCCGTTGGCGAGGTAGCCGTGGACGGTGAGGTTCTCCACCACCGAGCCGGGGCCGGAGGCCGTGATGCCGTTGATCAGCCGCAGGCCGCCGTCCAGGACCACGGTGTTGCGGTCGGTGCCGCGCAGCACGATCTTGGGCTTGGTGAGGCGCACGCTCTCCCGGTAGGTGCCCGGGTCGACCAGGACGGTGTCCCCCTCGCGGGCGACGTCCACGGCCTGCTGGATGGTCGGGAAGTGCTGCGGGACGCGGATGACCGTGCCGTCCGGGTGCTTGGCGTCGGAGGAGGACGAGCCGCCCGAGGAACAGCCGGAGAGGGCGAGGACGGCGGCGGCGAGCAGGGCGGGCAGCCGCTTGACGGCCAGGGCGCCGGGTGAGGGCGTTGTGGCGGAGCGAACGTGACGTGTGGTCAAAATTTGCATACGGCGTGTTCTATCGTCTCCAATGTCGCTCATGCATGCCGAAACCGGAAAGGCGCAGGACCAGCCACCGACTGTCAGAAGCGGTGTGGATCGAAGGGCCCTGATCGCGGGCGGGGCGGTGGTGGCCGCCGGGCTCGGCGCGGGGGCCGCGGCGCTGGCCCTGGGTGGCGGGAACGGCCGGGCGAGCGACCACGGCCGGGCGGCGCCGCCGCCGGAGCAGTCGGCCGTGCCCTTCCACGGCGAACGGCAGGCCGGGGTGACGGCCCCGCAGCAGCCGGCCACCCAGCTGCTGGCCCTCGACCTGGCGCCCGCCGCGACCTCGGACGGGCGGGCCGCCCTGCGCGGCCTGCTGGGCGAGCTGACCCGGGTGCTGGCCGAGGCGGCGGGCGGCAGCCCGACGGACGCGCGGCTGCAGGAAGGCCGACCGGCCGGACTCAGCAGCCTGGTGGGGGTCGGGCCGGGCCTCGCCGCCCGGCTGGGGCTGAACGTTCCGCCGGCCCTGCTGACCGAGCTGCCCGAGTTCCCCGGGGACCGGCTCGACCCGGCGCGCGGTGGCGGCGACCTGGTGATCCAGCTGTGCGCGGCGGACCGCTGGCCGCTGTCCGTGGTCGCCGAGCAGGTGGGCGCGGCGGCCCGGGCGGCGGGCGCGACGGTGCGGTGGACGCAGTCCGGCTTCCTGGCCCGGACGGCCGGGGGCGCCACGCCGCGCAACCTGTTCGGCTTCAAGGACGGCACGGCGAACCCGAACGGCCCGGAGGGCGGGCAGTGGGTCTGGGGCCCGCCGGGGCCGCACGAGCACGGGACGGTGCTGGTTTACCGCCGGATCCGGATGGACACCGCCGCCTTCGCCGCCCTCCCCGCGGACCGTCAGGAGCAGGTGATGGGCCGTCGGGCCGGCGACGGTGCGCCGCTCACCGGCGCGGCGGAGCACGACGAGCCGGACATCTACGCCAAGAACCCGGACGGCTCGTACGTCATCCCGGCCACCGCGCACGTCCGCCTCTCCAGCCCCCGCCTGGACGGCGGCGCCCGGATGCTGCGGCGGGGCTACAGCTACGACGACGGCCCGGGCGACCGCGGCCTGCTGTTCTGCGCCTTCATGCGCGACCCGGCCCAGTTCACCCGCGTCCAGAACCGGCTGGCTGCGCGCGACGCCCTCAACGCCTTCGTCGAGCACACGGCTTCGGCGGTGGCCTACGTGCTGCCGGGCGCGCCGGCGGGCGGGACGCTGGGGGAGGGGCTGTTCGGATGAGCCGCGAGGAGGAACAGCCGCTGTCCGGCGGGAACACGAGTGCCGGCGTGGTCCGCGTCGGGGAGACCGTACGGCGCCCGGCCGGGCCGTGGACGCCCGCGGTGCACGCGCTGCTGGAGCATCTGCACGCGGCGGGGTTCCGGGCGGCGCCGCGCCCGCTCGGCCTCGACGGGCAGGGGCGCGAGGTGCTGACGTACCAGCCGGGCCGGGTGGTCTGGCCCGACCGCTTCGACCTGCTGGACCCCGCCGAGCGGCTGGCCCGGGTCGCGCGCCTGATCCGGGAGTTCCACGACGCCGTCCGGGACTTCACGCCCCCGCCGGACGCCCGCTGGCAGGTGCTGATGCCGCCCGACGGCGCCGACATCATCGCCCACAACGACCTGGCCCCGTGGAACCTCGTGGTCGGTGCCGAGCAGCAGTGGTCCTTCATCGACTGGGACGCGGCCGCCCCGGGGACCCGGCTCTGGGACCTCGCCTACGCGCTGCACGGCTTCCTGCCGTTGTCGGCGCAGCCGGACCGGCGGCTCGCCGACACCGACGCGGCGGCCCGGCTGCGGGTCTTCGCCGACGCCTACGGGCTGGACGAGGGCGAACGGCGCGCTCTGGTACCCCTGTTGGGGCCGCGGACCCGGGCCATGCACGACTTCCTGCGGGACCGGGCGGGCCGTGGCGTCCAGCCCTGGGCGAGGCTCTGGGCGGAGGGCCACGGGGAGGTCTGGCGCAGCGACGCCGAGTACATCGAGCGGCGCCGGGAGCGGTGGCTGGTCGCCCTGCTCGACGGCTGACGTCGAGCAGGGCGGCGCGCTGACCGCGCTCTCGGGGGCGGCTACCAGTCCACCGGGAGGCGGGCGGGGCTCCGGGTGGTGCTGCCGAGCTGCCAGGCGAGCTCCGTGAGCGGGGTGGTCAGGCGCAGGCCCGGGAGGGCGGTGGCGAGGCGGTGCAGGGACTCGCGCATCTCCAGGCGGACCCGCCAGGCGCCGATGCAGTAGTGCGGGCCGGCGCTGAAGGCGAGGGTGGGGGCCAGGAGCGGGAGGCCGAGGTCGGCGTCGAGGCCCTCGGGGTAGACGGCCGGGTCGCGGTTGGCGCTGCCGAGGCTGACGGCGACGACCGCGTCGGCCGGGACGGTGACGTCGCCGACCTCGATCGGTGCGGTGGTGCGGCGGATGGTGGCTTCGTCGTCGCCGAGCGGGATGTAGTGCAGCAGCCGTTCGGCGGTGTGCTCGGCGATGTCCGGGTCGGCGAGGTGCGGCCAGTGCTCGGGGCGTTCGCCGAGCACGTAGACCACGGCGTTGGCGAGGGCTCCGGCGACGCTCTCGTTGCCGCTGGCGGTGAGCCCGGCGACCAGGAAGACGAGTGACTCCTCGGGGACGCCGCCGTCCTGGTCGGCGGCCCGGACCAGTCGGCTGACCAGGTCGTCGCCGGGCGCGCGGCGCCGTCGGGCGACCAACTCCTCGGTGAACGCGCCGAATTCGGCCAGGGTGTCGTCCTGGTCGGCCGTCCGTGTCCCGCCCTGCCCGCCGCCCTGGGCGAGCAGGGCGAGGGTCCAGCGGTGCAGCCGCGCCTCGTCCAGGTGGTCCGGCCCGTCCCCGTCGAGCCCCATCAGCCGGGCGGTGACGGCGAACGGCACCGGCCGGGCGAACGCCTGCACGAGGTCGGCCGGCGGGCCGGCGGCGACCAGCCGGTCCACGGACTGCTGGACGGCGGCCGCGACCCACGGCTGCCAGCCGGCGATGGCCCGCGGGGTGAAGGCCCGTTGGGCGGTACCGCGCAGTCGGCGGTGGGCGGGTCCGTTCTGGTTGAACAGGGAGGCCGGGTTGGCGGCCACGTCCGCGGTGCCGCCCGCGGTGCCGACGTCATGCAGGTCGGCCCGGGTGACCCGGGGGTCGCCGAGGACCTGCCGGACGTCGTGGTAGCGGGTGATCAGCCACGCGGGGGTGCCGTCCGGGAGGGTGGTGGGGTGGGGCGGCTGGGCGGGGGTCGTGGGGAGCCGGTGGAGTGGGGGGAGGATGGTCCGGGGGTCGGCTGCGGCGGAGTCCATGGGGCCCTTCACGGGGTCGGAGGTCCGGCTGGTCGAGGGGAGTCCGAGCATTCAATTGTCTTATTTTCACGAGGAATTGGATGCTTGTGATGCTTCTCCCGTTACGCCCCGATGGTATGCCCTCGGCGCCCCCAGCCGGGTGCAGGATCGGTCGGCAGCAGCGGCCGGAGCGCGCCCAGAACGGCGCCGATGCAGGCGTCCCGCAGCTCGGTGCGGGTGCAGGTCTCCTCGGTCAGCCAGTCGATGACCAGGACCCGGACGAACACCAGCCAGTTGCGCAGGATCTGCGACACCGCCTGCCGCGCCCGCTCGTCCGCGAGCGGGAGGACGCCGAGCAGCCGGCCGCGCAGGGCGTCGAGCTCCCCGGTGATGATGGTCTGGATCACCTGGTCCCCGGCCAGCACGCGGTTGGCCGCGAGCACGGCGTGCCGGTTGGCGATGAAGTAGTCCAGGTGGGCGTCCATGCCTTCGACCAGCTGCTCGACCAGGGTGTCGGCCGGATCGAACCGGCTCCTGGCGAGCAGGTCGTCGGCGGCCTCCCGGTAGACCGCCGCGAAGAGTTCGTGCTTGCTCGCGAAGTGCCGGTAGAGCAGGGCGCGGGAGACCCCGGCCTGCTCGGCGACCTCCTCCATCAGCACCTCCTCGTACGGCCGTTCGGCGAACAGCCGGGCGCCGACGGAGAGCAGCTGGGCACGTCGCTCGGCCGGGGGGAGCCGGCGGCGTCGTTCGTGGGCTGGCATGCCCGCCAGGTTACTTGACACGCGTCTACTTGTTGGCGCTAGCTTGGTAGACACGTGTCAACCAGATCGGTCTCCGTGATGGGCGGGTGGGTCATGGCCAGGGCGTTACGGGTGCTCGCGTGGACGATGGGGGTCGCCTGTGTGGCGATCGGATTCCTCCACCTCCTGCTGGGGAACGCCGCGATGCCGGGGATCGCGGACGCCGGCCCCACGGTCGGCAGCTTCGGCCGCTTCATGGGGGCGGTCTTCGCCGGGTACGGCGCGGCCTGGATCCAGGCCGCCCGGCAGTCGCCGGTGCCCGCCCGGGTGGTGCGGTGGCTGGCGGCGGTGTTCCTGCTGGGCGGCCTCGGGCGGGTGCTGTCGATCGCGGTGGACGGCCGGCCGCACCGGTTCCAGCTGGTGCTGATGGCCATCGAACTCGGGCTCGCACCGGTGTACTTGTGGCTCGCCGACGCGGACGAGCGGGCGCACGCACAGGGCTGACGGTGCGGGGTGGCTATGCTTCTACGTCGATCGAACATGCGTCCGCAAGGAGGGGCCCGAGCATGAGCGGCACCGTGGTGGCAGTCAGCAGCAACGCCGAGTACTCGTTCACCAAGCCGAACCGGGACGGCATCACGCTGCTCGCCGGGCTGGGCGTCGAAGGGGACGTGCACGCCGGGGTGACGGTCAGGCACCGCTCCCGGGTCGCCCAGGACCCGAGTCAGCCGAACCTGCGCCAGGTCCACCTGATCCACCGCGAACTGCTCACCGAACTCGGCGAGTCCGGCTTCGACGTGGCGCCGGGCGCGCTCGGCGAGAACATCACCACCGAGGGCGTGGACCTGCTCGGCCTGCCGGTCGGCGCCGTGCTGCGGATCGGCCCGGAGGCCGAGGTGGAGATCACCGGCCTGCGCAACCCGTGCGCCCAGATCGACACCTACCGGCCCGGCCTGCTCAAGCAGGTCGTCGGCCGCGCCGAGGACGGCACGATCGTGCGCCGCGCCGGAATCATGGGGATCGTCCGCGCCGGCGGCCCGGTCCGGCCCGGCGACGCCATCGCCGTCGAGCTGCCGGACGGCCCGCACCGCCCGCTCGACCGGGTCTGAGGCGCCTCAGCGGGTGTCCCCGTCGACGCGACGCAGGTCGTAGCGGTACGACTTCCCGGCCTTCCAGCTGCGCCACGGCCCGGTCGGCGGATGCTCCCGGCGTCGGCTCCCGCCCGGCAGCGGGCCGGAGTCGGGCACTCCCTCGGCTGGCATACCCCCTCCCGGTACGCTCCGGCAGATGCCGCCGGCCTGGCTCACCGGTCGGCCGAAGGGCCGAGGGATACCCCCGCCCCGTAACGGGGACGGCTCCCGGTGCGTGAGCTGCCGGGAGCCGGGGCGGAGCCTTCGCTGCTGGAGCGCGGTCAGGACCTGACGAGGCGGGCGATGGCCTGGTTGGCCTCGCGGATCTTGGTGCTCGCCTCCTGGCCGCCCTCGGCGATGGCGTCGCGGACGCAGCATTCGATGTGCTCGTCCAGGAGTTGGAGGGCGAAGGACTGGAGGGCACGGCTGGCGGCGGAGACCTGGGTCAGGACGTCGATGCAGTAGGTGTCCTGTTCGACCATGCGCTGGAGGCCACGGATCTGGCCCTCGATGCGGCGGAGCCGCTTGAGGAAGTCGTCCTTGTGGGAGCTGTAGCTGGCCATGGCCGTCTCCGGTTCCTGTGCGGTGAGGCGTGCTCACACTCTACCGGGGGTGCGGCAGGGGGGGGTGGGGGGGGGGGGGGGGGGGGGGGGGGGGGGGGGGGGGGGGGGGGGGGGGGGGGGGGGGGGGGGGGGGGGGGGGGGCCCCCCCCCCCCCCCCCCCCCCACGTCGGTGGTCAGCCGTCGGCGCGGCCGACCAGCTCGTAGCCGGCCTCGTCGATGGCGGCGGCCACGTCGGAGTCGGCGAGCGGCCGGGTGCTGCCGACGGTGACCTTGCCGGTGGCGAGGTCCACGGCGACGTCGGTGACGCCGTCGAGCTTCTTCAGCTCGGCGGTCACCGAGGTGACGCAGTGGCCGCAGGTCATGCCCTTCACCTGGAAGGCCGAGGTCAGGGCGGACTCGGCGGCGGGGGTCGCGCCGGTGTTGGTGCCGCACGAGCCGCAGCAGGAGGAGGCCTCGGTGGCGGCGGACTCGACGGTGACGGTGGTCTCGCTCATGGGTGTGCTCCTGTCGTGGGTGTCCGGCGCCGGCCGGACTGTCCGGGCGGCTGCTTCGCTTCTGAACATACCATACCCCCCTAGGGTAATGAAGAGGCTTCCAGGCCGCCTGGATGCCGTCGTCAACGCCGCACTGTGAAAGCCCTGTTGTGGGTGGCCGGGCGGGTGAAGGCGCTCCCGTGCATCCCGCGGTCGACCGGCACCCACCATGCGAGGTGAACCCCGTGGGCAGCCCCACCCCATGTGGTCGCTGCATTGAACGGCGAAGCCGAAGGGGGGCCTGGAAGCACACGTCCCGCGGCTGCTACTCGGTCGGTGACGACACACTGTGGGGCGTCAACCGCCGCCGCAAGGGAGCCGCGAGCACCCCGGCCGCACTCGAACCGCACTCCTGCCCGGTGTGGCGCGACGCCAACGCCCGCCATCCCGACGTCCCCGCCGCTCAGTGCAGGGAGTGCGCACGCATCCGCAGCGAGAAAGGCCTTCGACGGGGGCCGGCCTGCCCTCGCCGCCCGATCGGGCAACCCGGTGAACCCTGCCGGTCGCAGCTAGGGTGCGTATCGGGTTGTGATCAATCTGTGGGATTCGCCCTCGCGACAGTTCCTGATCCGGTAGACCGTACTGTGTGACGCGAGCGCAACTT
>NZ_JBIWNZ010000008.1:0-213393 GCF_044767505.1 Kitasatospora sp. NPDC101235
TTGCTCATGTTGCTCTTGCCACTCACTACCTGGACTGCTTCCTCCGGGACCATCCGTCCCAGTATCGGGCTGTCCAACCGCAGGGTGGAACTTCAGGCCCACCAGGCGCTCGGCGAGGTCATCGCCGCTGCCGCACCCGAGAAGACTACCGAGTCCGCCGGGTCGGCCGTCGCCGAGGCGCCCGCCAAGACCCCGGGGCCCGACACCGACGAACTGTTCGACCGGTTCGCCAACCTGATGGCCGCCAAGTACGGCCTCACCGCCAGCAGCACCGAGCAGACCACGCCGAACCTCCGCGAAGCCCCCCAGCGGGCCGCCAAGGACGACGTCGCCTCGCTCCGCCTGCGCACCGACCTCAACGCACTCGCGCTTGAGGTCTTCACGCTCACGGACTGAGGAACCGCATGGACAAGATCAAGGAGCTCACGGACGAGCTCAAGCACCACCTCTCCGAGGCCCGCGCGATCGCCGCGAAGGCCGACGAGGAGAACCGCGACTTCACCGACACCGAGCGCGGCGCCATCACCGAGGCCATGGCCAAGGCCAACGGCCTCAAGGCCCGCCTGGAGCAGGCCAAGGCCGACGGCGCCGTGCGGCAGGCCATCACGGACCTCGGTGACGGCATCGGCCTCAACGCCAAGGACGGCACCACCCGCACCCCGACCGGCCTGATCGTGCCCGACGGCCGCAAGAGCATCGGCCAGCACTTCACGACCTCCGCCGAGTACGCGGCGCTCATGGCAGGTGCGCCCAACGGCCACTTCGGGGAGAAGGCCCGCGTCCAGTCGATGCCGGTCGGCTTCAAGTCCCTGCTCACCGGCGCATCCGACACCTCCGCCGGCGCCCTTGTCATGGACGACCGGCGGGGCCTGCTGGTGGGCGCCGACGCCTTCCAGCGCCCACTCGTCCTGCGGGACGTTGTCACCCCCGGCACGACCGCCAGCGACACCATCGAGTTCGTGCGCATGACCGCCGCGACCAACGCTGCCGCGCCCGTCGCCGAGGCCACCGCCACGACCGGCACCTCCGGCACCAAGCCGGAGTCGGGTATGACGTGGGCCAAGGTCACCACGCCGGTCCGCACGATCGCTCACTGGCTGCCGCTGACCAAGCGCGCGCTGTCCGATGCCGCACAGATCCTGACGATCATCGACAGCTACCTCCGCTACGGGCTGGAGGAGGAGCTCGAAGACCAGATGATCGCGGGCGACGGCACCGGTGAGAACTTCACCGGTCTCGCCAACACCTCCGGAGTCCAGGCGCCGGCCTTCACCACGGAGACCAACCTGACCCGCCTGCGGCGGGGCAAGACGCTGGTCAAGACCGTGGGCCGGTCCATGGCGAACGCCTACGTCATGAACCCGGCCGACGTCGAGGGCCTGGACCTGCTCACCGACAACGAGGCCCGCTTCTACTTCGGCGGCCCGTCCGGCAGTAGCGGCGGCAACATCCCGCTGTGGAACCTGCCCATCGTCGAGTCCGAGGCCGTTCCGGCTGGCACCGCCTACGTCGGTGACTGGCGCAAGGCGATCCTGTGGGACCGCGAGCAGGCCTCCATCACCATGACCGACTCGCACTCGGACTTCTTCGTCCGGAACATGGTCGCGGTCTTGGCGGAGATGAGGTGCGCGTTCGGGATCATCCAGCCCAACGCGTTCGTCAAGATCCCGCTGGCCGCTTGGTAAGGGGGCTGTCGTGGGATACGCGAACAGCGCCAAGGGCAAGGTCCGCGAGGGCAAGCAGGCCGCCACAGTGGCCGCACTGACCGCCTCCGTCGGCACGTCCGACGGCACGGTGGCCGACGTCGGAGCCGCCTTCAGCCAGACGACCCTGAACAACAACTTCCGGGACCTCGCGGACAAGACCAACGAGATCATCGCCGCGCTGAAGGCCGCCGGGCTAATGGCGTGATTCGGCGGTCGGAACGTCAAGGAGGAGGCGCCCCGTCATGAAAGGACCGCTGAGGCGGTACAGGCTGCGGGTCAACGGCCACGAGGCCGAACTCCAGCTCACCGAGGATGACGCCCAGGCCTTGGGCGCCGTCCTCGTGGAAGGCTCCGGGTCGACGGTTGGTGACGACGGCCTGGCGGAACACAAGACCCGCAGCGCCTCCAGGGCCTCCCGCGGGCGCCCCGCACGGGCGGAGGCCGGTGGCGGCGGTGGCAACTGACCTGCTGGCCGACCCCGCCGAGCTCGCCGTATGGCTCGGTGTCCCGGCTGACGACCCGAAGCTCGTCGCGGCGCTCACCGCGGCGAGCCGGCGCTTCCGCGGGGCCGTCCGACACCCGGTGACCCGAGTCACCGGGGACGTCACCGTCCTGGACGGCAACGGCCGTACCAGCCTGCTGCTGCCCGCCGCGCCGGTCACGGCCGTCACCAGCGTCACCGTGAACGGCGCGCTCCTCACGGAGGGAACCGACTACCGGTGGTCGGCTGACGGCTACCTGCGCCGCCTCGGCGGCTGTACCTGGCCCGATCTGCTGCGGTCGGTCACCGTCGTCTGGGACCACGGGGACGCGATCGTGCCCGAGGACATTCAGGAGGCCGTCATCGACCAGGCCCGCACTCTGTACCGGGTCCAACCCGGCATTCAGGCCTACACGGCGGGCTCGGAGTCCGTGACGTTTGGCGCGCAGGCCGCCGTCGGGGTCACCTCGCAGTGGTCGGCGGCTGTGGACGCCCACCGTCTGCGTCGGGGTGACGAGGCGTGATCTGGGACCAGAGCGTCGTACGGGTCCGGGCGGGCACGCGGACCGACCGCAGCGGCAACGCCGTTCCGGACTGGTCGCCGGCCGCCGTCACCCGTCTCGCCGTCGGCCAGCTGTCCGTTCAGCCCATCTACCAGAACGAGACTGCCACGACGGAGCGCACGGCCGTTCTGACCGGCTGGCGAGTTCTGTCTGCGCCCGGCACCGCCCCGGACGTCCGTTCCGGCGACCGGATCGAGTACGACGGCCTCACCTGCGAGGTGCAGGGCGAGGTCGGCCGCTGGCCGGACCCGATCACCGGAGCTGTTCACCACGTCGAGTGGCAGATGAGTCGCTCGACCGGCTGACAGGAGGCACCCATGCCCCAGCGCGTCGAGTTCCAGCTGGACGCCGCTGGCGTCCGTGAGGTGCTGGAGAGTCCCGAGGTCCGGCAGATGGTGGACGAGGCTGCCGGCCAGATCGCTGACCGCGTGCGTGGCGCCGTCAAAGCACCCGAGACGGTCGAGGTGCACCCGTACACCACGGACCGACAGGCCGCCCGTGTCACGGTCGCCGACCGCCGCGCGATGGCCTGGCAGGCCCGGGACGGCGTTCTCACTCGTGCCGCGGCCGGGATCGGTGCGGACGTGAAGGAACGGGGTGGCCGGTGAAGGCCGTTGTCCTGTTCCCGGATGCCGCGGCGGAGGCCTGCCGGATCCTGCGGGCCGCGCTCGCCGCCCGGGCCGAGCCGTACGCGGCCGGTGCCACGGTCGGCACCAACGTGCCGGATGCCCGTAGCCCGGAGGACCCGCGGCTGCCGTTCGTCCTCGTGGGGCTCGACGGTGCCACCCCGGCACCGTCCCGCCTGAATGCTGTGGTGCTGTTGCGGATCAGCGTCTGGCACGCGGACGAGGACCAGGCCCACGACCTCGCGCAGCTGTGCGCTGCGCTGCTGCACACCGTCGGCGGCCCGATCATCCGCTCCACCCGCCCGGGCACCGGGCCCGTACCCGGCATCGACCCGGACTCGCGCGTCCCGCTGGCCACCCTCACCCTCACGGCCAACATCGCGCCCACCCCCCTGACCTGACACCATCACCACCTGGAGGACCGGCATGTCCGGAACCACCACCAACGCGAGGCTGTGGACGGACGCCGATGTCTGGGTCGCCGCCAGCCTCACCACCCCCAACCCCACCGACGCCAACACCCCGTTCGGCGCCGGCTGGACCATGGTCGGCCTGCTCGACGGCGACGACGGCATGCCCGAGAGCAGGGACGAGGACACCTCCGACTACTACGCCTGGGGCGGCATCCTCGTCCGCAGCTCGCGCAAGAACTTCAAGCTCAGCAAGTCCTTCTCCGCGTTGGAGGACAACGCGACCACCCGCGGCCTGCTGTGGCCCGGGTCGACCAGCACCCAGATCGTCGTTCCCAAGCCCAAGCCCACCAAGATCGCCTTCGAGACGCGGGACGCCGCGACCGGCATCACCCGCCGCGTCATCACCCGCAACTACGCGATCATCACGCTCGACGGTGACCGGGACGAGAACGAAACGGACCTGATGAAGAGCACGTTCGCGTGCGTCATCTACCCCGACAGCAGCGGCGTCCTCTTCGACGTGCAGAACAGCCAGGCCGTCACGGGCCTGGCCGTCGCCCCGGCCACCAAGACCCTCGCCGTGGGCGCGATCGGCGCCCTGACCGCCACCGCCACCCTCGCGGACGCCAGCACCCGCGACGTCACCTTCGACCCGCAGTGCGCATGGACGACCAGCGCCTCGGCGAAGGCCACCGTCTCCTACGGCTACGCCACCGGCATCGCGGCCGGGGCAGCCACGATCACTGCCACCTACCAGGGCCTGACCGCGAGCTGCGCGGTCACCGTGTCCTGACCCTGAGACCCGGGGCGGGCGAGCGGCGCGGTCCGCCCGCCCCGGCCACCACCACGACCACCGCGCACCCGGAGAGGACCACCGCGCATGTCCAACACCCGCCGCCCCCGCCGCCACGACGACGGGCGCCCCTACGACTTTGACCTTGGCGCCGTGAAGGCCGGCGCCGAACTGCGGCCCTTCGTCGTCCGAGACGCCGACGGCACCCGGTGGACGTTTGCCCACATGGACAGTCTGAACATCTGGCCCCTGCTGGCCGCCGCCGAGCAGGGCGACAACATGGCGATGCGCGCCGTGTTCCGCGAAGCCCTCGGCCAGCAGTGGGAAGAGTTCCAGAAGCGGCCCATGCCCGGCTACCGCATGCTGTCCCTGTTCAAGGCCTACCAGAAGCACTGCGGGGCGGCCGAGGGGGAATCGCTGGCCTCTACCGACTCCTAAGAGAGCACGGAGAGGCCATCACGGCCGACCTGCGCGCCGAGTACGGCGTGCGCCTGGCCGACCTCGGTACCGGCCGCCTGACCTGGATGGAGCTGGTCGCACTGGTGCGCGGCCTGCCTCCCACCTCGCGGCTGGCGGCGGCTTTGACCGGCCGTCCCGCCTGGTCTCGGGGCGAGTACCTGCTCGCGGACATCTGGGACGTGCTGGCCAGCGCGAACTGGCAGCGGGGTGGCGATCGGCACGCGCCCCGTCCCAAGCCCTACCCCCGACCCGGCGCCCGCCGCGACCCGGCCGAACGCGCTGCCGCGCTGGCCGCCGCCCGCGAACGCTCCCGAGCGCACCGGGCTGCCGTCGAGGCAGGCCACCTGACCTGACACAGCAGCACCGGAGGGGGTGATCCGGTTGCCCACTGTTGGCTATGCCAGCCTCCAAATCGTCCCCTCCGTACGCGGCATCGGCTCCGCGATCCGTGAGCAGATCACCGGACCCGTTGCAGACGCTGGCGACGAGGCCGGCGGTGGCTTCGCCAAGAAGCTGCTGAAGGGCTCCGCCGTCGTCATCGCCGCTGGCGCGGCCGGTGTCGGCGCCCTGCTCGCCAAGGGCATCGGCGGCGCCATGGAGCAGGAGCAGATCACCGGCAAGCTCCAGGCCCAGCTCGGCGCCACCGGGCCTGAGGCCGCCAAGTACGGCAAGGTCGCCGGCCAGCTGTTCGCCGGCACCATGGCCGAGAACTTCCAGCAGGGCACCGAAGCCATCCGCTCGGTCATGTCCGCCGGGCTGCTGCCCCCGGGCGCCACCGAGGCCCAGATCAAGCAGATCTCGACCAAAGTCCTTGACCTCTCCAACACCTTCGACGTCGACCTCGGCGAGACCGCGACCGCTGTCGGCCAGCTGATCCGCAACGGCATGGCCAAGGACGCCCAGCAGGGCCTCGACCTGGTCGCCGCGGGCCTGCGCGGCACCGATGCCCGAGGCCAGGACGTCCTGGAGACGTTCGGCGAGTACAGCCCGGTCTTCAAGACCATCGGCCTGGACGGCTCCACCGCCATGGGCCTGCTGCGGCAGGGCCTGGAAGGCGGCGCCCGCTCCACCGACAACGTTGCCGACGCCCTCAAGGAGTTCAGCCTCAAGGTCACCGGCGGCGGCGCCGCCATCGACCAGGCGTTCAAGGACGCCGGGCTCAACGCCAAGAAGCTCACCGACGACGTCGCCGCCGGCGGCCCGCGCGCCAGTGCGGCCCTCGGTACCGTCCTCGACGCCCTGCGGGCAATGCCCCCGTCAGTGGAGCGGGCCCAGGCCATCCAGAACCTGTTCGGCGGCCCCGGCGAGGACTTGGGCGCCGCCCTCTTCAGCCTTGACGTCAAGACTGCGGCCAGCAGCCTTGGCGAGGTCGCCGGCGCTGCGGACGCCGCGGGCAACGCCCTGCGCGACAACGCAGCCACCAAGGTCGAGGCGTTCAAGCGGTCCCTGGAGCAGGGGCTGGTCAACTTTGCCGGCGGCCAGGTCCTGCCGGTCCTGGAGCGCATCGGCTCCACCGTGGCCGACCGGCTCGGGCCCGCCTTCGGCGCGGCCTCCGGCTGGATCACCGGTACTGCGGTGCCGGCCATCGCCGGGTTCGGCCGCGAGGCCGCCAACACAGTCCTGCCCGCTCTCTCCAAGGTCGGCAGTGAACTGGCCGACCGGTTCGGCCCGGTGGCTTCCAAGGCCGGCGAGGTACTGCGGGCCGACCTCGTCCCCGCGGTGACCAAGCTCGGCCGTTTCTTGCGGGACGACGTTGTCCCGCCCGTGATCGACGCGGCGAAGTGGCTCGGCGAACACCTCGTACCAGTGGCTGCCACGGCCGCCGGGGTTCTCGCCGGAACCGTCGTACCCGCACTCGCCGACACCGCGCGCTGGCTCGCCGACAACAAGACCGCCGTCGCGATTGTGGCCGGCGTCATCACGGCGCTGCTGCTGCCCGTCCTCATCACGACCGCCGTTGGTTATGCGGAGGCCGGGATCGCCGCGACGATCTCAGCCGCCCAGCAGGTCGCCGCCTGGGTCACCTCGGGCGGCGCCGCCGTCACGAACTCCGCGATGAGCGTCGTCGCGTCCTATCAGACCGTGGGCGGGTGGATCGCTGCCGGCGCCTCCGCCGTAGCTTCGGGCGCCCAGCAGGTGTGGGCGTGGGTCACCTCGGGGGCCGCCGCCATCGCCAGCGGTGCCCAGCAGGCCGCCGCGTGGATCACGATCGGTGCCCGGATCGTCTGGGGCATGGCCCTCCAGGCCGCCGCCGTGGTCGAGATCGTGGCCGGCTGGGTCATGATGGGCGCTCAATCCTTGCTCCAGGCAGCGCGCATGGCTGCCGCCTGGGTGCTGGCGATGGGCCCTCTCGGCTGGGTGATCGCCGCCGTGGTTGCCTTGGTCGCGCTGGTCGTCGCGAACTGGGACACGGTGCGCAACGCCACGGTAGAGGCCTGGAACTGGGTCTCCAACGCTGCAGTCAACGCCGGCCGTGCAATCGTCAACTTCTTCACCGGCTGGGGCCTGGCCGGCGTGCTCTCCCGAATCTGGAGCACCGTCTACGACGGCGCGGTGTCCGGCTGGAACGCCACGATCAACTGGATCCGCGGTGTCCCTGGGTGGATCCGCGACGGGATCGGCGACCTTGGGAATCTGCTGGTCAGCGCTGGTGGTGACGTCGTCCGAGGCCTGTGGCGCGGCATCAGCAGCATGGGCAGCTGGCTCAAGGGACAGCTGATCAGCTTCGCGACGAACATGATCCCGGGCCCGATCGCCAAGGCGCTCGGGATCGCCTCGCCCTCGAAGGTGATGCGCGACCAGATCGGCCGGTGGATCCCCGCTGGTATCGAGGCCGGCATCGAGGACGGACGGACGTCACTGGACCGCACCATGGCCGGCCTCGTCCAGCCACCGGACCTAACAGTCCCGGCCTGGTCCTACCCGGCCCCGGCCCCCATGGGCCCGGCAGGCGGTGGGAGTTGGGCCGAGCAGGCATCGGCCACGCCTGTGCTGAACATCGAGCAGTACTACGAGAGCCCGAACGGCGGCGCAAGGCAGACCGCCATGGACCTCATGCTCCTATCCAAGGGGAGGGGGTGACCCGTGGCCGGTGAGCTCATTACCGCCGACCTGCAGATCGAGTGGGCCGGCCTCCTCCTCGGGGACGGCACCGTCTACGCCGTCGCCGAGGTCCCGGGCTGGGAAGACCTGCCCAGCCTGGACTCTGGCTCTACACCGCGAGCCCAGCAGATCGGCTCCCGGCCCGGACGGCTCCTTGCGCAGTCCCGGGCGATCACCTGCACGATCCGAGTCACCGCCGATTCCAACGAGTGGCCCGCCGTCAGGGCTGCTCTACTGGCGGCGACAACCGTCCGCCAGGACGAGCAGCCGCTGGTCATCAGCCTGGCCGGGCAGCCGCTGTTGGCCTGGGCCCGGATCACCCGCCGC
Source organism: Kitasatospora sp. NPDC101235 (assembly GCF_044767505.1). Lineage (NCBI taxonomy): Bacteria > Bacillati > Actinomycetota > Actinomycetes > Kitasatosporales > Streptomycetaceae > Kitasatospora > Kitasatospora sp. NPDC101235. Next base: position 8,471 of record NZ_JBIWNZ010000008.1, read on the forward strand.
GTCATGTCCACCGACACTGACGGCGTCACCGGTACCCCCTCCGTGAGCCTGCTGTGGGAGGCCAGCGACCCGCGCCGCTACGTCGTTGCCGAGTCCACAGCCTCGGCCGTTCTGCCGATCGCTGAGACCGGCCTCAGCTTCGGCACCCCGACCGAGGTCGGTCTCAGCTTCGGCAGCCCGACCGAGGTCGGTCTCAGCTTCGGTACTCCCGGATCCACCGGTGACCTCATCGCCACCAACTCCGGCACCACCGACGCTCACCCTGTCATCGAGATCCGCGGCCCGGTCACCACACCGACCATCACCATGGGCGCGCTCCGCCTCGAGTACGACATCACCCTCGGCGCGGCCGACACCCTCGTCGTCGACACCTGGGCCGGGACTGTCACCCTCGGCGGCCAGGACCGCCTCTACACCGCCACCAACCGCTCCGCGCCCGAGGGCCTGTTCACGTTGCCGCCGGGCACGAACACCGTTTCGTTCCGGGCCGATCCCGGCTCCACCGACCCTGCCGCGCAGGCCACCGTCCGGTGGCGCTCCGCCTACCTGTAGGAGGTCCGATGGCCGTGTACGCCGCGTGGAACGCGCTGACGGGCCTGACCCGCGTGATGATCCGCCTTGCCACGACCCTGATGACCCCGACCGGCTCGCTCACCGTGCGCTCCGGGGTGATCCCGGGCGGTACTCCGCTACTGCTGACCGGCTCCGGCATGACCGGCTCCGTCGCGCCTGGCCGGGCCGTGGTGCAGGGCACGTCCGCCCAGGGTGCCTACCCGGCCGTGGTGGACACCGCGACCAGCATCACCGTTGCCGCCGGGCACGCCAGCCTCGCGAGGATCGACACGGTGTGGCTGGTCGTCCAGGACACCGACTACGACTCGTCCGGCTCCCGGCAGGCCCAGATCGTCTACCAGCAGGGCACCGCCGGGTCGGGCTCCGCACCGACTGCCCCGGCGTCCGGCACGGCCTACCTGAGGCTGTGGGACATCACCGTTCCGGCCGGTGCGTCGTCCGGGTCCCCGATCAACTGGGGCACTGCGCTGACCGACCAGCGGGTCTACACCGTGCCGGTGGGCGGGATCACGCCCGGCCCCGCAGCCGGCGCCTACGCTGGGCAGTGGCGCGACGCGGGCGGTGTGGCCGGCATCCTGGAGCGTTACTCGGGCAGTGTGTGGGAGGCCGCGGTCCGTCTCGGCAACGCCGGCCTGCTCGGCCTCGGCGACGTAACGATCACCCGCTCCGCGACGGCCACCGCGCAGGTCAACGGCAACCTGTCCGTGACCGGCGTGGGCCAGGTCCTCCACGCCCGCAAGACCAGTGCCACCCAGCCTGTGACCTCCTCGACCACGCTGGTCCCCGCCACTGACCTGGCCCTGCCGGTCGTTGCGGGCGCCACCTACGAGATCGACGGCTGGATCATCTACGACGGGCAGTTCAATGCCGGCGATCTCAAAATCGGCTGGTCCGTGCCGGCCGGTTCCACGGGGACGTGGTCGATCAACGCACCCGGTACGGGCGGCACCTTGACGTACAGCCCCAACACGGTCGCGATTGCGGCCACGACCACGGCTGGCACGTATGGTGCCGGCGGCTTGGTGAACGCCGCCGTCCGCGGGTACATCACCGCCGGCGCGACTGGCACCCTGCAACTCCAGTTCGCCCAAAACTCCTCCAACCCCACCCCAACCAGCGTCTACGCGGGATCCTGGCTACGGCTGCACAGGGTCGCCTGATGGCCACCTACGAGCTGCTGGTCTGCGACCTGCGTACGGACAGGCTCCTCGACCGCATCCCGGCCCGTGACGTGTCCTACGACAACTACATCGGCAAAACCGGCACGCTCAGCGCAACGATCGACCTCTCGAACAGCGACATAGCCCGGCGGGTCCGCACCTCCGTGCTGCCCGGGCGGACCATGCTCTACCTGGAGCGCTGGGACGCGTTCGCCGGGACGATTGTGTGGGGCGGCATCCTGTGGACCCGCACGCCATCACGGGACGCGCGCGGCGTCTGGACGTGCGCCATCCAGGCCGCCGGCCTGGAGTCAGTCCTCCGCTCGCACCGGATGCTGACTGACACCCTGACCTCGACCAACGTCGACCAACTCGACATCGCCCGTACCCTGGTTGCCTACGCCCAGTCCGCACCCGGCGGGAACCTGGGCATCGAGATCGACTACAGCCAGACCAGCGGCGTCCTGCGCGACCGGGTGTACTCCCGCTACGACTTGCCGTGGATCGGCGGCCTGATCGACCAACTGGCTGCCGTCCAGGGCGGCTTCGAGTGGATCATCCAGTGTTACCGGTCGGACGACGGCGCCCGGCACCGGGCCCTGCGCCTGGGATACCCGCGGCTCAGTGTCGGCAGTGGCGACCTCGTGCTGTCCGGCCCGGGCCCAATCACCACCTACTCGCTGCCCGAGGACGCCACTCGGCAGGCCAACGCCTGGCAGAGCAGGGGCGCAACGGTCAACTCCAACCTGGCCGCGGAGTCGACGCCGCTCATGTCCGCCCCGCTGACTACGCCCGCCGACATCGCGGCCGGCTGGCCGAGGCTGGACGGCACCAGCGACTACTCAACCGTGATCAGCCAGGACGTACTCGACCAGCACGCCCGGGCCGACCTCGACGCCGCCCGCCGACCCTCGCTCATCCCGTCCGTCGCGTACACCAGCGGCGGGATTGACCAGCCCCAACTCGGCTCGTACACGCGGATCAGGATCGACGATGTCTGGTACTACGACGGGCTGAGAGCGCGGTACCGGGTCGTCGGCCTCAAGGTCTCGCCGGAGGAACGCGGCCGGTCGGAATCCACCGAGCTCTACCTGGAGGCCACCTGATGCCTGATCTGCCGTTGGACATCCTCGACCGAATCCGTGCGCTGGAGGACCAGGTCCGCCAGCTGTCGGGCAGGTCCCAGATGCGACCCGCCATGAACCAAATCCTTGCCGGGTCCGTGGTGGTGGGCGAGGGTGGCACATTCAAGGTCAACAACCAGCATGGCGACCCGCAGTTCTACGTCGGCGGGGTTTCCCCGCCCAACCCCGACGGCACCCCGCAGCGCGGCCTGCTTGCGTACCGGCAGGACGGCACGATCGCCATCGAGATCGCCAACCAGACCGCGAGCGCTGCCGATCCGCAGTGCATCGTCATCCGCGATGCTCGGAGACAAACGCTCCTGGCCGAAGACACCCTCGGCGGTCTGGCAGCGCCGGTTTTCGGGGGGAGTGGCTGGTACGGGTACACCGAGGTGCCGCAGTGGACTACCTCGTCTTCCAGCTGGGCCACGTGCATGACGATGCACTGGCGGAAGCAAAGCCCCCGCGTGCATGCCTACTACCTGGCGCGCTGCTCGGACGCCAGCACGTCTGGTGAAGTCCGGCTCCTTGACGGGGCCGGATCGGTCATCGGACAGGCGACCCTGCCAGCTGGCACCTACTGGGCCGACTCCGTCTATGGACCGATCACGGGTGCGCACCTGGGCTACCAGGACCTGGTGTGGCAGGCCCGGGTTACCGGTGGTGGCGGCACTGTGGGTGTGAAGGGGTTGAATACGTTCGGTATCGGCAGCTAGGGGTGCTGCTGGAAGGGGTCGCCGGTCGGCAGGCCCGAGGGCGCCGGCGCCTTCGACGGCGGCGCGCCGTTGTCGACGGTTCCGGTTCCGCCGGGGTTCTGGCCGACTCCGGCCGAGGGCTGCGCGGGCGGCTGGGTGTCGGCCGGTGCTGCAGGGGCGATCGGCTGCTGCATGGGGGTCTCCTTCTTCTGGCCCGGCTTCGTGGCGGGTGCGGCCGGGTTGGCCACGTGTGGGGTTGCGGTGCCGGGCGGGGGTTGCAGTTCGCTGGGCCAGGCAGTCGGCGAGGTGCCCGTCAGGCCGCCCCATGCTGTGGCTGTTGCCGTCGGGCTGGGCGGTGTGGTCGGTGTCGGGCTGACCTCGGCGGCCACCTGCTGTGCGGGCGCCGGTTTGTCGTTTCCGCTGGTGAGTGCGGCCGCGGTCACGCTTCCACCTGCGATCACCGCCACGCTGCCGATGATCGCCCACGTCTGCCGTCTCAACGTCCCTACCCCCTGGCCTGTTTGCGGTCCCTTGACGGTACCGGCACCACCTGACACACCGCCATCACATCTCACCCCCGAGCCGTTCCGGCCGGGGCTTTTTCATGCCCAGGAGGCATCCGCTATGCGTGACGAGTTCGTTGCCCTGCTCACCAGCCAGAAGGGCTACCACGAGGGCCGCGACGCCGACGGTACGTGGAACAACATCCAGAAGTTCAGCCCCGCCGTCCCGACTCTGGAGTGGTCCCAGGGCGAGGCCTGGTGTGCGACGTTCACCGCCTGGGGCGCCACCCAGACCGCGGGCATGGCCGACCGGTGGCCGATCACCGCGTCGTGCTGGAACGCCGTGCAGTGGTGGAAGGACAACGGCCGTTTCACCGAGTGGCCGGTCCTCGGCGGCCCGTTCTACATGGGCAGCCGCGGGCAGGACCACGTTGGCGTGGTCACCGGCTACGACGGCCAGTGGATATACACCGTCGAGGGCAACACGAACACCTCCGGCTCGCCTCAGGGGGATGGGGTGTACACCCGTCAGCGCCCGCGCCGCGGCCCGGGCAGCCCGTACGGGTACGGCGTGCCGGACTATCCCGAGGGCACGATCAGCGCGGACCCGGCGCTCGGTGGCGTCCCGGCCGCCCGTGTCGGCACCCCGCAGGCGCCGGCCGAGTCCGCCCCTGCGTCGGACCCGACTCCGGCCCGCTACCAGGTCAACATCGGCGGCCTGGCGTACGGCTACGGCGCCCAGGGCGACCAGGTGACCGAGGTCGGTCGCGCGCTGGTCGCGGCCGGCTACGGCGACCACTACCAGGAGGGCCCCGGCCCGAACTGGACCGACGCCGACACCGAGAACTACGCGGGCTACCAGCGGAGCCTCGGCTACTCCGGGCAGGCGGCGGACGGCGTCCCGGGTGAGGCCTCGCTGAGGCAGCTGCTCGGCTACCTCCCCGGCGGCGCGCCGGACTTCCCCGGCCGGCAGTACTTCGGCCCGGGCCAGACCAACGACTACGTCCGGCAGCTCGGCGAGCAGCTGGTCCGCAAGGGCTTCGGCGGCTCGTACCGGGTCGGCCCCGGCCCGCAGTGGAGCGACGCCGACCGGCGGGCCGTCCAGGCCTACCAGCGCTCCCAGCCCGAGCTCGCTGGCGACGCCGACGGCTACCCGGGGCCGCTGACCTGGCGCCTCCTCTTCTCCTGACCCATCCCCACACCCAGATCGGACACCACCATGCGCATGCCCAGACTCGTCATCGACCTCGCCGAGCGCACCGCCGCCACGTACCTGGAGGCGGCTATCGGCCTGCTCCTCGTCGGCGGGATCACCGGCCTGTCCAGCCTGCAGTCCGCTGCGGTCGCCGCCGTCCCGGCCGGCCTCACTGTGGTCAAGGGAGCGCTCGGCTCCTTCCTCGGCCGCGCCGACACGGCCGCGCTGCTGCCCGCCCGCACCGACCCGGCGAGCCGCGAGTGACCAGCCCGCCCCCGGACGCCGGGATCGTGATCACCGCTACGCAGATGTACGAGGAGGTCCGGCGGGTGGGCAATAGCCTGATCAGGCTGGAGGCCAAGCTGGACGCACTCGGCGCCGCTGATCGGGACGTGGACACCAGACTCGCCGACCACGAGTCCCGGCTCCGCCGGTTGGAGGCCAGCCGTTGGCCACTGCCCGCGGTTGGGGCTCTGACCGGCATCGCGGGCCTGATCGCCGGTGTCGCCCCGCTCCTCTCCCGCTGAACCACTTACGCCCCCGCTCGGCTTCGGCCGGGCGGGGGCGCGTCGTGCGTCCCGGTCAGTACGTCGGGCAGATGTGCTTGCGGACGACCTCAAGGATCTTCGCTGCCTTCTCCGGCCCGAACCCGTCCGGGTGCTTTGCCGAGGTGAACCTCTTGTTGGCGAGGTCGACCAGCTTTGCCTGGTCGGTCGGCCACTCGGCAACGGACGTGCACTGGTCGCGGCCGCGTGACACCGCCCGGTCTGCCTTGTCGCTGACGATCTCCGGATCGATGGCCGTCAGCGCGGCGATGTAGGCCGCGGTGGTCGCGGCATCCGGCTTGGGCGGCGGCCCGCTGGGCTTCGCCCCGGCAGGCGCGGGCGCCGCCGCCCCGGCCTCGGCCTGCGCCTGGGTCGCAGCAGGTGCGGCCGCTGCCGAGGTCTGCGGGGCCGTGGCCGCGCTGCTCGGCGCCGCCCCCTTTGAGCTACTGGTCGAGCTGGAGCAGGCGGTCGAGCCGATGGCGAGCAGCGCGACAACGGCCGCGACGGTGGTACGGGTGCGCATGGTTCCCTCTGGGACGCTGGTTCGTGGTGAGGGGACCGTATCGGCCGGGGGCGCCGGGTTTGGCCGGGTTGGCCGACCCGTGACCAAATGGTTCAGGCCTGCGCGCCGTCGAGCGCCTTCTTGGCCGCGTCGAGCGAGGCCTGCCAGAAGGCCTGGTGCTGGCCTGCCTGGCGCCGCTCCTCCCAGAAGGGGTGGGCCTGCAGAGTCATGGCGGCGGCCAGGTATTCCTCGCGTGCTGCCTCGACGTCCCCGCCGGCCTTCCGGGCTGCGGTCATGGCCCGGTCGGCGCTCAGGGCGGCGACGTGGAGGGGCAGCAGGTCATCGGGGAGTTCGAGGTCGGCCATGCGGACATCGTACGACCGGCATCGGACAGTGCAGGTCAGGGGCATCCAGCGAGCCGGTGCGGGCCCAGGTAGTAGGAGAGCGCGGCGTGCGACGGGCCGTCCGAGACCGCGCCGCTTGTCAGCAGCTTGACCACCTCGGCCTCCGGCACCCACTCGATTCGCGCCGCTTCGGACGCGTCCTCCGGCTCGCCGACCTGGGTGCAGCCAGTGACGTGGTAGGCGCGGAAATGCGCGTCGCTGATGCCGGCCATGGCGTCGTACTCGGTCAGCAACTTAACGTGGCCCGGGCGCCACCCGGTCTCCTCCTCGACCTCGCGGGCGACCGCCGCGGCTGGATCCTCGCCGGGCTCGGCCCATCCGGCCGGCACCTCCCAGCCCCAGCGGCCGGTGATGAACCGGTGCCGGTAGAGGAGGAGGAACTCGCCAGCCTCGTTGGTGACGACAGCAGTGGTCGATCCCTTGGGGTAGCGGACGACGTGGTGGTCGATCCGGCCGACACCTGGCACCTCGACGTCGTCCAGCCAGACCTCAACCCACGGGCTGCCGTAGACCTTTCGGCGTCCGAACGTCTCCCACTCCATGGGCCGCCTCCTCATCACGCACGTACGAGTTGCGCTCCCGACTCTCTCACGCGCGTGGCGAGCTCCCGCACGGGCCTCTCAGCCGACCACGGCGCAAGGGATGCTTGGAGCGCGCGGGCACGTAGAACGATCGGCTGGATGATGGAGGCCTCGACCAGGTCGAGGGCCGAGTGCGCGGTAGCGCATGCAGCATCGACATTGCCCTGAGCAAGCCGCACCTCCGCGAGGTCGAGGGTAAGAACGGCCCTCCCCTTGATGTCGGCGGATGCCCTGCGCCCGATGGCAGTCTCCAGGAGACGACTGGCTGCATCGTGCTCGCCAAGGTGGGCGTACGTCTCGCCGGCGAGGCCGTCGAGGCGCGGGGTCGTGAAGAAGTCCAGGCCGCCGATCGGTCCATCCTCCGCGAGGTCAAGGTGGTGGGCGGCCTGGTCAAGCGCGGCCAGTGCCGCAGTCCGGTCGCCGCCTGCGGCAAGCGCGCGGGCGAGGTTGGCATTGACCCAGGCACGGCGTCGGGGCGCTGCAGTCTCAGCATGCGCGGCGGCCTGTCGGAGGAGAGCGGTGGCGACGTCGCGGCGACCAGCGGTGTACTCGACGATGCTCTGCATGGTGAGGAGCCACGCGGTGAGGTCGTCTGCCTCTCCCTCGCTGGCTGCGACGGCCCCGAGGTGGAAGTGCGAGTCGCTGCGGTTGCGGTCGCCGAGGTCGTGGTGGGCGAGGCCGAGCAGGCCGGAGACGGCGGCCAGTATCCGTACGCCGCGGCGCCGGGCAGCGAGAGACTGCGGGCGGGCGAGCATCTCGTGCACGCCGACCAGCTGCCGTTGGAGGGTGGGCACGGACTCGGCGGGCGGGGTTGACGGGTAGCGGAACGCGGTGTCGGCGACGGCCGCTTCCAGGTGGGTCAGGGCAGCGTCGGATGCGGTGGAGCGGGACAGCATGTCGAGGACTTCCCAGGTCTCGGGGACGGCCGCGGGCCGGTAGGCGGTGGGCTCGGCCACCGACTCCCACGGCCGGTCAGCGAGGCCGAGCATGCGCCCGGGGATCCGTAGGCCGTCGGCGATTCGCTCGACGACGGCCATGCTCTCCACGGTCCGGCCGCCGGCCATGATCTCGCTGACACGGCTGGTCGAGAGGCCGGTGCGGCGGGCGATTTGGGCCGGGCCCATACCTGCACGTCTGGCAGCCACCTGGAACACCAGGCCGATCTGACGGCCAGCGCAGGCTGCCGCGAATGTCGGGTCTGCGAGCAGGTGCGTGGGGAGCGGTTCCGGTGCGGGCATCGGGTCCTCCCGGGGTCGGTGGTGGCATGAGGGTATCTGCCACGGTGGCTCCACGGTGGGTACTCACCATGGCCCTAGTGACAGTCCAAGCAGCAGCCGATGCTGTGCCCGTGACCACGCATCAGCAGCCGCCGACCCGGGCCCAGCTCCAGGCCAAGGCCTGTATCTGCTGTGGCCGCGAGGGCGGCGAGCTGGTCCCGGCTGGCCACGTCTACACGCCGACCGGCGAGACCTCAGCCCCGCTCGGTTGGGCTGTGGTGGCACACCCCGACTGCACTTCCCCGGAGGACCAGTGAGTGAGCAACCCCCCACGAGGATTACGGTGGAGTTCAGGCCGTTCAACGGGGCTGTCCGGCAGCTCCGGGTCGACGGCGACCAGCTACGTGGCAGGACCTGCATCATCGGCAAGAGGTGCTGCGGGACGCGTCTGGTCAACGTCGGCACCGCCTACACCGACGCACCGCCTGGGAGTCCTCAGTACAGCTGGCCCGCCATGGCTCACCCCGAGTGCCTGGAGGCGAGCCGGTGAGCGCCGTCGACGGGAAGCGGGCCGCAAGACCGGCCACTAGGGGCCACTGCCCGCGTTGCAACGGGTACGTCCTTGGACGCCTGATCTGCACGGTCGATGAGAGGCGGGAGCTGGTCGAGCACGACGACTGCCCGGGCCAGCCACCGACCGGCACCAAGCCGCGCAACTACAACGGATAGGAGCCCACTCTGGCCGGCCGCCCCCCAGCGCGGCCGGCCTACTCGTCCCAGAACAGTCGCCAGAGCGGCAGCCTGAGCCCGTACGCGACCTGGGCCAGGTGGTCATGCGTGAGCATGGCGTCTCCAAGCTCGATCTTGGAGATCGTCTTGCGGTGCAGCCCCGACAGCTCTGCCAAATCCTCCTGTGTCAGGCGCTGAAGACGACGCGCCCGGCGGATCCGGTGGCCGGTCGCACGCCTCTGCTGATCGAGATACGCCTGGTCAGGCGGTGGAGGGGGAAGCACCCCTCGACGCTCACCATTTCATGATCAAATGTCTGCCCCCAGCTAGGGACATTTCATGCGAACACGCGTTCGGTATGATTCGCCCAATTCCGCTGGGGGGACTCACCTCGGAGTGCACCATGCCCACCCTCGCCCCCAGCCCCGCTCGCTTAGTTCGCTGGATCACCCCTGCCGGCATACGCGACAGCTTTGCCCTGCCGCCCGCCGTCCCAGCAGCGCCAGATCCCAGTGAGACGATGAACAGCGACACGCCCCACCACCTCGCGCCCGAGCACGCCGCCCGCTACCGCATGGCCGCCGCCGACCTCGACCGCGCCCGCGAACTCGACCTGATGACCACCAGTCGGCCGCGACTCGTGCTTGAGGTGGAGAGGCTCCGCGCCGCCCTCGCGGATGCCCTTCAGCTCGTGCGTGACGTCGCCAGCCCTGAGGACCCGTCCGACCATGCGCTCTGACCTGCCATCATCGCGTTCAGTAGCCAGTGGAGTCACAACGTGCCTGGCAACATGTCTCGGTGGGCAAGTGGTGGACGCTGTTCACCAGCGGCCTGGTGGTCGACGGGGTTCCGGCCTGGGCGGGCATCGCGGCGGTCGCCGTCGTCCTGGGCCTGGCCGAGTGGCGCTGGGGTCCGGCCCGGGCCGGCGCGGTCTTCGTCTTCGGGCACCTGGGCGCCACGCTGCTCACCGAGGGCGCCATGTGGGTGATGGTGACCGCCCGCATCCCGGGCGCGCTCTCCCACGCACGGGACGTGGGCATCAGCTACGGCCTGGTCGCCACCGGCGCCTGCCTCCTCGCCCTCGGCCCGCACCCGCTACGCCGCTACGGCCTGTCGGCGCTCGCCCTGGCCCTGGCCACCGCTTGGGCGCTGGACCAGCAGCTGGCCGACGCCGGCCATCTGGCTGCCCTCGGGCTTGGCGCCCTCGCCTCCCGTACCGCCTGGCTGCGCACCAGGGCGCCCGCCCGGGCCTCCTGACCTACCCAACCATCCGACTGTCCAGACGAGTTGGCCGAATCACCGAAGGCGCGCGACGCCCCGGCAGGCCCCCTTTGCCATCCGGACTTTCGTATGCTCTTGCATTACTCTGCAAATCTATGCCAGAGTTCGGGCATCGGATCGATTACGCCGAATCCCGTTACACATCGCTAGATCAGGGGCCCGCTCCGCGCGGGTCAAGGGTGCATCCATGTCGAAGGTCTTGAGCAAGCTGCCGGTCGGTGAACGGATCGGCATCGCATTCTCCGGTGGGTTGGACACCTCCGTCGCCGTCGCGTGGATGCGCGAGCACGGTGCCCTCCCCTACGCCTACACGGCCGACATCGGCCAGTACGACGAGCCGAACCTCGCCGACGTGCCGGCCCGGGGCCGCGCGTACGGCGCCGAGCAGGCCCGGCTGGTCGACTGCCGGGCCGCGCTGGTCGAGGAGGGCCTGGCCGCCCTCGCCTGCGGCGCCTTCCACATCCGCTCCGCCGGGCAGACGTACTTCAACACCACCCCGCTCGGCCGCGCAGTGACCGGCACTCTGCTGGTGCGCGCCATGCAGGAGGACGGCGTTTCCATCTGGGGCGACGGCTCCACCTACAAGGGCAACGACATCGAGCGGTTCTACCGCTACGGCCTGCTCGCCAACCCCAACCTGCGGATCTACAAGCCGTGGCTGGACCAGGCGTTCGTCGACCAGCTCGGCGGCCGCAAGGAGATGTCCGAGTGGCTCGCCGAGCGGGACCTGCCCTACCGGGACTCCGCCGAGAAGGCCTACTCCACCGACGCCAACATCTGGGGCGCCACCCACGAGGCCAAGCGGCTGGAGTACCTGGACGCCTCCCTGGAGATCGTCAGCCCGATCATGGGCGTGGCCTTCTGGGACCCGGCGGTCGAGATCCAGACCGAGGACGTCACCGTCGAGTTCGAGTTCGGCCGCCCGGTCCGGATCAACGGCCAGGAGTTCGCCAGTGCCGTCGACCTCGTCCACGAGGCCAACACCATCGGTGGCCGCCACGGTCTGGGCATGTCGGACCAGATCGAGAACCGCATCATCGAGGCCAAGAGCCGCGGCATCTACGAGGCCCCCGGCATGGCGCTGCTGCACATCGCCTACGAGCGGCTGCTCAACGCCATCCACAACGAGGACACACTCGCCACGTACCACACCCAGGGCCGGCGGCTCGGCCGGCTGCTCTACGAGGGCCGCTGGTTCGACCCGCAGTCGCTGATGCTCCGGGACAGCATGCAGCGCTGGATCGGCCACCCGGTCACCGGCAGCGTCACCCTGCGGCTGCGGCGCGGCCAGGACTACTCGGTCATCGACACCCAGGGTCCCAACTTCAGCTACCACCCCGAGAAGCTGTCGATGGAGCGCAGCGTCGACGCCGCGTTCGTCCCGGACGACCGCATCGGCCAGCTGACCATGCGCAACCTCGACATCGCCGACTCGCGCAGCAAGCTGGAGCAGTACGCGGTGCACGGACAGCTGGCGCCGTGGAGCGGCCTGATCGGCGAGCTCGCCCCCGGCGGCGCGGCTCCCATCGCCGCCGGCACCGGTGACGAGGGGGGCTCCACCGCCCTCGACCACGCGGCGATCGAGTCCGGCACCGACTGACGCGCCTCGCGCCCGCGCAGGGCCGTCGCACCCCAGCGGTGCGACGGCCCTGCGCCGCTCTCCGCCCGCCCCGACTCCCCCTACCCCGTCTCCTCCTGCCCCCGCCCCCCGCGCCCGCCCTCACCCGAACGGCGGCGCCGGCCGTGCGGCACCCACCCGCAGGTAGCTGAATGGCGGATGGCGCCCGGCGACGGGAAGGCAGGTTCGGGGATGGGTGAGGCAGGGGATGGGTGAGGCAATCGGCCCGATGCTGGCCTCCGCGGTGGCGGTCGCACTCAGCCCGCTGCCGCTGATCGCCCTCCTCCTGGTCCTCGCCTCACCGCGCCGCCGGGCCAACGGGATCGCCTTCACGGCCGGCTGGCTGCTCGGATTGGCCACGCTGGTGGCGGCCATCGTGACGGCGGGCACCGTGCTGAGCCCCGACCGCACCACGCCGACCTGGCCGTCCTGGCTGAAGCTCACCCTCGGCGTCGTCCTCCTCCTGTTGGCCGCCCGGCAGTGGCGCGAACGGCCGCGCCCCGGCCGGGTCACCGCACCACCGGTCTGGTTGCTCTCGATCGACCGGCTGACCGCCGCCCGGTCCGCCGGCCTCGCCGTGGTCCTGGTGGTGGCCCAGCCGAAGACCCTGGTCCCAGCCGTCGGCGGAGCCGCCTCCATCGCCGCCGCGGCGACCGGCGTCGGGGAGAAGGCGGTGGCCGCCGTCGTGATGGTGCTGCTCGGCTCGCTGGGAACCCTGCTGCCACTGGTGGTCCACCTCCGGGGCGACGACCACGCTCGGCACACCCTCGGCGAGTGGCGGGCATGGACGGCCACGCACAGCGCGGCAATCATGATCACCGTCCCACTGCTGCTCGGCGCCGAGTACGTGGGTGCCGCCGTCTCCGGGCTCACCTGAACTCCCCGAGCCACCCAGGCCCCTCCCACCCCGGCCCCGACCGGCCCGATCCAACCCCCGCCGCCCTGCCCGCGCCCCCGCCTGGCGCCCCCATCCCCCGGCCTCCCCGTCACCGCCCCCATCCCCGTCACCGAATCCGCACCACCCCCCGCCCCCGCACCGCCCGGACCCCCAACCGCCCAGGGTCCGCACTCGGCCGCGCCGCCACCGCCTCCCGCACCGTCAGCAGGATCTCGCCGTCGTAGTGCTCCGCCAGCACCCGCGCCAGCTCCGCCGCCCCACCCGGCCGGACGTCGGGCGCCAGCTCCGGCAGCCGACCCGGGGCGCTGAGGTCCTGGGCCTGGGCGGCCCAGCGGGCCGCGTCGCGCCGCTCCCCCTCGGCGGTGTAGTGCACCGCCAGGCAGTGCACGGCCAGCTGGTCCCCGTACTGGGCGGCTATCCGCCACCAGAAGACGCCGTCCGCCGTGCGGCCCATGCCGTACAGCAGGCAGCCGAGGGTGCGGAAGGCGGTCTTCTCGGCGAGCTCGAGGTCCAGGGCCAGTTCCCCCGGCTCCGCCGCGCCCGCCACCCCCACGCACAGGTGCCGCAGGTCGCGCCGCAGCTCCGCCCGCCCTCCGGCCCACCGGGGCTGCCCCGGGACCGCCCCCGGGCCGACGCCCGACCCCGGACCGGAACCGGCGCCCACCCCCGCTCCCGTGCCGAGCCCGGAGCCCGCCCCCGCTGCCGGGCTCGGCCCCGAGGCCGGAGCGTGCGGCGGCCGGGCGCCGGCGGGTGGCCGGGCGGGGCGTTCGCGCACCGTCGGGGCGGGCCGTCGGGCAGCGGCGAGCCGCTCCGCCAGGCGGCGCGTGAAGTCCACCGGATCGTGGTCGTCGAACTCCCGCTCCAGCTCGACGGCGTGCGCGCGCAGCAGGTCCACGACTCTCATGCCTGCGCCCCGCCGTCGTCTGGGTGCTCCAGCAGGTACTCCAGGTGGCGCCGCCCGAGACTGTAGTAGGTGCGGGCGGTGGTGTGCGCGATGCCGAGGGACCGTCCGATGTCGTGGTACGACAGTCCCGCCTGGCGCAGCCGGACCACGTCGGCCTGGACCGGCGCGGCCCGCGCGAGTTCCTCCATCGCCCAGTCCAGGGCGTCCAGCTCGGCGAGCTCGTTCAGATCGTCCTGGCTGGTGTCGGGACGGCGCTGGGCGATCACCCGCTGCCGCTTGCGTTCGGTGCGCCGGCGCTCGCGCAGCACGTCCACCACCGCATCCTTGACGATCTTGAAGGCGAAGGCCTGCGGATCGGGACTGGCCAGGGCCCGGCGCCAGTTCTTGTAGAGCGTGGTGCCCGCGTTCTGGACGGCGTCCTGGGCGTCCTCACGGTGTCGCAGACGCTGCTGGGCGTAGCGGAGGTAGCCGGAGTTCTCTCGGGTGAAGAAGGCCTCGAAGTCGTTCGGCAGGCCGCCGAGCGGGTCGGCTCGCAGGCCCCGCTCCTCGCCCGGCCCGGGAGTGGTCACGCGGGCCCCCCTTTCGTCGGTCAGCTGGCCGGCCCGCCTGGTGGCACGCCGACGGCCCCTTGGGGGCTCGTGGTGTAACCGTCCGGGATGTCCGGGATGTTGACCGGATCGGGCGGACAATTGCCGAACGATTCCGTTCACTTATGAACAGCACTGCTGACCTGCCGCTTCGCCCTCACGAGCCCGGCCGGCGCATCCACAACGTGACCCAGATCACAGTGCACACAGGGGTGGCTTGACAAGCCCCATGGCGCCACCCCGGCACTCCCACACCCCCTCGGGCCCACCTCGCACAGCCGCCCCGCCCCCCTCGGAATCACCCCGCACCCCTGCGGCCCCACGCCCGTACGGCTACGGCGCCGACTCCACCTCCGCCGCGTCCAGCGCGGCGGTCACCCGGTCCAGCAGCCCGCGTAGCGCGGCCAGGTCCTCGACCGGCAGGCCGGTCGCCGCGAGCAGCCGGCGCGGGACCTGCCCGGCCCGCTCACGCAGCGCCGACCCCTCGGGAGTCAGGCGGACGGTGACCGAGCGCTCGTCCTCCGGACTCCGCTCGCGGCTCACCAGCCCGGCCGCCTCCAGGCGCTTGAGCAGCGGGGAGAGCGTCCCGGAGTCCAGTCGCAGCCGCTCGCCGATCCGCTTGACGGGCAACCCGCCCTCCTCCCACAGCACCAGCATGACCAGGTACTGCGGGTAGGTAAGCCCGAGGTCCCGCAGCAACACCCGATACACGCCGCCGAAGGCGCGGGAGGCCGCGTTGAGCGAGAAGCAGATCTGCTGGTCGAGGCGGAGCAGTTCCTCGTCCGCCATGTCGGGGTGGGTGGTCATGGGCCCATGGTACCGATCACCATCACGCCATTGAGTTGTGCGCAATTGAATTGCGTGCTCTACTTGTCGCAGCGCAGCGACGCCCGAGTGGCCGCCGCGAAGCGCATCGGGCCGGCAACCGCCGGAACAACCGATCGCAGGAACACCCAGGACCCGAAGGGAAGCCACCATGGACGCGCTCTACACCGCAGCCGCCACCGCCAACGGCCGGGAGGGCCGCGCCGTCAGCTCCGACGGGCAGCTGGACCTGACGCTGGCCATGCCGCCCGCGCTCGGTGGCAGCGGCCAGGGCACCAACCCGGAGCAGCTCTTCGCCGCCGGCTACGCCGCCTGCTTCGCCAGCGCCCTCGGCCTGGTCGGCCGACAGGCCCGGGTGGACACCAGCGAGGTCTCGGTGACCGCCGAGGTGTCCATCGGCAAGGACGAGGCCGGCTTCGCCCTCGCCGTCGTGCTGCGCGTCGAGCTGCCCGAGTCCCTCGCGGGCGAGACGGGCGAGCAACTGGTCAAGCAGGCGCACGAGGTCTGCCCGTACTCCCGCGCCACCCGGGGAAACGTCCCGGTGGAGCTGGTCGTCGAGTAACCGCCCCGCCGACCGGTCACCGGATCCCCCACCGGCGGACCGGGCCCGCCGCGCGCGAACCGCGGCGGGCCCGGTCCGTCGCCCCCGGGGTCAACCGCCGCCGCCCGGCCCGTTCGCCGAACGCAGCGTGTCCACTCGGTGCCGGTACTCCTCCGCATCGATCTCGCCCCGCGCGAACCGCTCCGCGAGCAACTGCTCCGGGCTCACGCCCTGGCTCCCCTGCCCTGCCTGGCCCCAGCCCCTCGGGCCGTCCGACCCGGATCCCCCGGCGCCCGGTGCCGTCCGACCGGGCGGGTTCGGCTGCCGCGAGCGCGATATGTAACGGAACAGGGCCACCGCCAGGAGCACGAGGATCACCAGGAACAGCAGCATCGCGAACGCCATGATCCCCATGCCCCAGCCACCCACGACGTGGCCGTGGCCGTGCCAGTACCTCATCAGGACCTCCTCCTCCGGCCCCGTCGGGGCCCGCCGAGGCGAGCAGCGCCTTACCACCATCCTGCGCCCGTCACTGGTGAAAGCGGCGTGAGGGAAGCCTGAGAAAGCGATCCGGCGCCCGACCCGGCGCCCACCGGGGTAGCGTGCCGCTCGTGACCCACCACCCGCCGCCCACACCCCATCCCCGGCCGTCCACGCCCCATCCCCAGCGGCCCGCGGCTCAGCAGCCGCCCATGGCCTTCCACCCGCCGGAGGACGACCGCTCCCCCGAGCAGCTCGTCGCCGCCGGGGTGCTGCGGCGACACCCGGACCCGCGCCCGCACCCGGCGCTCGGCCACTCCCCGATCGGCTACGTCGCCACCGCGCTCTGGACCGAGCTCACCGCCCTCGCCATCGCACCGGCCGCCGCCGAGACCACCGCCACCGCGCTGCTGCGCGCGATCGCCGACCACGCCGTGGACGCGGCGCTCGCCCCGGGCAACGAGCGCGCCCCGCGCGACGACCTGTATGTGACCGACCCCGCCCACATCGGCCCGCACCGCCGGACGGTCTGGTTCCAGCGTTCCGACTCACACGGCCCGCACGGCCCGCACCGGCCACACGGCCCCCGTGCCCCCCACGACCTGCTCACCCCGGTCGACCCACGCGGCGGGTACGCCCCCCGCGGCCCGATCACCGCCGCGTTCGCGCCCCACGAGCCGTAGCCGCCCGCGCTGCAGGACCGCGCGCCCGCCCGCACGCTCAGCGCGCGACCTGGAGGCCGTGGCACACCCAGCTCAGCCGGTCCGGCCCGCCGTACGGCGGCCGGTCGTGGTAGGTCCCGTCCGCCACCGACATGTTGACGATCAGGTACGCGTGCCACTCGGACCCGACCCCGTGCAGGTCCGCGTAGACCAGCTCGTCCTCCACGTACCAGTCCACGGAGTTCGCACCGAGCACCACCCGCATGCCGAAGGTCGCCCCCGGACCGATACCGGCGCTCGCGCCGTGCCAGTACCGGTAGCCGCCCCGGACGTGATTGGAGATCTCCAGCAGGTCCGGGTTGTCCGGGTGGTACTCGAAGACGTCCACCTCGTTGCCGCCGTCCCGCCAGGTCCAGATGGCCGGCCACGCGCCCAGCTCGACGGGCAGCGTCACGCTCGCCGTCAGCACGTCCCCGGCACGGAGCTGAAAGCCGTCCGGACTGCCCTCGGTGGTCAGCAGGTTGCAGTTCCACAGCCCGCCGCTGTGCCGCCTGGTCGCGGTGAACACCCCGTCGGGGCAGTAGTCGCGGCTGAGGTAGTCGAGTTTGTGGTCGCTCCGGTTGGTCGGCCCCATCCGGGGATAGGCGCTGCTGCGCCCGGCGATCCACTGACTGGTCGAAGTGAAGTCCGCGTCGAACACGACCGCCACGGCCGCCTCCCCGAAGCTCCGGTGTCCCGGCGGTCCGCACCGCCGGGCACACAGAGTGAGTTACCCGATACCCTCCGCAGTATGCGAAGCGAATCGTCCGACCCTGGACGGGCGTGCGATTCGGGAACGGCGCGGCCGGTCAGCCGACGGGCGCCGCTCCCCCGGCCCCGAGCCGGTCGGTCACCGAGACCACCCCGTCCACCGAGCGGCACAGGTTGAGCACGATCGGCACCAGGTGCGGCTCGGGCACGCTGCCGCTGAGCACCACCCGCCCCTGGTTGACCTCCACCCCGACCTCCGCCGGACTGACCCCGTCGATCCGGCCGAGCACCTCCTCGACGATCTCCCGCCGGATCACCATGTCCTCGCGCAGGAACACCCGCAGCAGGTCACCGCGGCTGACCACGCCGACGACCCGCCCCTCCTCGTCCAGCACCGGCAGCCGCTTCAGGCCGTGCCGGCTCATCAGCCGGGCCGCCGCGACCACGCTGGTGTCGGGCATGGTGCAGACCGGCTGCGCCGTCATCAGGTCGGCCGCGGTCACCTCGCCGTCCGGGCCCGCCTGCGCCGACTCGGGCGCGGGCAGCAGGCTGGCCGAGTCCTCCTGCGCGGCCAGGGTGCGCAGCAGGTCGGCCTCCGAGACCACGCCGAGCGGCCGCCCCTCCCGGTCCACCACCGGCACGCCGGTGATGTCGTACTCGCTCAGCAGCGCCACGATCTCCCGGAATCCGGTCTCGGGCGAGACCAGGACCACGGGGCTGGTCATCACGGATTCGACGGTGGCATGCCGCACGCCGGTTCACCTCGTCCAACGATGCTGGTCCGACCCGGCACGTACCGGCCGGTACCGGCAGCATCGCTCGCGGCGGCCGCGATCGCCAGGGGCCAAGGGGCCGAACGGGTGGGACCTTGGGCCCTGACCTGCGAACACGCCCCCCACCCCGTGGTGGATCGCACCCCTGCCGTCGAGCGAGCCGCCCGGGCGAGCACCCGGGTGGAGGCGCTGCTCGACAACGGCACCCGGCTCGGCCCGCCGCGCCGAGCCCACGCGTTCAGCCCGCGGCCTAGGGCCGACGGGACGGCTCCCGCTCGTAGTCCGGCAGTTCGACGCTGCTGACCTGCTTGCCCAGCTCCAGCATCTTGTCCAGCGCCCAGCGCCGGTTGAGCAGCGCGTTGCGGAACCGCAGTCCCGTGGCCGTGCGCGGCGCGAGGAACGGCCCGGTCCGGTCCCCGCCCTTCTGGCAGCCCTGCGCGTAGCCGCGCAGCAGCTTCTCGTACCGCTCGAAGGCGGCCCGGTGGTCGCCGCGCGCCCGGGCCAGCTCGCCCGCCAGGACGTACGCGGCCACCACCGCCGTTCCGGTGCCCATGCCGCCGATGGTCGCGCCGCAGGCCGCGTCGCCGATCAGGGCGATCCGGCCGGTCGACCAGGCGGGCACGTCGGCGCGGCTGATCGAGTCGAAGTACAGCTCGGGAGTGGCGTCCAGGCTCTCCAGCAGCTGCGGCACCCGCCAGCCGAGGCTCGCGAAGGCGGCCCGGATCAGCGCCTTCTGCTGTGCCGGGTCGTGGCGGTCGTAGCGCAGTTCGGGCGAGGCGAAGAGGCAGAACGCACCGGCCCGGGTCGGGTCCCGGTGAGCGGAGCCGACGGACATCAGCCGGCCGGGGACGTTGAGGCCGACCCCGCCGACCGGCAGTCCGAGCTCGTTGGGCAGCTGCCAGGTCGCCGCGTAGTAGCCGAGGTGGCGGACGTAGTGCCGCTCGGGGCCGAAGGCGAGCCGGCGGACGTTGGAGTGCAGTCCGTCGGCACCGATCACCAGGTCGAACTCGCGCGGCGCCCCGTGCCGGAAGGCGACCCGGACCCCGCTCGCGGTCTCCTCCAGCGCCGTGATCGAGTCGCCGAAGACGTACTCGGCGCGGACGCTGCTGTGCCGGTGGAGCAGCTGGGCCAGCTCCCCGCGCGGGACCTCCAGGTCGCCACCGGCGAACTCGGCGGGCAGGTGGAGCAGGCGGCGCCCGTCCGGGCCCACGAAGGTCATCGGGCTGCCGCCGGTGCCGAGCGCGCGCAGTTCCTCCAGGACGCCCATCCGCTCCAGCACGGTCAGGTGGGTGCGACCGCGGAAGTCGACATCCTGACCGCCGTCGCGCAGTGCGGGGGCCAGCTCGACCACGGTCACCTCGAAGCCGTACCGGCCCAGCCAGTGGGCCAGCGCGGGGCCGGCGACGCTCGCGCCCGAGATCAGGACCTTGGTGCTCACGGAAACCACTCCGTCCGAGGGTCGGGAAACTGTGTCTGGCGGACACTGTTTGTTGCTGTGTACGGTAGACACAGTTGGATCGGGAGGGCAACCCCCGGGTGGAAACGCCGGGGCGAAGACACAGCCGGCAGCCCGGGACGGAACCCGGACGGGGCCCCGGGACGGGAGCGGATGATGGCCGAGGCGGCGAACGACACGGTGCGGCTGCTCTGGGGGCCGCCGGCCAAGCCCACCCGGGGGCCGAAGCCGGCCCTCAGCCTGGAGCGGATCGCCGCGGCCGGGGTCGAGGTCGCCGACGCGGAGGGGCTCGGCGCGGTCTCCATGCAGAAGGTGGCCGGACAGCTCGACTTCACCAAGATGTCGCTCTACCGCTATGTCCCCGGCAAGGCCGAACTGATCGCCCTGATGGTCGAATCGGCCGTCGACGCGCCCCCGGCGGCGCCGGAGGGCGCCGGCTGGCGGGAGCAACTCACCGTCTGGGCCCACCGCCTGGCCGAATCCTTCGCCCGGCACCCGTGGCTGCTGGACGCCACCGTCGGCGCGCGGGCGCTCGGCCCGAAGGAACTCGCCTGGCTGGAGCAGGTGGTGGCGGCACTCGACGGCCACGGGCTGACCGGGCCCGAACGGATGGACGCCGCCGTCCTGCTCACCGGGCACGTGCGCGGGATCGCCGCGCAGTCCCGCGCCGCCGGCCCGGACGGCAATCCGGAGGCCGAACTCCTCGCCGCCCTCGGCACCGTGGTCCAGGAGCACGCCGACCGCTTCCCCGCCGTCGCCGCCGCCATGGCCGACCCGGGCGGTCGCGACCGGGCGCTGGAGTTCGGCCTGGAGCGCATCCTGGACGGACTGGCCGCCCTGATCGAGCGCCGTGCGGAAACCGCCTGACGCACGGAGCCGGCCCGGCGGGTCACGTCCCGGAAAAACCGCTCGAACCGTCACCCGGCCGCTCGCTAGGATCGCGCCCCGTGGCGATGTTCGTGCACCTGACCGCCGCGGCGAACGCGCCGCGCATCCGCCGCGCCGGAATCCGCGCCGACAGCCGGGGCCAGGGCGGCGTGCGCGGGGTGTACTGCTTCCCCGTGCTGCCCTCGTACACGCTGACCCACCAGTGGCTGCGCGAGCTGGCCCGGTTCGGCCCCAAGGGAGCGCTGATCGCGGTGCACCTCCGGCTGGACGACGAGCAGGAGGTCCTCACCGGGCACTACCGCGACCGTGCCCGGGACGCCCAGCAGCCGCTGCGGGCCGCCGAGGCGGTCCGGCGGATCGGCGCACTGCCCGACCCGCGCGGCTGGGAGGTGTTCCTGCCGCGCGCGGTCGGCGCCCGCGAGGTGCACCGGGTCCGCGCCGTGCCGCAGGTCACCGGCTGGCGCTACCTCCCGGGCGCCCACGGCACCCGGCCCTGCACCTGTTTCGGATGCCGCATCTACGGCGAGTACGGCAGCCGCCGGCTGCGCGAGCGCCACCCGCACCCGCTGGACGGCCCGCCGCCGGCCGTCCCCGTGCTGCTCGCGCGGATCGCGGCAGCCGGCGAACCGGGCGATCCTGCCGAGCTGCGCTCCGCGCTGCACTGGTTCGGCCTGCGCCGACGCGGCCCGGTGGACCGCCTCGCCCGCCTGGCCGCCCACCCGGACCCGGCGGTGCGGAAGGACCTGGTCTGGGCCGTCAGCCGCTGGTCCACCCCGGGCGTCGCCGAACTGCTGGACGGCTTGGCGGACGATCCGCACCCGGAGGTCCGCGAGGCCGTCGCGGCCGTCCGGGGCGACTGAGGCCCCGGCGGCCGTCGGGTCGTGCGCCGGCGTCAGGAGACGCGCTTGAGCTGCCAGGAGTTCTTCTCGAGGCTCGGCACCGCGGAGTAGTTGCAGCCGGAGCTGTAGTAGCTGCTCACGATCGTCCAGCCGGCCGGCGGCCAGGTGGAGGCGCAGGCGTTGACCACGGTGCCGACCGGGTAGCCGGTGAGCTGCATGATCTTCTTGGTGTTCGGGTTGAATCCGGAGCCGCAGCCGCCGCTGTTCCACCACTGGACGTCCACGTAGCCGCCCGGCGTCAGCGAGGAGGAGCAGATGGTGCTGGTGTCACCGGGCGCGGCCTGGGCGGTGCCCATGGTCAGGGTCAGTGCGGCGGCGGTACAGCCCAGGGTCAGCGCGGCGGCGCGAAGGCGTATCACGGGGGTCGGCTCCTCTCGGTGACGCGGCGCGTCCGCGTCCCGCCCATTCCTATCCGTGCCGCCGCGCCGACGGACAGTGACTTTCCGGCCCGACCTGCGGCGCGTTCTCGCCCCTCGCCGCCGGGACCGGCCCCACCATCACGCCGCTGACCTGCGCGATCTCCTGTCGACGTGCCCGTCCGCGCGATCCGGGTGATCATGGGACGAACCGCGTCATCGTCGATTCGGTGCACCGGGCCGTCGGCCCGGGGAGCGCCCGGAAGGTGGACCGCGATGTTCCAGCTCCTGTGGATTCTGCTCATCGGTTTCGTTCTGGGCGTGATCGCCAAGCTGATCCTGCGCGGACCGCAGTCGATTCCCTGGTGGCTGACCATGCTGCTCGGCGCCGCCGGGGCCCTGCTCGGCAACGCCGTCTCCGGCTGGATCGGCGTCCGCCACACCTCGGGCATCGACTGGATCCGCCACATCCTGCAGCTCGCCTTCGCCGTCGCCCTGGTGGCCCTGGTCTCCCCCGCGTGGAGCAGGTCCCACCAGAACCGCTGACCCGCCCCGGGCCGGATCGCCGGCCGGACGAGCCGTTCCCGGACGACGTGGGCTGACGCGGCGGCCGGGCTGACGCGGCCGCGCCGTTCAGCCCACGTGCACGGCCGGGCGGCGTGAGCGGTCCGGTTCGGCTTCGCGCAGTACCTCACGGGTGACGGGGGCGATCTCGCCCTGTCCGAACAGGAAGAACCGCAGGAACTGGGCGAAGGGGTTGCCCTCGGTCCACTCGAAGTAGATGTGCGGTTGTTGCCCGGTGAGGTCGCGAACCTGGAGCAGCAGGGCGGCCAGTGCGTTGGGCACGCTGGAGCTCTCCAGCGTCAGCACTCGGTAACGGTCGTGCAGCACCTCGCCGCGCACGGTCAGTTCGGCCTCGAAGTCGGACGGGTCGAGCACGGTGACCTCGACGAAGACCAGGTCGTCCTCGGCCGGGATGTCGTTGTCCCGCCGGATCTGGTGGATCTTGTCGCGGTACTCGGCGAGGTCCCGGCTGTTCGGCTCGTTGGCGATCAGCCGCAGCGGGCGGTGGGTGTAGTCCCGGACGAACCGCTCGGCGACGTCGTCCAGCACCACGTCGGTGACGCGCAGTTCGAAGGCGCGCTTGAGCCGGGAGAGGAAGGAGACCAGCATGATGCCCGCGATGAAGCAGGCGCCGATCTTGACGCCGTCCGGCCGCTCGGCGATGTTCACCGCCGTGGTGTAGAGGAACACCGCGGCGATCACCGCGAAGCCGGTCCGCCAGCGGCGCTGCCGGGCCCTGTGGGCGGCGATGGTGACGGCGATGGCCGCGGAGCTGATCAGCACCAGCACGCCGGTCGCGTACGCGCCGCCCTGAGCGTCCACGTTGGCGTCGAAGATCCAGGTCACCAGGAAGGCGATCAGGGTGAGCACGATGACGGTCGGTCGCACCGCACGGGCCCAGTGCGGGGCCATGCCGTAGCGGGGCAGGTAGCGCGGCATCAGGTTGAGCAGACCGGCCATCGCGGAGGCCCCGGCGAACCAGAGGATGGCGATGGTGGAGAGGTCGTAGACGCTCCCGAAGGTGCTGCCCAGGTACTCGTGGGCGAGGTAGGCGAGCGCCCGCCCGTTGGCCTGGCCGCCGGTCTTGAACTGGTCGGCCGGGATGAGCAGCGTGGTGATGAAGCTGGTGGCGATCAGGAACACACTCATGATCGCGGCGGCGGTGGTCAGCAGTTTGCGGGCACCGCGGATGCGGCCGGTGGGCTTCTCCTCGGTGTCGTCCGGGTCGCCCTCGATGTGCGGCATCACGGCGACGCCGGTCTCGAAGCCGGACAGGCCGAGCGCCAGCTTCGGGAAGACGATGAGCGCGACGCCGATCATCGCGAACGCGTTGCCGTGCTCCACGACCAGCGCGTCCGTCCAGGCGCTGAACACGTGCGGGGCCTTGAGCACGTGCCACAGCCCGTTGGCCACCACCACCACGTTCAGCGTGAGGTACACCGCGACCAGCACCACGGCCAGGCCGATCGCCTCGCTGAAGCCCTTGAGGAAGACCGCGCCGAGCAACGCGATCATGATCATGGTCAGCGTGATCTGCTTGCCGGTCAGGGCGCTGTGCAGGTGCGGGTTCTCGACCAGGTGCGCGCTGGCGTCGGCGGCGGACAGGGTGATGGTGATCATGAAGTCGGTGGCCGCGAAACCCAGCAGGGTGAGCACGAAGAGCTTGCCCTGCCAGAACGACAGCAGCCGTTCCAGCATGGCGATCGAGCCCTCGCCGTGCGGGCTCTCCTGGGCGACCCTCCGGTAGACGGGCAGTGCACCGAGCAGGGTGACCACCACCAGCACGATGGTCGCCAGCGGCGACACCAGGCCGGCCGCGAGCGCGGCGATGCCGGGCTGGTAGCCGAGCGTGGAGAAGTAGTCCAGGCCGGTCAGGCACATGACCCTCCACCAGCGCTGACCCTTCTCCCGCGACGGTTGGGCGTGCGGGCCGGGATGCTGTTTGGCCATGTCGGCCAGGCCTTCCAGCATCCACGCCCGGAACCGCTGGCGCCGGGAGGACGGCCCCGTCCCCGGTTCGGCCGACCCCGACGAAACCACGTGCACCCCTGTCCACGACTCGGCCGGGCGCGCACCGCTCCGGCCCCCCTGTGGCCGCCGGACGGCGGGCCTGGTCAGGCTAGGGGACCGGCTCGCCGGGGCCGGGCAACCCGGCGGGCCGACACGCCCGGGTGCGCCCGTACGGCCCTCCCCGGTGGCGGGCCGTCCCCCGCCGTACACACCGGCCGCACACACCGACCGCACCCGACCGCACCCGGCGGCGCCCGCGGCGCGGCAGCCTGCACGGACCTCGTGAAACACGC
This sequence comes from Kitasatospora sp. NPDC101235, assembly GCF_044767505.1. Taxonomy (NCBI): domain Bacteria; kingdom Bacillati; phylum Actinomycetota; class Actinomycetes; order Kitasatosporales; family Streptomycetaceae; genus Kitasatospora; species Kitasatospora sp. NPDC101235. The sequence continues at coordinate 33,484 of NZ_JBIWNZ010000008.1, forward strand.
GAGGATGTCCGCGCGGCCGGCGCACCGGGCCGGCGCACTCCAGCGCGTCACCGGCCGGATCGACGCGCCCACGGACACGGACCGGGCCCAGGAACGCCCGGGAACAGGGAAACAGGGAGGTCGCGGTGGCGGAGCCGAGCCGGCGGAGGATTCTGGGCCTGGGCCTGATGGCGGCCGCCGTCACCTCCTGCAGCCCCGGTCACCCGGCCGCCGCCCCGCACCCGCCCACCGCGCCGACCGGCTCCGCGCCCGGCGACCCCGGCACCGCCGGTCCGGCCGCCGATGGGCACACCGGTCCGAAGAGCGAGCGCTCCCTCCCCGGCAACCCCGACTGGGAGATCACCGACCCCGGCCCGGACGGCGCCATCGAGGGCTTCGCCGACCGGGTCAGCATCCTGCCCGGTGAGACCTTGGGCCTGCACGTCTCCACCCCGGCCGCCGCCTTCACCGTCTCCGCCTACCGGATGGGCTGGTACGACGGTGCCCGCGCCAGGTTGGTCTGGCGCCGCGAGCACGTCCCCGGCGGCAAACAGGCCGCCCCGCACATGGACCCGGCGACCCGCACCGTGCTGACCGGCTGGCAGCGCACCCTCGCGGTGGACACCACCGGCTGGCCCGAGGGCGCCTACCTGCTGCGCCTGGACGCCGAGGACGGCTCCGGCCGACGCTACGTCCCGCTCACCGTCCGCTCGGCGAGCACCGCCGGCAAGACGGTGGTCATGAGCGCCCCGGCGACCTGGCAGGCCTACAACGAGTGGGGTGGCTACAGCCTCTACAACGGCCCGACCGGTGGCCTGGCCACCCGCTCGCTGAAGGTCGTCTTCGACCGGCCGTACGACTACGACCACGGCGCCGGGCTGTTCCTGGTCTACGAGGCGCCGCTGGTCGCCCTCGCCGAGCGGCTCGGCCTGCCGCTCGCCTACACCACCGGCATCGACGTCGCCCGCGAGCCCGGCCTGCTGGCCGGGGCGAGCGCCGTCCTGTCGCTGGGCCACGACGAGTACTGGTCGCCCGAGCAACGGGCCAACGTGGTCGCGGCCCGCGACGCCGGGACCAACCTGGTGATCCTGGGCGCCAACTGCTGCTTCCGTCGGGTCCGCTTCGAGCCGACCGACCTCGGGCCGGACCGCACCGTGGTCTGCTACAAGGACGCCTGGGCACAGGACCCGGGCCACCGGTCGGGTGCCCCGGCGACCACCGACTTCCGGGTCGGCCCGGGCGCCGACCCGGAGAGCTCGATGCTCGGCGTCATCTACGACGGCTACCCGGTGGACGCCCCGTACGTGGTCACCTCGCCCGGGCACTGGGCCTTCGAGGGGACGGGCGTCGCAGCGGGGGCGTCCTTCCCGCACCTGGTCGGGGTGGAGTACGACCGGGTGGACACCGGCTTCCCCACCCCGCGCCCGATCGAGGTGATCGCCCACTCCCCGGTGGTCTGCGAGGGCCGCCGCTCCCACTCCGACACCGCCTACTACACGGTGCCGAGCGGAGCCGGGGTGTTCGCCACCGGGACGATGCGCTGGGTCGAGGCGCTGGAGGCCCGCGGCCCCGGCGGCGGTAAGGCCGACCACGGCATCGACTCGCACGCCGGGGACCTGGTCCGCCAGGTCACCGAGAACGTCCTGCGCGCCTTCGCCGCCGGCCCGGCCGGCCGTACCCGCCCGGCCCTGGACAACCTCGCCGGCGTCTACGGCACGGCGTAGCGGGCGCGGCTCAGCCGGCCATGAGCGGCGGGGCGGATGCGGCCCGTCACGGCACCGCATCGTGGTCGAACGGACTTCCGCCCCCGGCCGGGGTGAGGGACGCACCGCGCCGCCGGTACACTCACACGGTTCAACCAGCGCAGGTCATCAGGAAATCCGACCGGTGTGGCAACGTGCCGCCGGCGAGGCACGAGGGAAACAGAACATGGTCGAGGCCTCCCCCAAGGTCGTTGTGGTCGTCCCCACGTACAACGAGCGGGAGAACCTCCCGGTCCTCGCGGGCCTGCTCGCGGAGCTTCCGGTGCCCAACCTGCACCTGCTGGTGGTCGACGACAACTCCCCCGACGGCACCGGCGAGATCGCCGACAAGCTCGCCGCGGACTCCGGCGGCACCGTGGGCGTGCTGCACCGCACCGAGAAGGACGGCCTCGGCCGCGCCTACCTGGCCGGCATGGCCAAGGCCCTGGACGAGGGCGCCGACGTCGTGGTGCAGATGGACGCCGACCTCTCCCACCCGGCCTCGGCGATACCCGCGATGGTCGAGGCGCTGCTCACCGACGACACCGCCGTGGTGCTGGGCTCCCGCTACGTCGACGGCGGCTCGACCGCCGAGGAGTGGCCCTGGCACCGCAAGGCGCTCTCCGCCTGGGCGAACCTCTACGTCAACGCGATCCTCAGCCTCGGCGTGAAGGACGCCACCGCCGGCTTCAAGGCCTGGCGGGCCGACACCCTGCGCGCCATCGACCTGCCGACCGTCCGGAGCAACGGCTACTCGTTCCAGGTCGAGATGAACTACCGGGTCGTCAAGCAGGGCATGACGATCCGCGAGGTGCCGATCCGCTTCGAGGAGCGGATCGAGGGCGCCTCGAAGATGAGCGTGGGCGTCCAGGTCGAGTCCGCGCTGGCACCCTGGAAGCTGCGCTTCAACCGCGAGAACTGAGGCGGGCCCGGCCGACACGCCTCGACGGGCCCGTCGGCCCGTCGGCCCGTTCCGATCCGGCCCGATGCGGTCGTACGGGTGGCCGGACGGCCCCGGGAGCGGTGTGAGCAGTGGCTGCGGGGAAAGAAGGGCGACATGGCCCTTCCTTCGGAGACACTCGCGGACCTGGTCCGCCGCAGCGCCCGAGAACCCTTCGTGGTCCAGACCGTCCGGGCCACCGTCGCGGCCACCATCGCCTATGCGGTCGCGACGCAGCTGAGCAGCGAGCCCGCCCCGCTGACGGCACCGCTGACCGCGCTGCTGGTCGTCCAGGTCACCGTCTACTCGACGCTCAAGACCAGCATCCGCCGGGTCACCTCGGTGGTGGTCGGAGTGCTGATCGCGATCGGGTTCAGCGCCGTGGTCGGGCTCTCCTGGTGGAGCCTGGGGCTGATCATCCTGGCCTCGCTGGTCGTCGGCCGGTTCGTCCGGGTCGAGGAGTTCGTCCAGGAGGTCGCGATCAGCGCGATGCTGATCCTGGGCGTGACCAAGCTGGCCTCGCAGGCCTGGGACCGGGTGCTGGAGACGCTCATCGGCGCCGCTGTCGGCCTGCTGTTCAACCTGCTGTTCGCGCCGCCGGTCTGGGTTGACACCGCCGGGGAGTCGATCGAGGACCTCGCCCGGCGCGCCCGCCAGCTGCTGCTCGACATCTCCGAGGAGCTGGGCCGCCCCACCCCGGTGGCCCGGGCCGCCGAGCGGCTGCACGAGGCCCGCCGGCTGGACCAGGCGATCGCCGACGTGGACGCGGCGCTGCGCCAGGCCGAGGACAGCCTGCGGTTCAACCCGCGGATCAGCGAGGGGCTGCTGTCCCGGCTGGTGCTGCGCACCGGGCTGGACACCCTGGAGATCTGCGTCGTCGTGATCCGGGTGCTGGCCCGCTCGCTGACCGACCTGGCCAAGCGGCGCGCGCCCGGCGAGCGGCTCTTCCCGCCGGACGTCGCGGTGGGGCTGGAGGAGCTGCTGGAGCACATCGGCGGCGCGCTGGTGAGCTTCGCGGTCCTGGTGACCACCCAGGTGAGCAGCAGCGCCGAGGAGGCGGAGGAACGGCTGACCTCCGAGCTGGCGGCGGCCTGGGCCTGCCGGGAGAACGTCGCCCAGGTGCTGCTGCGCAGGGTCCAGGAGCACCCGGAGGCCTGGCAGCTGCACGGTTCGATACTGGCCGAGGTGGACCGCATCCTGGACGAGCTGGACCTGGAGCACCGCAGTCGGCGGCTGATGGAGGAACTGGACCGGGCCTCGGTGGCGAACCGGGAGCGCTTCTCCCGCTACGCCGGACTGCGCCGCCTGGTGCGCGGCGAGCGGGCCCGCGGCGACCGGGCGTCCGTCAAGGCGGAGCGCCCGGCGGCGTAGGCCGGGCGCCGTTCCGAATCCGCTGCCGGGGCTTCGGAAGTCAGGAGGTCAGGGGGGCAGGGCCACGGGGTCAAGGGCCACGGAGTCAAGGGCCACCGGGGTCAGGGCATCAGCCAGGGCTGCTGCGGCAGCGGGTGGCCGGTCTCCAGGTAGGTCTTGAGGTTGGCGAGCACCGCCGACCAGCCCTGTTCGGCGTCCGCCCGCGCGGCCTCGTCGGCGAGGTTCTCGTGGGTGACGGTGAGCCGGGTGATGTCCTGCCAGCCCTGGATCTCGAAGGTGACCCGGGAGGGCCAGCCGGCGCGCTGCTCCTGCGGCCCGGCCCAGGTGGTGACCAGCCGGTGTGGACGGTCGACCGCCTCGACGGTGCCGATGACGTCGGCGATGCCGGAGCCGTCGGCCCGCTGGTGCTCCCAGGGCGCCCCGGGCAGCCAGGTGGAGACGTTGCGGTGGCCCCAGTAGAGACCGGACTCGTCGGCGTTGGTGAGCGCGTGCCAGACCCGCTCGGGGGTGGCCCGCAGGTAGGTGATGCCGCGGTGGCCGAAGGCGGTCACGGCCTCACCCCTCGGCCGCGGCGAGCAGCGGCTGGATCTCGATCTTCTGCATCCGCAGCATGGCCTTCATCACGCGGCTCGCCCTGGCCCGGTCCTCGTCGGCGATCAGGTCGAGCAGCACCCGCGGGGTGATCTGCCAGGAGAGGCCGTAGCGGTCCTTGAGCCAGCCGCACGGGCCCTCCTGGCCGCCGGCGCTGAGCTTGGCCCAGAGTTCGTCGACCTCCCGCTGGTCGTCGCACTCCACCTGGAGCGAGACCGCCTCGGTGAAGTGGAACTCGGGGCCGCCGTTGAGCGCCACGTACTCGCGGCCGGCGAGCTCGAACTCGACGGTCATCACCGAGCCGGCCGGGCCGGGGCCGGCCTCGCCGTAGCGGGTGGTCCCGGTGATCCGGGAGTTCGGGAACAGGGTGGTGTAGAAGGCGGCGGCCTCTTCGGCCTGGTCGTCGAACCAGAGGAAGGTGGTGATTTTCTGCATGCGCCCGACGGTAGCCGCGGGCTGCGACGGGGCGGCCGAGCCACGGCCGGGGATCACCGGATCGGCGCCCCGGGGCCCGTCCTCGGACTCCCGCAGTCGGGAGTCCGAGGACGGGCCCCGTGCCGGCGGCGTCGCGTCAGTGCAGCCGGCCCGCGTAGCGCTGGACGAAGCGCTGACCGGTGTGGGCGGTCACGACGACGTCGTAGCGGCCCTGCTTGTCCAGCGGCCAGGCCAGGTTGGCCTGCTTGCCGGGCCTGACCCAGACGGTCTGCGCGGTGCCCGCGAAGTCGTTGGGCGCGGCGGTGAAGGCCACGTCGGTCATCCCGTCGTTGGCCACCTGGAGGGTGAGCTTCGCGTTGCCGTGCAGGTCGGCGGTGACGATCGGCACGCCGATGTCGTTCTGGCCGTCCTGCCCGTCGCGGACCACGGTGCCGGCGAACCGGCGGACGAAGCCGTCCGGGCCGTGCACGGTGAAGTCGTAGCGACCGTTGGTGGCGGCGGCGTCCCAGACGTACCGGGCGGTGGCGCCGGGGGCGACGGTGTACGGGGTGCCGGCGAACGGGAGCAGGATGTTCGGGTAGACGGTGTACGGGAAGGCCACCGAGCCGTCGTTGCTCATCGTGCAGGTGACCTTGCCGGCCTTCCGGTCCACCTCGACGTCGGCCCATGGCTGGTACGGGAGCCGGCGGTGCGGCCGCTCGCCGCGCTCCTGGACCGGCATCGCCTGGGCACCGACCGGCGGCAGCGCGACGCCGGGCAGCCGGGTGCCCGCGTCGGCCCTGGCCATCAGGGCCTTGGTGTCGGGCAGCGCCGGGATGGAGTGCTCGGGGGCGGCGAAGTCGAAGCAGCTGGTGAGGTCGCCGCAGACAGCCCGGCGCCAGGCCGAGATGTTGGGCTCGGCCACCCCGGTGACCAGCTCCATGAAACGCAGCACCGAGGTGTGGTCGAAGACCTGGGAGTTGACCCAGCCGCCGCGCGACCACGGCGAGATGACCCAGAGCGGCACCCGGTTGCCGAGGCCGATGGCCCGTCCCTGGGTGAACTCCTCGGGGGTGCCGGGCTCGGGGGTGGGCGGGACGACGTGGTCGAAGTAGCCGTCGTTCTCGTCGTACATCACCAGGAAGACGGTGTGCCGCCAGACCTCCGGATTGGACATCAGCGACTGCAGGGCCTGGTCGACCCAGTGCGCCCCGTAGGCCGGGCCGGCCTCCGGGTGCTCGGAGAACAGGTAGGGCGCGACCAGCCAGGAGACGGTCGGCAGGGTGCCGTCCTTGCAGTGGCGGTCGAAGTCGGTGGGGTCGAACTTGGTCATCGCGTTGATGTAACGCGGGTCGTCGTGCGGGAAGTTGTGGAACTGCTTGAAGTACGAGAGCGCGTTGTCGTCGTAGTCGCCGGTGCGGTCGTCCTTGCTGGGGTTGTGGTAGACGCGCCAGGTGACGCCGGCCGCCTCCAGGCGCTCGGCGTAGGTGGTCCAGTCGGCGACGGGGTTGTCGGTGACCGGGGTGTTGTCGATCCACGGGCCGGTGGTGCCGTCGCGGCCGGGGCCGGCGGTGCCGGTCCACAGGTAGAGCCGGTTGGGGTCGGTCGGGCCGGCCAGCGAGGTGAAGTAGGCGTCGCAGATGGTGAACGCGTCGGCCAGGGCGTACTGGTAGGGGATGTCGTCCCGGGTGAAGTAGCCCATGGTGCGCTCGCCCTTGGCGGCGATCCACTTGTTCATCGCGCCGTTGTTGATGGCCTGGTGGCCGGTGGCCCAGTCGTGCGGGAGGCCGCCTGCGTTCTGCGCGTTGTACTTGGCGGTGTCCATGCGGTACGGCAGCATCACGCCGCCGTCGCTGCGCCGGCTGTCGGGCTGGCGGAAGACGTCGGTGCCGTCCGGGAACTGGAGCGCCTGCTTGTCGCCGAAGCCGCGGACGCCGGCCAGGGTGCCGAAGTAGTGGTCGAAGGAACGGTTCTCCTGCATCAGGACGACGACGTGCTTGACGTCCTTGATGGTGCCGGTGAGCGGGGTGCCGGGCTTGGCACCGGCGGCGGGGGCCGGGGCGGCGGCGGCCTGGGCGGCCGTCAGGCCGGTCAGGGCGGTGGCGCCGGCGGCCGCGGTGGCGCCGACGAAGGTGCGGCGGGAGAGTTCGGACATGACGAACTGGCCTCTCGGAGCTGGAGGTTGGGGATCCGGTGCGCTCAGAACTGGAAGGTGGCGACCGCGGCGGCGGTGTCGGAGGGCCACTCGTTGGCGGCGGAGCCGGGCTCGGGCTGCGGCCAGTCGGCGACCAGGGTGTGCGCCTCGACCAGCTTCAGCGGGCCCGCGTACTGGACGTAGTCGATGCGGTCCTGCGGCTCGGGGCGGTCGCCGCGCCGCTTGCGGGTGGGCGACCAGGTGGCGCCCGCGGCCTTGACCGGGTCGCGGTTCTCCTCGCGGAAGGTGTCGGTCAGTCCGGCGGCCTGGAGCGCCACGGTGACCGGCCAGGCGAGCGCGCCGACCCCCTGGTGGGCGGCGGCGGTGGCGGCCGTCCAGTCCCGGTGCGAGGGCGAGGAGAGCGCGCCGGCCAGCACCACCGGGGTGCGGCGGGCGATGTCCGAACGGACGGCGGCGGCCAGCGCCTTCGCCTGCTTCAGCCGCAGCGAGCCGTTCTCGGCGGCCTCCACCTCGGCGGCGGTCCGGCCGTCCTGGACGGCGTACGGGCCGTAGCCCGCCTCGTCCAGGTGCGCGGCCCAGAAGCGGATGCTGCGACCGCCGGGGAGCCGCACGGTGGCCGCGGCGGCGGGCAGCTCCGCGGTCGGCGGGGTGACGTCGGTGAGCGGGTGGCGGCTGAGGATGCCGACGCTGCCCGGGCTCTGGTAGGCGTACCAGCCGAGGGCGTCGGCCAGGGTCTTGGCCCGCTCCCCCGCGGTCTCCTGGAGGGCGAGCACGTCCAGGCCCTGGGCGAGGACCACCCTCAGCTGCTTCTCCAGCGCGTCGGTGTGGGCCGAGCCCGCGTCGTGCAGGTTCCAGCTGGCGGCCTTGAGGCGCAGCGGAGCGGCCGGGTCCACCACCGGGACGAGGACGGTGACGGTGTCGGTGGCGCCCGCACTGTCCTTGACGCCGACGACCACCGGCTCGGGGTTCCTGCCGGGGGTGGCGGGGGCGGTGCCGGTGAGCGTGCCGTCTGCGCCGACCGAGGCCCACGCCGGGCCGCCGACCTTGTGGTAGGTGGCGGAGCCGGCCGGGTTGCCGGCCGGACGGGACCAGAGGCCGCCGAGCCTGACCGTCACGGCGGCACCCGGGGCGACGGGCGTGGCCGTGAACGCGTCGACGGCGGCGTGCGGACGAACGACGGCGGGCTTGGGACGGAAGCTGAACGGCTCGGTCCGGGCGAGGATGCCGTAGCCGTCCTTGGCGAGCAGGTAGGCGGTGTACGGGCCGCCGGTCAGCGCGGAGGTGTCGAGCTGGACGTCGCCCGAGGTGCCCGGGGTGTACTTCCACAGCAGCGAGCCGCCGTTGCCGGGCTGGCGGCCGCCGTCGTAGATGCCGACCCAGTTCTTGGCGTCGGGGGCGTCGGTGGTCCAGTGGAAGGTGAGCCGGTCGCCTTCGGTGGGGTTGGGGGAGGAACTGAGCGTCAGGGCGCTGCCTGCGGCCACGGTTGTCCTGTCCGCCGCCCGGGCCCGGGGCCGCCGGGGGACGGCGCGCCGGTGCCGGGTACGGCTGGTCACGGAGGCTGGGAGAAGGAGAGCGCACGCAGTTGGCTGTACAACTGCGGGCGGCCCTCATTCACCCGAAGACCGGCGGCCGACGCGTGAACGGCGCATGACGGAGCGTCGGGCGGTGCGGGAACTTCCGCGGGCACCTGCGCGGGAACCTCCACGGGCGCGCGACGGGGGCACGCGACGGGGGCCGCAGCGGAGGAATCCGCCGCGGCCCCCGTCGGACCACGATCCCGAGGGGAGTGCCGCCCGATCAGGCCAGGGCCAGGAAGAGCTTCTCCAGCTCGGCCTCGCTCATCGGCGGGGCGTCCTCGTCGGCGGCGGCCATGCACTGGCGCATGCCGCTCGCGACGATCTTGAACCCGGCCCGGTCGAGGGCGCGCGAGACGGCGGCGAGCTGGGTGACCACGTCCTTGCAGTCCCGACCCGCCTCGATCATCGCGATCACTCCGGCCAACTGGCCCTGCGCACGGCGCAGCCGGTTCAGGACCGCGCCGACCGCCTCCTCGTCCACCTGCATGTCGGGCCGCCTTTCACATCGACTGTCGATGGACAAGTGTACCCGGCGGGGTATTCATTCCCGGGTGGCGAGAGCCGTGCCCGGCCCGGCTGCTCCCTGGCGCGGGTCAGCGGCGGCCGGACGCGGGTCAGCGGCGGGCCAGGCGACGCTCCCCGCCCGCGCCGGTCGCGTACGGGAACCCGTAGTGCGCGAACACGGCGGGCTCGTCCTCGGCGGGCAGCACGTCGTCGGTACCGATCGACGGGGCCTGCTTGACCTGGTTGCGCGGGTACACCACCCGGAGGTAGTCCGGTCCGGCCACCGCCCCGTTCAGCGGGACGAACACCAGGCGGCGTCGCCGCGCGAAACCGACCGTGACGGTGGCGAAGAACGGCTCGTCGCTGGCCGTCTCCACGTAGACCGACTCCAGCGAACCGATGCGGCGGCCCTTCTCGTCGACCACGGCGCGGCCGCGCCACTCCCGGATGTCCGCCATGGCAATTCCCATGACCCGACCTCCCGTCCCCGGCGTTCCACTGCCCGCTCCCATCCTGCGCCGGGAGCGGCGGGAACGCGCGGCGGGCCCACCACCGTCCCGGCCCGACGAAAGGGACATACGGGGGTGACCCGACCAACCGGCACCAGGGCCGTGACCTGGGCTTTAGGCTGTCCGCCAGCAAGGCCGCGAGTGGAGCGGTCGGTGGTGTCCGGGCGGAGGAGACGGCAGCGGTGGGATACGAGAACATGTGGGAGTCCGGCGAACCCGGGGTCTCGGCGGACCTGCGGCCCGACGTGCCGCACCCGGCCCGGATGTACGACTACTACCTGGGCGGGAAGGACAACTTCCCCGCCGACCGCGCCGCCGCCGAGAAGGCGCTCGCCGCCAACCCGGAGTTCCGCTCCACCGCCCGCGCCAACCGTGGCTTCCTCACCCGCGCGGTGCGGTGCGTCGCCGGCCTCGGCATCGACCAGTTCCTCGACATCGGCACCGGCATCCCGACGGCCGGCAACACCCACGAGATCGCCCAGGCGGCCAGACCGGGCGCGCGGGTCGTCTACGTGGACAACGACCCGATCGTGCTCAGCCACGCGCGCGCCCTGATGGCCGGCTCGGGCCCGGGCCGCACCACCGTCATCCGGGCCGACCTCCGCGAGCCCGCCGCCCTGCTGGACGCCGTCCGGGCGGTGGAACTGCTCGACTTCTCCCGCCCGGTCGGACTCGTCCTCGCCGCCGTCCTCCACTTCCTGCGGGATGAGGACGAGCCCTACCAGGCCCTCGCCACCCTGCTGGACACCCTGCCCTCCGGCAGTCACCTGGTCCTCTCGCACGGCACCGCCGACTTCATCCCGGCCGAGATCCGCGACCGGGTCACCGGCGTCTACGACAAGGCCACCGCGCCCCTCGTCGGCCGCTCCCGCGACGAGGTCCGCGCCTTCTTCGACGGCCTCGACCTCCTCGACCCCGGCGTCACCACCGTCCCCCTCTGGCGCCCCGACACCGACCCCGCCCCCGGCGCCGACCGCGTCAGCATGTACGGCGCCGTGGCCCGCAAGCCCTGACCGCGGCTGCGGGGGCCCTACCGACCGGTCACCGGTCGTCGGGGTACCGGTCCTTCCGGGTCGCGCGGGTCGCGGGCCCAGGACCGGCCGATCGCTGGCGGCCAGGACGGCGCCGCGCACCCGGTCCTGGCGGGTGGCCGGGTACTCCTGAGTGGTCGGGCAGCCTGCCGAGTGGGCGAGCGGGCCGGCAGGCGTCCCGGCGCCGCCGGATTCCGAACAGTGGTCCGGATCGCCTTGAGCGGAGCGGGCCGTTCGGTGAAGGATGGGCCGTTCGAGCACGTCAGTTACGGCGGTTCCGGGGAGAGCCGCGTGATCGGGGAGGCCGTGTGATCATCGCCCGCGAGGTGGAGTTCGACCGCGACGAGGTGTTCAAGCTGTACGACGCGGTGGAGTGGGAGGGCTACACCAGCGACGTCGACAAGCTGATGCGCGGCCTGGCCAACTCCCACCTCGTCGTGACCGCCCGCGACGAGTCGGGAGAACTGCTCGGGCTGGCCCGCACCATCTCCGACGACGAGGCGGTCTGCTACGTCCAGGACGTGCTGGTGCATCCGCGCCACCACCGCAAGGGCGTGGGCCGCGCGTTGATGGAGCACCTGATGGACCGCTACGCGCACTGCCGGTTCTTCCTGCTCTCCACCGACCACGAGTCCACCCCGGAGGGCGTGCGGAACCATGCCTTCTACCGCTCGCTGGGCTTCCTCTCCTACGAGGAGAAGGAGATGTCCGCCTTCGGCCTCCCCCGGATCCGCCCGCCGCGCCCGGGCGCGGAGCGGGCCCGGGACTGACCCGATCGCGCCCGCGGCGTGCTCAGGCCGGGCGGCCGGGTGGAACCAGGCCGCTCTGGTAGGCGATGGCGACGAGCTGGGCGCGGTCGCGGGCGTCCAGCTTGGACATCGCCCGGTGGACGTGGGTGCGGACGGTGAAGGGGCTGACGAACATCCGCTCCGCGATCTCCTCGTTGGTGAGGCCGGTGGCGGCCATCGACATCACCTCGCGCTCGCGGGCGGTGAGGACGGACAGCCGCTCGCTCGTGGGGGTGGCGGACGCCAGGTCGGGCTGGGCGAGGAACTGGTCGATCACGGCCCGGGTGGCGGCGGGCGAGAGCAATGCCTCGCCCGCCGCGACGGTCCGGACGGCGGCGAGCAGCTCCTTCGGGTCGGCTCCCTTGCCGAGGAAACCGCCGGCGCCCGCGCGCAGCGCCTGGGCCACGTACTCGTCTATCTCGAAGGTGGTGAGGATGAGCACCCGGGTGCCGGACAGCTCCTCGTCGCCGCAGATCTCGGCGGTGGCGCCCAGGCCGTCGGTGCCGGGCATCCGGATGTCCATCAGCACGATGTCGGGCTTGGTGGCCCGGGCGAGCGCGACGGCCTCCCGGCCGTCGGCGGCCTCGCCGACCACCTCCATGTCCTCCTCCGCCTCGATCAGCAGGCGGAAGGCACCGCGCAGCAGGGCCTGGTCGTCGGCGAGCAGTACCCGGATGGTCATGCGTGGTCCCTGTCCTCTCGGAGCGCGCCGTCCGCTCGGGCGGCGCCGTCCTGTCCTTCAGCTGGTGTCGGGCGATCGGTACGGGCGGTGCGCGCGAGCCGGGCGGCCCGGGCGACGTCGGCGGTGGTGAGGGCACCCACGGCCTCGGGGCCGTCGTCGCGGACGCCGGTGCGCAGCGGGAGCTCGGCGGTGACCAGGAAGCCGCCGTCGGGCCGTCGGTCGGCGCTGAGCCGGCCGCCGACCGCGCCGGCCCGCTCGCGCATGCCGATCAGACCGAAGCCGCCCTCGCTCGGCGGGTGCTGGGGCAGGGGGACGGCACGGCGGCGACCGCTCGCGGTCGGGCGGCCGTTGGCGACGCTGACCGCGACCCGGCTGCCGCTGTAGGCCAGGGTGATCTCGGCGTCGGCGCCGTGGGCGTGCTTGGCCACGTTGGTCAGCGACTCCTGGACGATCCGGAAGGCGGTGAGGTCCACGCCGGGCGACAGCGGGCGGGCCTCGCCCTCGACGGTGAGCCGGACCGGCAGGCCGGCCCGCTCGAAGGTGTTGATCAGCTCGGGCAGCCGGTCGAGGCCGGGGGTGGGTTCGAGCGGGGCGGGTTCCTCGGCGCGGCGCAGCAGGCCGACGGTGGCGCGCAGTTCCTGGAGGGCCGAGCCGGTGGCGTCGGTGATGTGGCTGAGCACCTCGCGGGCCTGGACGGGGTGGCTGTCCATGAGGTGGACGGCGATGCCGGCCTGGGCGTTGGCGAGGGCGATGTGGTGCGCGACCACGTCGTGGAGGTCGCGGGCGATCCTGATCCGCTCGTCGGCGACCCGTCGGCGGGCCTCCTCCTCGCGGGTGCGCTCGGCGCGTTCGGCGCGTTCCTCGATGGCCGCGAGGTGGGCGCGCCGGTTGCGGATGGAGTCGCCGAGGGCGCCGGGCAGCAGGGCCCAGGCGAGGACGCTGATCCGTTCGCCGATCGGGCCGCTCGGGCCGAACAGCAGCGAGATCCCGGTGAGCAGGACGGCGGTGATGATCGAGGCGCGCAGCGCGGTGGCGCGGTCGGTGCGGACGGCGAGGAAGTAGAGCGCGAGCAGCAGCGGGGTGGCCAGCATCGGGGTGAGCCGGGGGCTGGTGAAGGTGAGCACCATGGTGCAGAGCAGCGTGACGGCGACCACCGCGCGCGGGTAACGGCGGTGGGCGAAGACGGCGGCGGCGGAGAGCAGCGCGAGGGAGCCGGTGGCCGGGTCGACTCCGTTGAAGTGGCCGCCGGTCTGGTCGACGGTGGCGCCGAGGCCGGTGGCCGTGATGAGGGCCACGCCTCCCACGGCGTCGAGCAGCCGAGGGTGGCTGCGGCGCAGGCGCTGCCAGGTGTCGCTCATGGTCGTGCTCTCTGGTCGGGGTGCCCTGGCCGCACCCTCACCGGGCGGCGCCAGTCCATGCCGCACCAGCACTGGTGGGGGCGCGGCAGGCGGGGTCGGAGGCCTCCGTACGGGCGGTGGCCCCGACAGCAACGGTAACGGTTGGGGCTCGAACCGGTGTCCGAGCCGGACGGTGCCGGACCCGGCCCCAGCGGACCCGGCCCCGGCGGAACCGGGCCGGGGTGCCGCCCGGACCTGGCACCGGGTGGTGCCGGGTCAGGTCCGGGCGGTAGCGGCCTAGACGGTGACCGATTCCCGGGCCGGGGCCGGCTCGGGGGCGCCGGTCGCCAGCTTGCTGCCCTCCACGTCCACGTCCGGTATCAGCCGGTCGAGCCAGCGCGGCAGCCACCAGGCGCGGCGGCCGAGCAGGGCGAGGACGGCCGGGACGATGGTCATCCGGACGATGAAGGCGTCGAAGGCGACGGCCGCGGCCAGGCCGAGGCCCATCATCTTGACCATCGGCTCGCTCATCCCGATGAAGCCCGCGAAGACGGCGATCATGATGAGGGCCGCGGCTGTGACCACCCGGGCGTTGTGCCGGAAGCCGGTGACGATCGCCTCGCCGGGCTGCTCGCCGTGGACGAAGCCCTCGCGGATCCGGGTGACCAGGAACACCTCGTAGTCCATGGCGAGGCCGAAGACCACACCGATCATGAAGATCGGCATCATGCTCATCACCGGGCCGGTCTGCTCCACGCCGATCAGATCGGCCAGCCAGCCCCACTGGAAGACCGCGACCACGGCGCCGAGCGCGGCGACCACCGAGAGCAGGAAGCCGAGGGCCGCCTTCAGCGGGACGAGGACGGAGCGGAAGACCACCAGCAGCAGGATGACGGCGAGGCCGACGACCACGGCGAGGTAGGGCAACAGCGCGTCGGACATCTTCTGCGAGACGTCGATGTTCATCGCCGTGGTACCGCTGACCAGGACCGTCGCGCCGGTGGCCGACTTCAGGCCGGCCGCGTCACCGCGAATGGCGTGCACGATGTCCTTGGTCTCGGCCTCGCTCGGGCCGGTCGCCGGGACGGCGCTGAGCAGGGCCGTGTCTCCAGCCTGGTTGAACATCGGCGGCGTCACCGCGACGACCCCGGGCACGCCGGAGACCTTCTTGGCGACCTCGTTCGCGGCGGCCTTCGGGTCGGCGACGCCCTTGGCGTCCACCATGACCGTCAGCGGGCCGTTGAAGCCGGGGCCGAAGCCCTCGGAGAGCAGGTCGTAGGCGCGGCGCTGAGTGGTGGAGGTGGGCTTCGACTCGTCGCCCGGCAGGCCGAGCCGCAGGTCGAGCGCGGGGGCGGCGAGCACGCCGAGGGCGATCACACCTCCGAGCAGCACCGCGAGCGGGCGGCGCAGGATGAAGCGGGCCCAACGGGCGCCGCCGTTCTCCTTCGCGGCCGGGGCCGCCGCGCCGGACGCCTTGCGGGCCTTGCGGGGCAGCACCTTGCGGCCGAGGAAGCCGAGCAGTGCGGGGACCAGGGTGAGCGCGACCAGCACGGCGATCGCGACCGTCCCGGCGGCGGCCATGCCCATCTTGGCCAGGATCGGGATGCCGACCACGGAGAGGCCGGCGAGCGCGATCACCACGGTGAGGCCGGCGAAGACCACCGCGGACCCGGCGGTGCCGACGGCCCGGCCCACCGCCTCCTGGGGCGTCCGGCCCTCGGCGAGCTCGGCACGGTAGCGGGAGACGATGAACACCGCGTAGTCGATGCCGACGGCGAGGCCGAGCATCATGGCGAGCGTGCCGGTGGTGGCGGAGAGCCCGAGCGTGCTGCCGAGCGCGGTGATCAGCGCCATGCCGAGGCCGACGCCGACCACCGCCGTGAGCAGCGGCAGGCCGGCCGCGACCAGCGAGCCGAAGGTGATCACCAGCACGACGGCGGACAGCGCCATGCCGATCGCCTCGCTGCTGCCGCCCGCCTCGGGCTTGGCCGTCAGCGCGGTGCCGCCGATCTCGACCTTGAGCCCGGCGTCCCGGCCGTGCTGGGCGGCCTGCTCCAGGGTGTCGGTGGCGCCCTTGGACACCTCGCCCACCTTGGCGGAGTAGTTGACCGTCGCGTAGGCGGTGGTGCCGTCCTGGGAGATGGCACCGTGCATCGTGAACGGGTTCACCGTACCGGTGACCTGCTCGGACCGGGCGACCTCGTCAACCGTCCGCTCGACCGCCTGTTGGTTGGGCGCGGCGGTGATCTTCTGGCCGGAGGGGGCGACGAACACCAGTCGCGCCGTGGCCCCGTCGGCGTGGCCGCCGGGGAAGCGCTCGTTCATCAGGTCGAAGGCCTTCTGTGCTTCCGTGCCGGGCATCGCGAAGCCGTCGTCGGGTGCGGCGGGCGCCTTGGCCGCCAGGACCCCGCCGACCGCCAGCACGGCGACCCAGAGGAAGGTCACCAGCCGGCGCCGGACGAAGGCCCATCGGCCCAGACGGTAGAGGAACGTGGCCACGGGAGAGCGGACTCCTTCGGATGCGGTTCTCGGAAACGGACGCGCCACGGCCGGCCGGGCGTCCTGGTGGACGCGGTCCGCCGCAGCATGCCCCATCCTTGATCGCCGACCCCCGCTCCGTCGTCGTCCCTGCGCAGGCCGTTTGCGTACTGCGGACGCAGTAGTGCCCTCCCCCGCACGGAGGAGCGCACGCCCCACGCCGGAAGCAGAGCCCGGACCTGCGGCGGAAGCAGTTCCGGTCACCCGTGCGGGCGGCGACCGCGGGCCGCGGACCGGTGGGCGAAGTAGCGTGATGTGCCTGACCCGTCCGCTGTCGTGCGGTTCGGGATGATCCGACCCGATCGGTGCTGCTTTCGCAGCCCGCCGCCGGAGGTGCCCCATGGGCGTTCCAGCCGCCCGCATCGTGTTCGACCAGAGCGACCGAGCGGCGGTCGCCGAAGCGGTGACCGAGATGCTCACCACCGGCGCGCTGACCCTCGGTCCGTGGACCGAGCGCTTCGAGCAGGCCTTCGCCGCCGAGCACGGCGCCTCGCACGCCGTCGCGGTGAGCAGCGGCACGGCGGCGCTGGAGGTGATCCTGCGCAGCATCGACGTCCGGGGCCGCGACGTGGTCGTCCCCGCCGTCACCTTCTACGCGACCGCCGGCGCGGTGGTGCACGCGGGCGGGCGGCCGGTCTTCGCCGACGTCGACCCGGCCACCCTCGCGCTCTCCTCCGAGACCCTGGAGGCGGCGCTCACCCCGGACACCGCCGCCGTCGTCCTGGTGCACATCGGCGGGCTGATCGGCCCGCAGGTCGACGCCGTGCGCGCGCTGTGCGACCGGCGCGGCGTCCCGCTGGTCGAGGACGCCGCGCACGCCCACGGCAGCAGCTTCGACGGGCGCGCCGCCGGGACCTTCGGCCTGGCCGGGGCCTTCTCGTTCTACCCAACCAAGGTCACCACCAGCGGCGAGGGCGGGATGATCCTCACCGAGTCGCCGGAGCTGCGCGACGAGGCCCGGGTCCACCGCGACCAGGGCAAGGGCTCCTTCACCACCAACCACCACGTGAAGCTCGGCTACGCCTGGCGGATGAGCGAGCCGCACGCCGCGATCGGTGCGGTGCACCTGCGCCGGCTGAAGGAGTTCATCGAGACCCGCCGCGCCGTCGCCCGCCGCTACGACGCCGCCCTCGCCGGGCTGGACGGCCTCGACCCGGTGCTCGAACCGCCCGGCTGCCGCGGCAACTACTACAAGTACGTGGCGCTGCTGCCGTCCGGCGTGGACCGCGCGGAGTTCAAGCGGGCGGTGGCCGAGGAGCACGGGGTGCGGCTGTCCGGCGAGGTCTACGACCTGCCGCTGCACCTCCAGCCGGTGCTCGCCCCGTACCGGCGCGGGCCGCTGCCGGTGGCCGAGGACGTCTGCGCGCGGCAGGTCTGCCTGCCGGTGCACTCCGACATGACCGAGGACGAGACGCAGCAGGTGATCGACGCCGTCTCCGCGGTGTACCGGCGACTGGCCGGGTAGCCGGAGCGAAGGGAGCAAGATCGTGCGGATAGCCGTCACCGGGGGCTGCGGGTTCATCGGCTCACACGTCGTGGACCACCTGATCGCGGCCGGCCACGAGGTCCTCGCGGTGGACACCACCGACAAGTACCTCAACCCGGACGCCGAGCACGCGCGGCTCGACGTCCTCGACCTCAAGGCCCTCACCGCGGCGCTGGCCGGCAGCGAGGTGGTCTACCACCTGGCCGCCATGGCCGACGTCGAGCAGGTCTGCGCCGACCCGGTCCGCGCGGTGCGGACCAACATCGACGGCACCGAGGCAGTCCTGGAGGCCGCCCGGCGCAGCGGCCTGAGCCGGACCGTGCTGGCGAGCACCGTCTGGGTCTACGGCGCCGCCATCGCCGACGGTCAACTCGACGGCGGCGAGCAGGAGCTGGACGAACAGGTGCCGATCGAGCTGGAGCACAGCGGCCATCTGTACGTGGCCACCAAGCTCGCTTCCGAGATGCTGGTACACAGCTACCACGAGCTCTACGGGCAGCACTTCACCATCCTGCGCTACGGCATCCCGTACGGCCCCCGGATGCGGGACGAGCTGGTCGTCGCCCGGTTCGTCCAGGCCGCGCTGGCCGGGCGGCCGATCACCATCGCCGGGGACGGCCGGCAGAGCCGCAACTTCGTTTACGTCGAGGACCTCGCGGACGCCCACGTCCGGGTCCTCTCCCCCGCCGCCGAGGACCGGACCTTCGCGCTGGAGGGCTCGACGGCCGTCTCGGTGCGGGACATCGCCGACACCGTGGACGGCCTGCTGGGGCCCGTCACCATCGAGCACATCGACGGGCGGAAGGCCGACTACGCGGGGCGGCGGATCTCCTCGGCACAGGCCAAGCGGCTGCTGGACTGGTCTCCGAGCACCCACTTCACGGACGGCGTGCGGCGGTACGCGGACTGGTACCGGGCCACCGTCGGCTCGGCCGCCGGCGCCTGACGGAGCCGTCCGATGCCACACGCCCTGCTGGTCTCCGGCTCGCTCGGGCAGGGCCACGACGTGATGGCGCAGGCCTGCGCGGACACCCTGCGGGAGTGCGGCTGGACCACCCGCACCGTCGACGCCATGGCCCTGCTCGGGCGGCGCTCGGGCGCGGCCGGGGAGGCGGTGTTCCGCCGGCTGCTCGACCTGCCCGGGGTGTACGACGCCTTCCACTTCTCGGCTCTGCGGCCGGGCGCCCGGATCGCCCTGCTCGCCGACGCGGCGGCCCGCAACCGGCTGGTCCCGGCGCTGCGGGAGCTGATCGGGGCACAGCGGCCGCAGCTGGTGGTCTCGGTGTTCGCCACCGCGGCCTCGGCGGTCGACCGGCTGCTGCGGCAGGCACCGGAGCGGGAGTTCCGGCACTTCGTCTTCTGCACGGACGTGACACCGCACCGGCTCTGGGTGCAGGAGGGGACGGACCTGTTCCTGGTCACCTCGGAGGTCGCCGCGTGTGCGGTGCGGCGGTACCGGCCGGACGCCGACATCGTCGTCGTGCCGGCCCCGCTGCGGAAACCGTTCTACGGGCCGCCGGAACGGGCCGCGGCGCGCGCGGAGCTGGGCGTGCCGGCGGGCGCCGCGTGCGTGCTGCTGATGTCGGGCTCCTGGGGGCTCGGCCCGCTCGCCCGCACCGCCGCCTCGCTGGCCGCCGCCGGACCGCACGTGCTCGCGGTGGCCGGGCACAACCGGGAACTGGAGCGCCGGCTGCGGGGCGCCGCGCGCCGCGAGCCCCGGCTGCACCCCTTCGGCTACACCGAGCGCGTCCCCGCGCTGATGGCCGCCGCCGACCTGGTGGTCACCAGCTCGGGCGACACGTGCAGCGAGGCCCGGGCGCTGGGCCGGCGGCTGCTGCTCCTCGACGTCGTGCAGGGGCACGGACGCGACAACCTCCAGCACGAGCTGGAACTCGGCCACGCCGACGTCGCCACCGCCCACCCGGCCGAGGTGGTCCGCAACGCCCTGGCCGCGCTCGGCCGCCCCGAGCCCCCGCCGTCCGCCGGGGCGACACCGGCGGCCTGGCAGGAGGGGTTCGGGGCGGCGCTGCGGCGGGTGGGGCTGGGATAGCCGAAGCCGGTGCGGCCGGGGTGACCGAGGGTTCGGCGCACGCCGATGGTGCCCGAGCAGGCGAGGGGCCCGGTCGCCGCGCCGGTGCGCTGGGGATGTTGGTGTCCGGTGGCCCTGACAACCTGTCCGTCACACCGGACGGTTCCCGCCGACGGGCGGCGGCACCCGGTGGTCGCGGAGGGGGCCGAGGGTCAGCCGGTGGGTGCGGCAGTGGTCGGCGATCAGCGGGAGCGCGGCGAGGGTGGCGCGCCAGGAGTCGGGGGCGGAGGTGCAGTCGGAGTCGTGCAGCAGGAGGGTGGCACCGCCGGTGAGGCCGGGGCGGGCGGTCGCGTAGACGGACTCGCCGGTGGCCCCCGCCGCCCAGTCGCGGCCCCAGGCGGTCCACAGCACGCTGCGCAGGCCGAGACGGCGGGCGGCCAGGGCCGGGCCGGCGGCCAGGACACCGTACGGCGGCCGGTACCAGAGCGGACGGGCCCCGCAGAGTTCGGTCACGGCCTCGGCGGCACGGCGCAGTTCGCGCAGGTCGCGGGCGGGGGCCGGGTACCACTGCCGCCGGTGGTGCCAGCCGTGGACGGCCACCTCGTGGCCGCGCAGCACCAGCTCGCGGCCGAGCGCGGGGGCGCGCTCCAGCATCGCGCCGAGCAGGAAGAAGGTGGCGCGGGCGCCGAGTTCGTCCAGCGCGTCGAGGACGTACGGGGTGCTGCGCGGATCGGGGCCGTCGTCGAAGGTCAGGGCGACGTGGCCCGGCGCGGTGCCGTGGCCGGCGGTGCGGCGGGCCAGGGTGCGGCGCAGTGGCGGCAGGCGGACGGCAGCCGGGGCGAGGTGCAGGACCTCGACGCCGGCCGCGACGGCGAGGGCCGTGGCGGCGATCGTCCCCGGGCGCGGGACGGCGGTGCCCGGCCGACGCACGGCGGTGGGGCTCACCCGGTGTGCGGCCGCGGCGCTCAACCGGTGCTCACCCGAAGCGCGAGGCCATCCGGCGGAACACGCCCGGGGCCGCGCCGTGGATGCGGGCCGGGAAGCCGAGCCAGTGCGGAACGTAGAGCCGGTCGCGCTCGGTGGTGATGGTGGCGACCACGATGTCCGCGACCCGCTCCGCCGAGACCGGGCGCGGCCGCTCGCGCTGGTACGGGGTGCCGCGCCGGTCGAAGAACGGGGTGTCCACCGCTCCCGGGAGCACCAGGCGCACCCCCACCCCCGTGCCGCGCAGCTCGTACCAGAGGCTCTCCGCGAACATCGTCAGCCCGCCCTTGGTGGCGGAGTACCCCGCTTCGTCGCGCACGCCGACCTGTCCGGCCATCGAGCCGATCAGCACGATCCGGCCGTGGCGGCGCTCCAGCATGCCGGGCAGCAGCAGGCGGACCAGGCGCAGCGGGGCGGCGAGGTTGACCTCGATCATCCGGTCCAGGGTGTCGGAGGGCATCTGCGCGTACGCGCCGCGCCAGCCCAGGCCGGCGCTCGCGATCAGGGTGTCCACCCGGCCGGCCTCGGCCACGGCGGCCTCGGCGAGGCGGGCCGGACCGTCCGGCCTACTCAGGTCCTCGGGCAGGGCTCGGCCGCCGGTGCGGCCGGCGAGTTCGTCGAGGCGGGTGCGGTCGGTGCCGGAGAGCAGGGTGTGCCAGCCGGCGTCGGCCAGGCGGGTGGCGGTGGCGTGGCCGATCCCGGAGGAGGCGCCGGTGATCAGCGCGACGGGGCGCTCCGTAGGGCGCGTCGGCCCCGTGGGGGCCTTGGGGACCGCGCCCCCCTCCACGGGGTCCTTCGGGTCCGACCGCCGGGGTCGGGAGTCGGGCTCCTCCGCCATCGGGCACCTGCCGCTCTGTGGCCGTGTCGCCGTCCGTTTTGTCCGGCAAGTCACCTTCGCATGGCGGAGCCGTCCGGGCTACCGGGACGGACGGAGGGCTCCGCGCCGGCGTCCCGGCGCGGAGCGGACAGCTCGGCGGACTCGCCCTCCAGCTCGCCGAAGCGAGACAGTACGAAGGTGCCGCCCACCGCCACCGCGAAGCCCGTCAGCGCGCACCACTCGAACCCGGGGCGCGCGGCGTCCCCGAGCGCCACCACGCCGACCAGCGCCGGGCCGAAGGTCTCGGTCACCGTCCCGGCGGCGGTCGCGGCCGTCACCGTGCCGCGCTGCAGGGCCAGGGCGTAGGCGAGGTAGCCGCCGAGACCGCCGACGGCGAGGGCGTAGGCGGCCGGGTCGGTGAGGACGGGGACCAGGCCGGAGGCATCCAGGACCCGCACGGCCAGGCTGGTCACGCCGAAGCCGACCCCGGCCAGCAGCCCCAGGCCGGCCGCGGCCACCGTGCCCTGCCGACGCGCCAGGACCACGGTGGCGAGCACCATGACGGCAGTGGTGGCGAGCAGCGCCCAGTGGAAGGCGGGAGCGGCGTGGTCGCGGCCCTCCTGGCCGGAGCCGAGCGCCAGCATGGTCAGGCCGACGACCACGGCGAGGATGCCCGCGAGGTCGCCCCGGCGCAGCCGCGCGCCCAGCAGCCAGACGGCGGCCACGGCGGTGACGGCCAGGCTGGAGTTGGTGACGGCCTGGGCGAGGAAGAGCGGGAGGGTGCGCAGGGCGACGATGCTCAGCGCGAAGCCGGCGATGTCCAGCAGCGTGCCGAGGATGAACTGCCAGGACCGCACCAGCGCGGCCAGCAGGCCCGCCCGCACCCGGTCGGCGCGCGGGGCCGACCGTGCCCCGCGCGCCTGGAAGACCGCCCCGAAGCCGAAGCAGACGGTCGCGGCCGACGCGGTGGTGAGTCCCAGCAGCATGCCTCTCCCAGCCTCGCGGGGCAGCATCCATCCACCACCAGTCTGTGCCCGGCGGGACGGGGCCGCACGGGTGGGGCGAAGGGGGTGAGGGGCATCAGTGGGACGGCTCTGCGGGCCCGGCGTCCCGCACCGTCGGATGCGGGCCGCCGGGGAGCCGGGCCCGGGCAGCGGGAGCCCGGTACGACCGGTGCTAGCCGAGCGCGCCCGCGAGCAGCGTGGCCGTACGGGCGACCAGGGGTTCGTCCATCGGGGCCGCCTCCGCCGGCTTGGTGGTCAGCACGGCGAGGAGGACGGGGGCGCCGCCTCGGGTCCAGGCGATGCCCACGTCGTTGGTGGTGCCGTGGCGGCCGGTGCCGGTCTTGTCGGCGAGGGCCCAGTCCGCCGGGAGGCCCGCGCGGAAGCGCCGGACACTGGTGGTGTTGGCCCGCAGCCAGGCGGTGAGCTGGTCCCGCTTGGCCGGCGGCAGGGCGCTGCCGAGCGCGAGGCGGCCGTAGGTGCGGGCGATGGCCTGCGGGGTGGTGATGTCGGTGCGACGGTCCGGTTCGGCGCTGTTGAGTTCGGGCTCCCAGCGGTCCAGGCGGGTGACGCGGTCGCCGATCGAGCGGGCGAAGCGGGTGACGGCAGTCGGTCCGCCGAGTTCGCGGAGCAGCAGGTTGGCCGCGGTGTTGTCGCTGTACTCGATGGTGGCGGCGCAGAGCTCGGCGACGGTCATGCCGTTCGCCAGGTTCTCCTCCTTGCCCGTGATCGGCGCGCCGGGGCCACCACCGACGACGCCTCCGGCCCGCGTGATGTCCTCGGCGGTGTACCGGATCCGCTTGGCGAGGAACTCGCCGTCGCGGTCGAGGTCCCGCAGGACGGCGGCGACGGCGACGGTCTTGAAGACCGAGCAGATCGGGAACAGCTCGTCCGCGCGGTACCGGACGGTCCGGCCGGTGGTCAGGTTGCGGCCGTAGACGCCGAGGCGGGCGGAGTGCTCCTGTTCCAGGGCGGCGAGGGCCTGGTGGAGGCCGGCCCCGGCGGCCGGGTCGTTCGCCGTCGCCGCGAGGGCCGGGCCGCCGGTCGCGGCGGTGACGGCGACGGCTGCTCCGAGGCCCATGCCGAGGACGGCTCGGCGGCTGTGTCGGGCTTGCGAAGGCTGCGGGTGCATGCTCCCCCTCTGATCGGATGTCGCGGCGCGAGCCACTTTCTCGATCAGGACGCCACAGGTGTGCCGATGGTTCGTCAGCTGTGCGAATCGGCCCGGGAGTTCACGGCCGGATGGCCACCGCCGCGTACGCCGAGGCCTTCGAGGGGTCGACGGAGACCTCACCGGGCGCAGGCCGCCACTGCGGGGTGGGGACGACGCCCGGGTCGAGCAGGGTCCAGCCGGCGAAGAAGCGGGCGATCTCCGACCGGGTGCGGGCCTGGGCGGCGGTGCCGGCGGAGGAGTAGACGCGGACCAGGTTGGCGATGTCCTCGGGCGCGAACTCGGGGGTGCCATGGGTCATCACCAGGGCGCTGCCGGGGGCGAGGGCGGACTTGAGCTGCTCGACCAGCCCGTACGCGCCGCGGGCGTCGGGGACGAAGTGGAGCAGGGCGTTGAGGGAGAGCGCGACGGGCCGGGCGAGGTCGATGGTCCCGCGCAGGCCGGGGGCGGCGAGCAGCCGGGCCGGGTCGGTGACGTCGGCCTCGACGTAGGCGGTGCGGCCCTCGGGGGTGCCGGTGAGCAGGGCCTGGGCGTGTGCGAGCACGATCGGGTCGTTGTCGGCGTAGACCACCCGGGCGCCGGGCCGGATGGTCTGGGCTATCTCGTGCAGGTTGGGCGAGGTGGGGATGCCGGTGCCGATGTCGAGGAACTGGTCGAAGCCGGCCTCGGCGAGCACCCGGGTCGAGCGGTGCATGAAGGAGCGGTTGACCCGGGCGCCGGTGCGCAACCAGGGCGCCACGGCGAGGGCGTGCCCGGCGGCCTCGCGGTCGGCGGCGAAGTTGGTGAAGCCACCGAGGAAGTAGTCGTACATCCGGGCCGAGTGCGGCACGTTCAGCCGCAGGTCCACCCCGTCGTAGAGGCCCACCGCGCTCACCCTTCGCTCCGCTCCTGATCGATCGTTTGCTGCCCACGACGGGCGGGAGCCAATCGCGAGTCGAACGGCACCCGACGGTGCCCACCGACGACCGCAACCCATGAGATGACAATCTGTATTCGGATTGCAGCCTGGAGTGACCGGCCTGATGGAATGAGGATGGACGCAGACAGCCCGACCCTCGGGTGGCCCGGCGAGCAGCCGACGGCCACGGAAAGCAGGCTCGATGACGATCGACAGGGGTGCCCACGTGCGCGGGCACCGGGGCGGGGCGGCCGTGGCGTGCACCGGCGGGACGGGGCCGCAGTGGTCGGCCGGCCCGGAGTCCGGTCTCCGTTCCGAGTTCGGCCTCCGCCTGGACCTCACCTATGCCGCCTTCTGCGAGACGCATGAACCCGCCTGGCACGCCCTCGCGTTGACCCGGATAGGCAACCAGTCCGATGCGGCGCTGGTGGTCGGGGCGGTGAAGTCCGACCTGGCCCGCTGCTGGCCACAGGTACTGCGGTTCGAGGAACCGGCAGCGTACGCCTGGCGGTTGGCCAACCGGCACGTCTCCGACTGGGTGGCCGGCGAGGAAGCGGTCGAGGTGGAGGCGGTCACCTTCGCGGCGGTGATCGGCGCCTTCAAGCAGGTGGCGAAGGGGCTGCTGCACAGCGAGGCGGACGAGGTGCGGCTGTACGCGGCGATCCTCGAACTGCCGGAGCGCCAGCGGGACGTGGTGATCCTGCGGTACCTGCTCGGCCTGCACGTCAAGGTGATCGCGGCGTACCTGGGGCGGCCGGTGGCAACGGTTCACTCCAACCTCCGGCACGCCCGGGACCGGCTGGCCCGCCGGCTCGGGGTGGGCGAACTCCCGGACGGCGGAGCTGATCTGTGACGGCGAGACCGGACGAAGGCGCCTCGGCCGGAGCGGGTCCGGCCGACGGCGGGCGCACGGTGTTCCGCGTCCCGCGGCCCGAACGCGCCCATGCGGAGCGGATCGCCGCCGTACGCCAGGCCCGACTCACCGCCGCACCCGCCCACCTGCCGTCGGAGCACGAGCAGGCCGCCTTCGAACTCGGCCTGGTGGTGGCCCTGGTACTGGGGGCGCCGGACGCCTCGCGCGGGCTCGACCTGCTGGTGAACGCCCGCCGGATCGAGCCGGAGGGGGCCGAGGTGTTCGGCGCGCTGCTCTACGCCACCGGCAAGGAGGAGGGCGCCGAGTTCTGGTGGCGCTTCGCGGCCGGATCGGGCAGCGGGACGGCCGCGTACTGCCTGCACCTGCACCACCTGATGCTCGGCGAGACCGACGACGCCGACTACTGGCGGGCCTGGTCGGACCAGCTGGCGGCGGCCGAACGACCGCCCGGGCCAAGGGCATTGCGGATGAACCAACCGCTTCTGCCGGACGACGTGCGGCGGGACACCATCTCCCGGGTGCACCGGGGGCTGGCCCCGCAGCTGCCCCCGGCACTGGTCGCGGTGATCGACCGGCTGCCGGTGCAGGACGGCGACGAGGAGGAGGTGCCGAGCCCGTGGGGACTCACCTCGGGGGCGACCTCCGCCTGTTCCTGGGACGACCTTCCGTGGGGAGCGGTGGACGGTCACGACGACCCGTGGGGGTGATTGCCGCACGGGCTGCCGTGATCATCCCTTCAGGTGAGCACGGAGAGCCGGGCGAGGACGACCGGCTCGCGCCCGCTCCCGGACGGCCGCGAGATCGACGAAGGGCCTCAATTCACCTTCCACACACGCGAGTTGACATGCACCGGCGACTCC
The DNA here is from genome assembly GCF_044767505.1 of Kitasatospora sp. NPDC101235. Taxonomy (NCBI): domain Bacteria; kingdom Bacillati; phylum Actinomycetota; class Actinomycetes; order Kitasatosporales; family Streptomycetaceae; genus Kitasatospora; species Kitasatospora sp. NPDC101235. The sequence goes on from NZ_JBIWNZ010000008.1 coordinate 59,762, forward strand.
CCGAGGGCTGCGACGGCAGCCCGGAACGGCCCTGCGACGGGGACGTCGCAGAGCCGCAGCGGGCCGGTGCCGAGTCGGCCCGGGTCGGCCACCAGCACCGGCGAGGGGCCGGCCACGGGCACGCCGAAGGACTGCGCGAGCCGCCCGCCGTACGCCTTGACGCAGGCCTCGCGGCGGCACCACAGCATGGTGAACCGCGCCGCCCGCTCGGCCGGTTCGGCGGGCTCGGCGACGAACCGCGCCTCCTCGAACGGGAACCAGCGGGCGGCCATCCGCTCGGCCGTCCGGGGATCGTGGAGCCGCTCGACGTCGACACCGACCGCCCGCCCCTCGGCGAGGGCCAGCACCGCGAGCGCGTCCGAGGCCGACCAGCTGACCCGCAGCCCGCCGGCGTCCGCCGGCTCGGGCTTGCCGTACGGCCCGTACCGCCAGACCAGCTCGGCCGGGCACACGCCGAGCCGGGCGGCGACCAGCTGCCGGACGGCGCCGCGCACCACGGTGAAGCGCTCACGCAGCCCGGGATCCGCCCGCGCCGCCCGGGCACGTTCGTCCGGGTCGAGCAGCCGCCACAACTCGGCTGCCGAAGCGGCTGGTCGACGCGTATCGATCAGCCAGAGGTCGATCGCCGTCACGGCAGGGTCAGCGTGCTGAGCACGCCGAGCCGACGGTCGTACCCGGCCAACAGCGCGGGCCGACCGTCCGCCCGCCACTGCGGAAGGTGTTCCGCCAGCTCCGCCCAGAGCCCGGTGAACGGCTGGGCCGGCGGGGGCTCCTCCGTGCCCGGGTCGAAGCCGGGGCCGAGCAGCAGCGCCGCCTCGGGCCCGAGCTCCGCGGCCTCGGCCCGGACGGCTTCCTCCGGGGAGGCCGCGCCCCGGGTCTGCCGGACGGCCAGACCGGCGCCGGGAGCCTCCTCGCAGACCAGCACCACCACCGCGTGCCGCTCCGGCAGCGGCACCGGCCCGGGCGGGTCGTAGTGCAGCGCGGTCTGTTCGGCGAGCACCACCAGGGCCCGGCGGCAGGTGCCGGTGCGCTGGTGTGCGGCGGCCAGCCGCAGGGCGGTGAAGGCCGCCGCGCCACCCTGGTCGCAGACCGCGAAGGCGAGCGGGCTTCCCGGGACGGACCGGCTGAGCGCCAGCGAGGACGGCGCGCCGGGCCGGACGTCCGGGGTGTCGAAGGCCAGGATCAGCAGGTCCGCCGGCTCGTCCTCGGCGAGCGCCTCGCGCAGCAGCCCGGCGGCCAGCTCCTCGTAGGAGTGGCCGACGCCCTCGCCCAGCAGGTCCTCGCGCAGCGGCAGGCCGTAGGGGCGGACGAGGTCGGAGACGAAGGCCCGCAGGTCCGGGTCGAGCGAGGTCTCCGACCGGCCGTCGGAACGGCGGGCCAGTGCCCCGGTGATCCGCAGGCCGGTGGGGCCGGGGGCCACCCGGTCAGTCCTCGGGGATAACGTGCCCGGCGACGTAGTCGGCCAGCCTGGTGACCGACCGCAGGTCGTCCTCGGTGATCTGCTCGACGTCCACCTGGATGTCGAGGGACTCCTCCAGCTCCAGGATCAGCTCGATGGTGCCGGCCGAGGTGAGGCCGAGATCGTCGAAGAGGCAGGCGTCCTGCGGGATCTCGGGCAGTTCGCGCTTGAGGACGCGAGGCAGGAGCTCGCCGATGCCGTGCAGGATGCGCTCGCGCAGTTCGGGGTCGGTGGTCTGGACCACAGCTTCTGACATGGGTGTCCCGTCCCGTCGTACGTGGGATGTGTGCTCCGGGACTTGCGGGCGGCCCGGGGCTCTGGGGTGGTGTGGGGATCCGGCGTCGCTGTGCGGACCGCGGCTGCCGGTGGAACCGGCGGGCCGTCAGTACCGCATCGCCATCGCGGAGAAGGTGGCTCCGACACCGGCGGCGGCGATCAGGTAGTGGTCGCCGCGGCGGATCAGCCCCCGCGTGGTGGCGGTGTGGAGATTGATGAGGCTGTCCGAGGCGAAACTGTGCCCGACCGACCGCACGTTGTCCAGCACGACTTTCTCGACCGGGTAGCCGATCCGGCGCGCGATCATCCGCCAGGACGCCTGGTTGACGTTGTGCGGCAGGATCGCGACCAGGTCGGAGAGGTCCAGACCGGCCTGGTCCAGGGCGGCCTCGATCGCCTCCACCATCACGTTCGGGTACTCCCGCTGGTAGCGGGCGAGCAGGTCCGGGTCCTCGGCCAGCCGGCCGTCGAACTCCGGGCGCTGGCGCACCACGAAGGAGAGCATCCGGTGGCGCTCGCCACCGGCACTGACCAGGCAGGCGGCCGCACCCTCGGCGAAGATGCCGGTCTCGGGCACCACCTGGGCGTCCTTGGTGAAGGTCTTCTCGCCGGTCAGCACCAGTGCGAGCGCTGCCGGGTCGGGTTCGTCCGCGAGCAGCCGGCCGGCCAGGTCGATGGCCAGCAGGCCCACCGCGCAGGCGTGGTGGGTCACCGTGAAGGCGTTGGCGTGCGCCAGTCCACGGGCGTCGAGCAGGTCGTGCAACGGGTTGAGCGGGTGGGGCACCGCCACCGGCATGCTGCGGGCGTGGATCACGAAGCGGATGTCGCGTTCGCGTCCGCGCAGCTCCGGCAGGTTGTCCAGGGCGGCGTCGAGCAGGTCGGGCAGCGTCCCGGCCGGGTCCAGACGCAGCTGGTCCAGGCCGTGGAAGCGGCGGAAGAGACTGAGTTGACGTGGGGTCAGGCCGATGCGCTCGCCCACCGCCTCGATGGGCACGGCGCGTGGGGGGAGGTGAACGGCCACTGCCTCCAGTGCGGTCACGCGGGCTAGTATTCCGACGCCCGCCGGGTCGCACAAGTGATCTCGGGCCCTCCTCCGTCGCCGCCGTTCTCCGGAAGCCGTCAACTGCGCTCCGGTGCGGCCGCGTTCACCCCCGTGCCGTCGAGCAGGTGGGAGATCTCTCATGCCGAATCCTGAACCGACCTATCCCGCAGCCTCGTTGAACCCGGAACTGGTCGGCCTGCTGGTCGAGGTGGCCGGCGCGCCGCCCGGCTGGGCGCGGCACGTCACCCCGGACGCCCGACTGGACGGCGACCTGCTGCTGGACGAGGGCGAACTCGCCGACGCTCGGCCCCGGCGAGGTCGGCGAACTCGCCACCGCCTCACCCACGTTGGCGATCGGCTACTGGAACGACTCGGCCACCACCTTCCGCACCCGGCTGCGCGGCCGCTTCCTCACCGGGGACCTGATGTACCGGGACGAGGAGGGCTACTACTACCACGTGGACCGGGCCGTCGACTCGGTCGAACTCGGGGGCGGCAAGCGGCTGTTCACCGCGATGTCGGAGGAGCGGGTGCTGGCCGCCTGCCCGGACGTGCTGGACTGCACGGTGGTCGCGGTACGGGACGGCGACCGCGTGGTCACCGACGTACTGCTGCTCCTCGCCGCGGACGCCGACGGGGCCGCGGACCGCACCGAGGCGGTCGTCGCCGCCCTGGACGAGGCCGCCGCCGCGACCGTCCGCAAGGTGCTGGTGGTCTCCCCCGACGACATCCCGCTCGGCCCGACCGGCAAGGTCCGCAAGGTCCTGCTGCGGCAGACCCACCTCGCGGCGGTGGGCGCGTGAGCGAGCGTAGTGGGCACATCGGCCCGCGCCCCGGCGCCGTCGTCACCGGCATCGGCCTGGTCTCCCCGCTCGGCCGCAAGCCCGCCGAGGTGTTCGAGGCGCTCACCGCCGGCCGCTCCGGCCTGCGCGCCGTCCCCGAGGGCCATGCCGCGCACGGCTGGCTGCCCGCCGCCGGGATCGCCCCCGCCGTGGACGGCCGGGAGGTGCTGCCGCCCACCGAGACCCGCTGCGTGGACCGCTTCGTGCTGCTCGCCCTGGCGGCCGCGGACGACGCGCTCGCCGACGCCGGCCTGGCGGTCGGCCGGGACGCCGACCCGCACCGCACCGCCGTGGTGCTGGCGACCGGCGGCGGCGGACTGGAGACCTTCGAGCAGCAGTCGCACCGCCGGCTGGAGCGCGGCCGCCCCGGCGTCAGCCCGTACCTGCTGCCCGGCATGCTCTCCAACATGGCCGCCGCCCGGATCGCCATCAAGCACGGCATCCGGGGCTACAGCTCCGCCGTGGTGACGGCCTGCGCGGCCGGTGCCCAGGCGATCGCCGAGGGGCTGCGGCTGATCCGGGCCGGCGACGCCGACGTGGTGGTGTGCGGCGGCACCGAGTCCTCGCTGCACCCGACCATCGCCGCCGCCTTCACCAACGCCCGCGCCCTGGCCCAGGGCTGGGACGATCCCGAGCAGGCCAGCCGGCCCTTCGACAGCCGCCGCAACGGCTTCGTACTGGGCGAGGGCAGCGCCGTCCTGGTCCTGGAGCGGACCGAGCACGCCGAGGCGCGCGGCGCCGCCGGGTACGCCGACGTCCTCGGCTGGGGGGCCTCCACCGACGCCCACCACCCGACCACGCCCCGCCCCGACGGCACCGGAGCCGCCGACGCGATGCGCGCCGCACTCGCCAACGCGGGCCTGGCCCCCGGCGACATCGACTACGTGAACGCCCACGGCACCGGCACCAAGCTCGGTGACGTGGCCGAGACCGCCGCCCTGAACGCCGTCTTCGGCACACACCCGCCCGCGGTCAGCTCCACCAAGGGCGCCACCGGCCACCTCCTCGGCGCCGCGGGCGCGTTGGAGGTGGTGGTGACCGCCCTGGCGGTGGCGCGGGGGACGCTGCCGCCGACGCTCAACCTGACCGACCCCGACCCGGCCTGCGACCTGGACCACGTCCGGGGCGCCGCCCGGACCGCTCCGGTGCGCGCCGCGCTGAGCAACGCCTTCGCCTTCGGCGGCCACAACCTCAGCCTGATCCTCGGCCCGGCCTCCACCCGGGCCGCCCGATAGCGCCCGCTCGACAGCCGCCGCCCACCGCCGCGCGGCGGCAGCGCGCCGATCCTCGATCCGCCATCCCTCCGGGGGGAGATCCTGTTGTCCATCCAGACCATCACCCACGTCGAGTTCCACTGCGCGGACGCCGACAAGACCGCGGCCGGACTCCGCGCCGACCACGGCTTCACCCTCGACACCCCGGCCACCGCACCGGACGGCGTCCGCACCGTCGCGCTGCGCCAGGGCACCATCCGACTCCAGCTGACCTCCGCCGCCGACCCGGAGCACCCGGTGGCCGAGTACGTCGCCCGGCACGGGGACGGCGTCGCCGTCCTGGCGCTCGGCTGCGCCGACCCGGCGGCCGCACTGGAGCGGGCCGAACGGCACGGCGCCCGGGTGCTCGACCGGGCCGGCGCCCTGATCGAGGGCTTCGGCGACACCGCCCTGCGCCTGGTACCGCTGCCGTGTGGCGGGCCCACCCCGGAGCCCCGGCTGCTGGACGACCTCGACCACGTCGCGATCTGCCTGCCCGCCGGCACGCTCGCGGACGCCGTGCGGTTCTGCGAGGACGCGCTGGGCTTCCGCACGATCTTCGAGGAGTACATCGAGGTCGGCGAGCAGGCGATGGACTCCAAGGTGGTGCAGAGCGCTTCCGGCGGCGCCACCTTCACCCTGATCGAGCCCGACACCGCCCGCCGCCCCGGCCAGATCGACGAGTTCCTCGCCGCCCACGGCGGGGCCGGTGTCCAGCACCTCGCCTTCAGCACCCGCGACATCGCCGGCGCCGTCCGGGCCGCCCGGGAGCGCGGCGTGGAGTTCCTGACCACCCCGGACGCCTACTTCGACGCCCTGGCCGAGCGCCTCGGCGAGACGGCCATCCCGGTGGCGACCCTGCGCGAGCTGCACGTCCTGGTCGACCAGGACCACGGCGGCCAGCTGTTCCAGATCTTCGCCCGCTCGACGCACCCCCGGCGCACCTGTTTCCTCGAACTGATCGAGCGGCAGGGAGCGGGCACCTTCGGCACCGCGAACATCAAGGCCCTCTACGAGGCCGTCGAACGGCACAGCCCCACCGGCATCGACCGCTCCACCGCCGCCAGCCGGCCCGCCCCCGCACATCCGAAGAAGGCCCACCCGGTGCCCGCAGCCCCCGAGTTCCGGCTCACCGAGGCCGAGCGTGCCCTGCTGCCCACCCCGGAAGAGGTGGCGCACTACCGTGAACACGGCTGGTACCTCTCCCGCAAGCTCTTCAGCGACGAGGAACTGGACACCCTCCAGGCCGCCACCGAGCTGTACTACGCCGGCCACCGCGACCGCGAGCTGCCCGTCCGGCCGCCCCGGCTGGCCTCCTGGCGGCCCTCGGACGGGCCGGTCCAGCGGCACAACGACTACGTGCACCACGAGAGCGACGCGATCGGCGCGATCCTTCGCAAGCCTCTGATCGGCGCGGTCGCCGCGCTGCTCGCCGGAGCCGGGGAGGTCCGGATCTTCCAGTCGACGCTCATCCACAAGCCCCCGGTGCCCGAGGAGCCCAGCAACCAGGTGCCGTGGCACTTCGACAAGCACTACTGGCAGACCTGCACCTCGGACGAGATGCTCACCGCCTTCATCCCGTTCCACGACTGCCGCGAGGAGAACGGCACCATCACCATGGTCGACAGCAGCCACCGCTGGCGGGAACTGCCCTCCGGCGAGGACTCCACCCGGCACTTCGCCGACCGCGACCGCTCCGAGCTGGAGGACATCCTGGCCGCCAACGCCGCCCACAACGGACAGCAGGTGCACAAGGTCCCGATGCTGATCCCGCGCGGCCACGTACTTCTCGCTGGGCATCCTCGGCGCCAACGGCATGGTCGGCGCCGGCGCCCCGATCGCGGTCGGCGCCGCCTGGGCGGCCCAGGCCGCGTCGGCCACCTCAGCCGCCTCGGCCGTCTCGTCGCCTGAACGGACGGCGGCGGACGGCTCCGTCGCCGGGCGGGCGCCGGCCGGCCGCACCCCGGTCGCGGTGGCCTTCTTCGGCGACGGCGCGCTCAACCAGGGCGTCCTGCTGGAGTCGCTCAACCTCGCCGCGATGTGGCGCCTGCCGGTGCTGTTCGTCTGCGAGGACAACGGCTACGCCACCACCCTGCCCGCCGCCACCGCCGTCGCAGGCAGCGCCACCGGCCGGGCGGCCGCCTTCGGCATCCCCGCCGAGGAGGTGGACGGCATGGACACCGAGGCCGTCCGCACCGCCGCGCTGCGCGCCGTCGAGCGGGCCCGCAGCGGCGGCGGCCCCGGCTTCCTGGCCTGCCGCACCTACCGCTACGAGGGCCACCACACCATGGAGCGCCGGATGAAGCTGCGCTACCGCTCCGCCGAGGAGATCGGCGCCTGGCGCGAGCGCGACCCGCTCCCCCGGGCCGCCGCCCTGATCGACCCGGCGACGGTCGCCGGGCTGGACCGGTCGGTGGCCGAACAGCTCGCCGCCGCGCAGGAGTTCGCGCTCGCCTCGGAGCACCCGGACCCGGCGGGCGCGCTGGACCACCTGTACGCCGACGGGCTGCGGCCCCGGGCAGGAGTGACACCGTGACCAGGCTCTCGTACACCAGGGCGCTCAACCGGGCACTGGCCGACGAACTCGCCGCCGATCCGGCGGTCTGCGTCTTCGGCGAGGACATCGGCGCCGGTCTGGCCGGGCCGACGCTCGGCCTGCTGGACCGCTTCGGGCCGGGGCGGATCGTCGACACCCCGCTGTCCGAGCAGGCCTTCACCTCGATGGCGGTCGGCGCCGCACTGGCCGGCCGGCGTCCGGTGCTGGAGTTCCAGATCCCGTCCCTGCTGTTCCTGGTCTTCGAGCAACTCGTCAACCAGGCGCACAAGTTCTCGCTGATGACCGGCGGTCAGGCCGCCGTCCCGCTGACCTGCCTGGTGCCGGGCTCGGGCTCCCGGGACGGCTGGGCCGGGCAGCACTCCGACCACCCGTACAGCCTGTTCGCGCACGCCGGGGTGAAGACGGCGGTGCCCGCCACCCCGACCGACGCCTACGGGCTGCTGCGCTCGGCGATCCGCGACCCGGACCCGGTCGTGGTGTTCGCACCCGCCGCCGCGATGCCCGTGCGCGAGACCGTCACCTGGGACCTCGTCCCCGTCCCGCTCGGCCGGGCCCGGATCCACCGGCCGGGCACCGACGTCACCGTGGTCGCCCTCGGGCACCTGGTGCACGACGCCCTCGCGGTCGCCGAGGAGCTGGCGCCGGACCTCTCGGTGGAGGTCCTCGACCCGCGCACGGTGCACCCCTTCGACTGGCCGGCGCTCGCCGAGTCGCTGGAGCGCACCGGCCGGCTGGTCGTCCTGGACGATTCCAACCGCAGCTGCGGCTTCGGCGCCGAGGTGCTGGCCACCGCCGCCGAGGAGATGCGCCTGGTCGCCCCGCCCCGCCGGATCACCCGCCCGGACGGCGCCGTCCTGCCCTTCGCCCCGGCCCTCGACCGTGCCGTCCAGCCCGGCCGCGAGCAGCTACGGCACGCGCTGGACCTCGTGATGAAGCACCGCTGACCACCGTGGGCACCCGGCTCCGCCGTGCGCACGACGGCTCAGATCACCTTGGGCAGCACCTCGGCCGACCCGGGCGGCTGGTCCTCGGCCCGCTGGAACCGGTGCAGCGCCACCCGGCCCTCCGCGCCACGCACCCGGGCGGCGAGCCGGGCCGGCAGCACCACGGTGGCCAGCCGGCCCTCGCCACGGAACCCCTCGACCGTCCAACTGACCTAGGGGAGCGGATAGTTGGCTGCCGGACTGAAGAGCACCGGGCGATGCCCCTGGAAGCTCACCGCGTAGGCACCGAAACCGCTCCAGTTGGAGAAGCTGAACCGGCGCGCCCCCGGATCGAAGCCCAGCGGCACGCAGTCGCGCAGCCGTGAGCGGCCGAGGGTGGCCAGGAACCACAGGTTGGCGCGGAAGTTGAGGTGCGCGGTCGGGAACTCCTCGACTGCCGTGCGCAGCGCGCCCGCCAGCACCGCCGGACCGTCCTCGGGCCGGTGCGGCACATGGACCTCGCTCAGCAGGTTGCCCACCAGGGCGGGCGACAGGCCCAGCCAGCGGCGAGCGTTGACCGGCACGGTCAGCATCCGCTCGGCGTCGTCCCTGTCCAACTCCCGGAGGGTGCTGAGGAGGTGGGCGCAGAGCACGTCCCCGGAGGACAGCCGCCGTCCGGTCGCCGCACCGAACTCCTCGCGCATGCGGGTCAACTCGGCGTCGGTGAAGGCGATCTGGACGATCCGGTTGGCACGCGGCCCGGCCGCCACCTCGCGGGCCAGCAGCTCCGCCTCCTCCGCCGACGGCACCCGGAAGCCGGGCCGGCCGCAGTCCTCGGCGGGGAGCACCTCGGTCAGCAACTCGTCCTGGTCGTCCACGAGCTCGGCCTCCGGCAGCGGATCGCCCCCGACCGCAGCGGACCAGATCCGCAGCAGCAGCATGAAGCTGTGCAGGTCACCGATCGCATGGTGCCAGGAGCAGCCGAGCACCGTGCCGCCGTCGGCCGTCCCAGTCACCCGCACGGTGAGCAACGGGAGGCCGCCGGTGCGCGCGGCGGGGGCGTCCAACGGGGTGACCAGTTCGGAGCCGGGCGCCGTCACCCGGCCCATCGCCCCGGCGAGCGCGCCCTCCACTCCGTAGACGTCGAACGGCACTCCGGTGTCGTCGCAGACCGCCTCCAGGACGCCCTCGACGGTGCGCAGCCGTCCGGCGAAGACCGGCACCCGCTCCAGCGCGCGGGCCAGGCCGGCGGAGAGCCGGTCGTCGTCCAGCGGGTGCTCGAAGCAGAGCACGACCGAGACGGCGAGGTCGGCGAGCATGGTGTCCATCAGTCCGCACCGCAGCACCCGGCCGGTGGCGTGCCCGGCCCGGACGGTCCGGGATCGTCGCAACTGCGGCCAGACGCTCATGGGTTCCGTTCCGAAGCACTCGACGACCTCCGGCTCCGCGCGATCCACGGGCACGCCGAACGATAGTGGTGCACGGAGGCAGTGGTCCAGTCCAATCCCGCGCTCCGGAACGGCTCTTCGGCCGCCGCCGCGACCACGGCGGCGATAGAATGCGCAGCATGGGAGAGCGCCGCGGCGCACCCACCGCGCCGCCCCTCGTACTGGTCACCGACAGCGACTCGCCGCTGATCGACCCGGCCCGGACCTACCACCTCGGCCGTGACCCGACCGGCGAGGTCGTCCTGGATGACCCCCGGGTCTGATCATCGCGGTCGCGCTGCTCGCCTTCTCGGCGATGATGCTCGGCCTGGTGGTCTCGGCGCTGGTGGACAAGGAGGAGGCCACCATGCCGCTGCTGGCGCTCCTCTTCGGTGGTGCAGATCGTGTTCAGAGGCCTGATGCTCAAGCTGCACGGTGTCCCGGCGCTGGAGCAGTTCGCCTGGCTGGTCCCGTCCCGCTGGGGCCTGTCGGCGATGGCGCGCACCGTCGAGCTGCACGGCATCTTCCCGAACGCGATCACCGCCGACCCGATGTTCCGCCACCAGCGCTCCGGCTGGCTGATGGGCATGGCGCTGCTGCCCGGGCTCTCGCTGCTGTACGGCCTGGTGGTGCTGGCGCTGCTGCGGCGGCACGAGCCGAACATCATGCGGCGGTGACCTCCGCCCCGGGTCCGCTGCGCGGGGCCCGGCCGGGCCGCCGCCGGTAGAGTGGGAAGCGACCTGTGGTGCGAGACGTGCCGCGCGCGACGGGGATCCGCGCGGCGGAGGAAATGTAGCCGCCCATGGACGAGTTCGCGTTCCGCCCCACCCACGTCGCCCCACCGGACGGGATGTCCTCCTGGGCGACACCCGACCCGGCCCGCAAGAGGTCGCCGAACTGCGCGCGGCGGGCGCCGCCGAGCCGGAGCCGTGGCGCGCGGACGGGCCTCCCACCCGGGTCGTCCCGGCGCTCGCCCCGGCGATCGCCCCCCGACCTGCCAGCGGTGCCGGAGCCGTCCGCGTGCGCCGCACCGGTCGTCCGCCCGCCGCCCTCGCCCTCGCCCTCGCCAGGAGGGAGCCGTCCGCCATGAACGCCGTGAGCCAGGTCTTCGCCGTGGTCGCCGCGGGGATCCACCTGATCGTCTGGCCCCTGGAGAGCTTCCTCTACGGGCACCCGCGGGTGCGGCGCCTGCTGACCGGCGGCACGGCGGACGCCCCGGAGGTCCGGCTGTGGCGCGTCAACGTGGGCTTCTACAACCTGTTCCTGGCGCTCGGCCTGGTCACCGGCCTGGTCCTGCTGCACAGCGGGCACCCGGGGGCCGGACGGGCCGTGGTGCTCTACGTCGCCGCGTTCATGGTCGCGGGCGGGACCACCCTGTTCGTCTCGGAACCGAAGCTGTGGCGCGGCGCACTCGGTCAGGCCGTCCCGGCGGCCGTCATCCTTCTGGCCGAGGCCTTCTGACGTTCCGGCCACCGATTGTCCCGAGCCCGGCCGCGCCGGCCCATACCCCGCCCCGCCCGCGCCTCACCCCTCGTCGGCGCCCCGCGCCCCGCCAGCCGGCGCCTCGCCGCGGTGCCGCACGCGGGTGGCGAGCAGGGCGCCGAGCGCGCCGGTCAGCAGCCCCCAGCCGGCCGCGAGCGGCACCGCCGTCCAGAGCACCGGGCGCAGGGTGAGGCTGCCGCCGCCCAGCCCGGCCAGCGGGTTGTTGCCGCCGAGCACGGCACCCAGCAGGTCGGCCAGCCCGCCCTGGCCGAGGCCGACGCCGAGCACGGAGAGCCCGTAGTCGGCGTCCACCCGGGTCCACAGGCCCATCAGCAGCACGGTGACGGCGGTGGCGAGCGCGAACCGGACGGCGTGCTGCCAGAGCCGGACGGTGCGCGGCGAGCGGCGGGCCGCCAGGAAGGCGGCCGCGAGCAGCAGGACGGCAGCCAGCGGCAGCAGCCACCAGATGCGCGCGTCCTGCTCAGCGAGGGTGCCGAGGTCGATGGTCGCCTCCCCGCCCCCGGGGGTGCGCAGCACGGCACTGAGCGGTTCGGGGACGGGCAGGCCGAGCGCGCCGACCAGCCGTCCGTGCCACTCGGCGCCGAGCCCGACGCCGAAGGCCGGCCAGGCCAGGTTGGGCAGCGCGAGCAGCACCACGGCCAGGGTGTGCCGGGCGTTGCCGTGCACGATCGCGGTCAGCACCCCGGCCGCCGCACCGACCGCCAGGTACGCCAGCAGGACCAGCCAGAGCGCGAACGCGGCCGGGCGGACCGCGAGTTGGTAGCGCACCAGAGCGGGCGGCAGCGGGGCCCGCCGGGACACCGCGAAGGTGACCGCGAGTACCAGGAGAAACCAGGCCAGCCCGATGCCCACGGTGGTCGGGCCGTCCGCGTGGAAGCCGACCTCCGGGGTGAGCCCGAGCACGCCGCCGATCGTCTGCGCCAGGTCGCCGCCGAGCGGGACGACGAAGGTGTGCTGGGCGCCGAGGGTGAGCAGCACCAGGGCGAGCAGCCAGAGCAGCACTGTCCGGCCGATCCTTCCGAGCAGTTCACCGCCGCCCACGACCGCACGGAAGCCCAGCCGGCGCAGGAACACCTCCGCCATCACGACCGCGCCGGCCACCGAGACGCCCAGCGGCATGGCGCTGATCCCGGCCCCGACGGCCGCGAAGTCTCCCGCGCCGCCGTCCAGTCGGACGGTGCCGCCGACGGCGAGCGCGAGTGTCGCGGCCAGCACGGCGGGGAAGCCCCCGTCCGGGAGGTCGTCGGCGCCGGACAGCCAGAGGCCGAGCGCGGCCACCGCCGCCATCGCGACCAACCCGGCCAGCACGACGGCGAGCGCGTCCAGCCAGCCGCGGACGGCGCCGGGCGGGCCCGCGGCCCGGGTGGTGGGCTGCTGCATGCCGTCTCCTCGTCGCTCGCGGGGTGCTCGGGACCCGGCCGGGCCCGGGATCGCTCGGCACCCGGTCGGTTCCCGGCCGGCCCGTGGTGGTTTCCGGTGGGGTTTCCAGGGTGGCCGACGGCCGGTGGGCACGCTCGGCGACGCCCCGGGCACCTGCTGTTGCGGCGAACGGGGCGGCGGGAGAGAAAGGGAAGCAAGTGGCCGGAGCTTCCCGGGTCGGCCGTGGCCGGCCGGCCGCCTGCGAAACGGAGCCTCGATGACCGCCCAACCGCCTCCGTCCGGCCCGCCCACCGAGCCTCCGCACGGTCCGCCGTCCGGGCCACTCGCCGGTCCGTCGGCCGGCGGGGGTGCGAGCGGGCCGGGCGGACCATCCGGACCGGGCGGTACCGGCGGGCCCGGTGGGCCGTCTTCCGGCGGGCCCGGGCGCGGGGCCCGCCGGCCGTGGTGGCGCTCCGGGAAGGGGCTGGCCCTGGCGGCGGGCATGGTGGCGGTGGCCGTGGTGGCCGCCGTGCTGATCGCCGGCCACCAGGGCGGCCACAACCCGGGTGTGCCGGCCGTGAACGAGGTCGCCCTGCAGGCCCCGGCCGATCCGGGGCCGGACCCGTTCACCCCGTCGGTGGAGACCCGGGGGGTGAGCGCCCCCGCCCCCGTCACCCCGACGGCGCAGCAGCCGGGCGGCGCCTCATCCTGGAGCGGTTCGCCGGCCCTGTTCCACAGCGTCGAGGGCGACTCCGCCGGGCTGTACGCCGGGACGATGGGCAAGCCGAGCTGCGACACCGAGCGCCTGATCGGGATGGTCTCGACCGGGGACACCGGGCGCGCCTGGGCCTCCGCCGCCGGCATAGCGCAGGCCGAGATCCCCCGCTATCTGCGCTCGCTGACCTCCGCCTACCTGCGGGTGGACACCCGGGTGACCAACCACAGCCACAAGAGCGGCGCGGTGGTCGACTACCAGTCCGTACTCCAGGCGGGCACCGCCGTCCTGGTGGACGACCGGGGCGTGCCCCGGGTGCGCTGCTCCTGCGGCAACCCGCTGAAGCCGCCGTTGCTGGTGACCAAGGCCAAGTACACCGGGACGGCCTGGCCCGGCTTCCAGCCGACCGCACTGATCGTGGTGGCGCCGTCACCGCAGCCGGTGACCCAGATCACCCTGGTGGACATCGAGACCGGCGGGTGGTTCTCCCGGCCGATCGGGCGGGCCGAGATCACGGACCAGCACGTCGAACCGCCGACGGGGCCGCCGGCGCCCGGCATCCCGCCGCCGAGCCCCTGGCAGCCGTCCACGCCCTCCGGCTCGACGACGGGCTCGGAACCCGCCGCCCGGAGCTGACCCGACGCGCCCCGACCCGGTTGCCACCGGCCACCACCCGGCCGGTGGCAGCGGCACGCCTCAGGGCAGCAGCACCCTCGCGTCCTCGGGCCCGAGCACCCGGCCGTCCGCCGAGCGCACCTCGACCGTCGCGACGGGCGCGCCGGACTCGCGGTCCACCAGGCGCGCCCGGGGCTCGCCCTCCTCGAAGAACCACTGGTCGCCCCACTGCCGCAGCGCCGTGATCACCGGGAACAGCGCACGGCCCTTCTCGGTGAGCACGTACTCCTGGTACGGGCTGCCGTCGGCGGCCGGCGCGAGGTCGAACACCCCGTTGGCGACCAGGTTGGCCAGGCGGGCCGACAGGATGTTCTTGGCCAGGCCGAGGTTCTTCTGGAACTGCCCGAAGCGGCGCAGCCCGTCGAAGGCGTCACGGACGATCAGCAGCGTCCAGCCGTCACCGACGACGTCGAGCGGACGGGCGACCGGGCAGGCCGATTCCTCGTGCGTGATGCGTTTCGGCACTTCCTCCACCTCTCAGCGCTCACCGGTCGGCGCCCAGCGTACCGATCAGGACGCGGTTGCTTGTTGAAACCAGGATATGCCATGGTGCGGTGGTAGCACTTTGAAACCACCGTGCCCTTCGAGGGAGTCCCGCCCATGACCTCTCCCGCCCGCGCATCCGCCTCCACCGCGACCGCCACCGACACGGCCGGCGCCCCCACCGGGGCACCACCGCGCGGCCTGTCACCCGCCGCCGCCTGGTTGCTCTCCGTCGCCTGCGGCCTCGCCGTGGCCAACGTCTACTACTCGCAACCACTGCTCGACCTGATCGCCCGGGACCACGGCATCGACCCGGCGACCATCGGCCTGGTCGGCACCCTCACCCAGACGGGCTACGCCCTGGGCCTCCTGCTGCTCGTGCCGCTCGGCGACCACGTCAACCGCCGCACCCTGATCACCTCCCAGCTCGGCCTGTCCGTCCTCGCCCTCCTCGCCGTCGCACTCGCCCCCTCCGCTCCGCTGCTGCTCCTCGCGATGGCCGCCGTCGGCGTCCTCGCGGTCGTCGCCCAGGTGGTCGTCGCCTACTCCGCCCAACTCGCCGCCCCGGGCGACCAGGGCCGGGTGGTCGGCACCGTGACCAGTGGCATCGTGGTCGGCATCCTGCTCGCCCGCACCGTCGCCGGAACCATCGGCGACCTGGCCGGCTGGCGTGCCGTCTACGTCGCCTCCGCCGTCGCGACCGCCGCCATGGCCGTCGCCGTCGCGGCCGCCGTCCCGTCCGAACGGCACCGGGCGGCCGAACGGATCGGTTACCCCCGCCTGGTCGGCTCGGTCTTCGCGCTCTTCGCCCAGGAGCGCGTGCTCCGGGTCCGGGCCGTCCTCGCGCTGCTCAGCTTCACCTCCGTCACCGTGCTGCTCACCCCGATGGTGCTCCCGCTCGCCGCGCCTCCCTTCGACCTCAGCCACACCCAGATCGGGCTCTTCGGTCTCGCCGGTGCCGCCGGAGCCCTCGGCGCCGGGTACGCCGGCCGCCAGGCCGACCGCGGTCGGGCCGAACGCACCGCCGGGATCGGCCTGCTGGCCATGCTGGTCGGCTGGCTCCCGGCCGCACTGCTCCCGCACTCGGTCTGGTGGCTGGTGCTCGCCATGGTGGTGATCGACTACGGCCTGCAGTCCGTCCACGTCGCCAACCAGCACCTCCTCTACCAGGTCCGCCCCGAGGCGCAGAGCCGCCTGACCGCCGGCTACATGCTGCTCTACTCCGCCGGGTGCGGCGCGGGCGCGATCCTGTCCACCGTCGTCTACGACCACGGCGGCTGGACGGCCGTCTGCCTGCTCGGCGCCGCCACCAGCCTGACCGCACTCGGCTACTGGTGGACGGCGGCCCGCCGCTGACGGCCGCTCGACGCCAGGCCGTTCCGCCCCCGGCGGCTCGACCCCAGGCCGCTCAGCTCCCGGCCACCGGCGCGTCCGCCGGCGACGCCACGGCGAGAACCTCCCGCAGCGCCCGTATGCCCTCGCGCCAGGCCGGACCGCTCTCCGTCTCGTCCCACAGCTCCGCGAGCTCCGACTCCTGCGCCACCACCCGGTCCAGCGCCGCCACCGCGAGCGGGCGCAACTCGACGGCGAGCGGCGGCAGCGGCTCCTTCGGACCGTACGCGCTGGTCACCGCCGCCCCGCCCGGGCACTGCGCCGCCACCAGCGCGGCGGCGGCGACCGCCTCCACCGCCTCGTCGGAGTCCAGGAACTCCTCCGCACGGACGGCGCACCGCAGCGCGGAGCGGAGCAGTGCCTCCCGCTCGCCCGGCGCCGCGTCGTCCAGACCGCCGCTGAAGTCCGCCGCCGAGTCGCTGTCGAAGTGTCCGATGTCCCAGGTGCCCATGCCGATCCCCTCACGCCGGTCGTGTTCGTGTGCGACGGATGCTTGCACACGCGACTGACAATCCGCCGGGCCGACGGATATTCGCTGGTCAGCACGGTGACGGTAGGGCAGAGTGCGGCCATGACCACCACTCAGGGACTGGACCGCGACGGCTGCATCGCCCGGGAGGGCTCGCTCGACCGCGTGCCGCCGGCGTTCGCGCCGGTGGTCGCCGCCGCCCGCGAGCGGATCGCCACGGCCTTCGGCCCCGACCGGCTGCACAGCGCCTACCTCTACGGCAGCGTCCCGCGCGGCACCGCGACCCCGGGCGTCTCCGACCTCGACCTGCTGCTCGCCCTGCACCACGAGCCCACCGCCGCGGACCGGGCGGCGGCCGACGCCCTCGAAGCGGCGCTCGACACCGAGTTCGCCCAGGTGGACGGCGTCGGCGTGCTGCTCTTCGGCACCGGCACACTGCTCAGCGAGCTGGAGCGGCACGACCTGGGCTGGTTCGTCGCCTGCCTCTGCACCCCGCTGCTCGGCGAGGACCTCGCCGCCCGGCTCCCCCGCTACCGCCCCACCTCGCTGCTGGCCCGGGAGACCAACGGCGACCTCGCCCTGGCCCTGCCCAGGTGGCGCGCACGCGCGGCCGCCGCGGGTACGGACGCCGAACTGCGCGCCCTCGTCCGGGGCGTCGCCCGCCGCCTGGTCCGCACCGGCTTCACCCTGGTCATGCCCCGCTGGGGCGGCTGGACCAGCGACCTCGCCGCCTCCGCCGAGGCCTTCGCCGGCTACTACCCGCAGCGCGCCGACCAGATGCGCCTCGCCGCCGGCGTCGCCCGCACCCCCACCGCCGACCGGGCCACCCTGGCCGTGCTCGTCGACGGCCTGGGCCCCTGGCTCGCCGCCGAGTACGCCGCCGTCCACGGCGTGAAGGCGCCCCGCCCGTGACGGCGCCGGAGCACCACCCACCGCTGGTCCGCGAGGTCTTCCCGGACCTGCTCGGCGAGCTGGTCGACCTCCTGGAACGCGAGGGCGAGCACGAACTGGCCGTCGCCGCCCGGGACCTCCGGCTGGTCGCGCGGTGCCGCTGCGGTGACGGCTTCTGCCAGGGTTTCCGGACGGAGCCGCATCCGGACGGTCAGCCGTTCGGCCCGGGCCATCGGTGCGTACCGCTCTCACCGGCCGACGGCATGCTCGCCCTGGACGTCGTGGACAGGCGGATCGTGTACGTCGAGGTCCTCGACCGGGAGCCCCTCCGGGACGCCCGCCCCGGCCCGGACTGACGGCGCGGCGGGACCGACCGCCCCACCTCCGGGGATCTCAGTCCACGCAGGGAATCCCGCCCGCCTTCACCGCCGGCCCCTGCATCGGCAGCCCTCCCGCCGGGTCGGCGGAGGGATCGGCCGCCGTGGCGGCGGCCGAAGGCACGGCGGCCGACGACACGGCGGCTGACGGCACGGCGGCCGACGACACGGCGGCTGACGGCACGGCGGCTGACGGCACGGCCGTCGGGCTCGGGGACCGGGAGACGGCGAGGGTGAGCAGGATGCGGCCCGCGGGGACCGTCGTCGAGAAGAACGCGTTCACCCCGTAGCGGGCGGCGAGCTGCTGCGCGTCCGCCTTGGCCCCGGACCCGTACGCGACCGTGGTGGCCCTGGTCCTGGCCGGGGCGTCGCCGAACCGGCCCGCCTGGTAGCCGAGTTCGGCCAGCGCCGTGGACTCGTTGGCCGCCGCGCCCGCCCCCGCGGCCGCGTTGACGTCGACCACCGCCCTGGCCGCCACGCTCGGGGTGGCGGAGGGCGACGGAGTCGGTTCGCCCGGCGCGTCCCCCGGCGTGGCGGCCGGAACGGCCACCACCGGCTCGTGGTTGAAGAGCTGCCGGACGATCTTCCTGATCAGGTCCGGGTTGACGGTGTTGACCTGCTGCCCGCCGACCGTCTTGAACCCGCTGATCGGCAGGGTGTTGAACTCCACGTTGCCGCCGGTCAGGTTGGGCGTCTGCTGGGCGAAGTCGAGGATGTTCCACTCGTTGTCGATCACCACGTCCTTCTTCACCACCGCGAACAGCTTCTGCATCTGCCCGAAGTCGTTCAGGATGCCCTGCTGCTTGAGCTTGTACTCGACGGAGGAGAGGAACGCCTGCTGCCGGTGCGTGCGGTCGAGGTCGCCGTTGGTGAGGTGGTGGCGCTGGCGGACGAAGGAGAGCGCCTGCGCGGCGTTCAGGGAGTTGATCCCGGCCGGGAGCCTGAGGCCGGTGCCACCGCCCTCGTGGGTGGCGGTCCGGGCGGTGATCGGATCGTCCACCGGGTGGTTGAGGCAGACCTGGATCGGCTCCACCGCCTTGGCGATGTCGTAGAAGCCGATCAGGTTCACCTCCACGAAGTGGTCGATCGGGATGTCCAGGAGGCTCTGCACGGTCTGGATGGTGGCCGAGCGGCCGGCCTCGCGGCTCTGCCGTTCCAGCTCCGCCCTGGAGAGCCCCTTGCCCGCGAGTTTCTGCTCGGCGGCCACCTTGGCGATGCCGTACGCCTCCTTGATCTTGTGCATCTTCCCGTCCGCACCGACGGTCTGCACGTAGTCGTCGCGCGGCACGGAGAGCGCGGAGACCCTGCCGCCGCCGGCCGGGATGTGCAGCACGATCAGGGCGTTGGTGTTGTACCCGCCGATCTCGCTGGAGCCGGCGTGCAGTTCGGCCTCCACGAACTGTTTGGGCAGGGCGTTGCCGTCCATGTCCTTGCGGCTGTCCAGGCCGATCAGCAGCAGGTTGACGGACTTGTCGAGGTGCGGCGGGGCGTTCTTCCTGGCCTCGCTCAGCGCGGTGGACTTGATCATGCCGTCGTCCAGGCTGCGGTACTCGTACCAGGTGAAGCCGCTGGCGCAGAGCACGGTGGCCGAGACGGTGCAGGCCAGGGTGCGCCCGGCGACGGTCAGCGGGGCGGCGCCGTGGCGCGGGACGGGGCCGCGCCGACCGCGGCCGCCGGTACGGCTGTTGCCGCGCTCAGCCACGGCGGCTCCTTCCGGCCGGGGCAGGCGTCCTGCCGGTTCGTCGGCGCTCCGGCACCGCCCGGCGGCGGGCCGCCACGGCGCGGACCGCGACCACCGCGAGCGCCACCGCCACGGCCGCGGCCATCACCGGGAACGCCCCGACCACCCAGCGCAGCACGCCGGTGCCGAGGTTCTTGCCCTGGTAGTTCCCGGGGTGCGCCAGGTACTCGACGCCCGAGGCGGTGAGCAGCACCACGACCGGGGCGGCCGTCACCACCCACCACCGGCCCGCCCGGCTGCACAGCACCGCCGCGGCCGCCGTTCCGAGCACCGAGCCCACCGCGAAGAGGAGGCCGACGCCCGGCCCGTCGAGTTCGTCCGCGACCGCCCCGAGCAGTGGCAGCCCGACCGCCGAGAGCGCGGCCGCCGCCCCGCAGCGCCGGCGCGCCTGCTGGCGACGGCGGGCGGCGCCGGGGCGCGGCGCCCGGACCTGCCGGGGCACCCCGGTGCCCGTGACCTTCCCGGGTGCGTCCGCGGCTCCCGCGCCGACCGGCCGGGAGCGCTGGGCGGGCAGGGCACGGTCCTCGGTGCGCGGTCCCGCGTCCTGGTACGGCGTTCTCGCCCGCTGACCGGCCATGCGCACTTCCCTCGATCGTTGCGGCTGCGGCGGCGCGATCGCACCGCCGCGCGTGCCGGGACGCCATCGGTCCTGGTGGGGATCCAGTCTCTACATCGCTGTAGAAGATGGTCCGGAGCATACAAACCCATTTCAGCAAAGTCATCCGCCGCCACCCGGCAGCGACGGACCGTCCGGTGGCCCGTCGTTAGGATGGTCATGATCCCCGCCACGTCGGCACACCATCAGGAACGCATCAGAGGAGCAGAGCGTCACCATGTTTGAGAGTCTGAAGAACATCGCGGACAAGGCCACCGACCTCGCCCGCGAGCACGGCGACGTGATCGGGCAGGGCCTGGACAAGGTCGGCGACGCGATCGACGACCGCACGGACGGCAAGTACAGCGGGCAGATCGACACCGGGGTCGAGAAGGCGAAGGACTTCCTGCGCAACCTCGACGGCGACCGGAAGCCCACCGAGTAACCTGCCGCAGGGCACGATCAGTCGCACGGCGGTCGAACGAGCGCACGGGCGAACGGGGAGGGGCGGCAGCGGTGAGCGAGGAGAAGAAGGGGTCCGGCCTGGGGCGCTGGCTGGTCATCGGTGTCGTGGTGGTGGCCGGACTGGGTCTCGTCCGCGGCACCGGACACGACGGAACGGCCTCCACCGACCCCTCCCCGACCACCGCCGCCCCCTCCGGCCCCTCCTCGGGCGCCGCGCCGTCGGCCGGTTCCTCCGCGCAACCGTCGAAGCCCTCGAAGCCCTCGGGCCCGTACGAGCCGGCCGACTACGCGGCGCCGGTGCGCCAGTACGCCGCCGAGGCCGGCGTCAACCCGCAGCTGCTGATGGCCATCCTCTACAACGAGTCGTACAAGCCGCACGACCCCGAGCTCGAACGGGCCTGGCAGCGCAACAAGCCGGACGCCTCGTTCGGCATCGCCAACATGCACCGGGCCGCCTTCGACGACACCAAGCCCGGCCGCCCCTTCGCCTCCCGACAGTGGGAGGAGCTCCCGGACGACCGGAACCTGGCCGTCCAGGCGGCCGCCTGGCACCTGCACGACCTCGCCGCGCAACTGCCCGCGCGCCCGAGCGTGTCGCTCAGTCGGGACGAACTGGTCGCCCTCGGCTACAACGCGGGCGCGGGCAACATGCTGGCCTTCGCCCGGGGCGTCAAGATCGGTTCCCAGGCGCAGTCCTACCTCGACCGGCTGCGCGACAACTGGTCGAAGTCCGGCGAGGCCGTCAAGTAGCGATCCCGGCGGTCAGCTGACGCCGAGCCGGGCGGACCAGATCCTCCGCCAGGCCAGCGCGTCGGCGACCCCCTCGGCCAGGCCGCGCCGCGGCTGCCAGCCGAGCAGGTCCCGTGCGGTGTCCACGACGGCGTAGCAGCCGATCACGTCCCCGGGCCGCGGCCCCGCCTCCCGCACCTGGAGACTGGTGCCGACGGCCTGTTCGAAGGCGGCGATCAGCTCCCGCACGGTGGTCCCGTCGCCGGTGCCGACGTTGATCACACGGTAGCGGTCGGCCACGCCCGGGGCGATCACCTCGTCGAACCGGAGCAGCGCCGCGACGTGCGCCTCGGCGAGGTCCTGGACGTGGACGTAGTCGCGGATGCCGGAGCCGTCGCGGGTGGCCCAGTCGGTGCCGGTCACGGTGAACGGGGTGCCGGTGGTGTGCGCCTCGATCAGCTTGCCGAGGGCGTGGGTGGGGTGGAGGTCCTGGAGGCCGGTGCGCAGCTGCGGGTCGGCGCCGATCGGGTTGAAGTAGCGCAGGGCGATGACGCGCTGCCGCCCGGCGTCCTCGCCCCGGGTCCAGTCCTGGAGGACCTGCTCCATCATCTGCTTGGTGCGCGCGTACGGGCTGCCAGCGTCGACCGGGCTGCTCTCGTCCACCCGGGCGTCCGGGGTGGGGGCGTAGATCGAGGCGGAGCTGCTGAAGACGACCCGGGTGCAGCCGTGGCGCTGGAGGGCGT
The DNA here is from genome assembly GCF_044767505.1 of Kitasatospora sp. NPDC101235. Classification (NCBI taxonomy): domain Bacteria; kingdom Bacillati; phylum Actinomycetota; class Actinomycetes; order Kitasatosporales; family Streptomycetaceae; genus Kitasatospora; species Kitasatospora sp. NPDC101235. The sequence goes on from NZ_JBIWNZ010000008.1 coordinate 81,678, forward strand.
CCAGGAGCTCGACGGTCTTGGCCACGTTCTCCCGGTAGTAGTACAGCGGCTTGGCCACCGACTCGGGTACGACGATCTTCGCGGCGCAGTGGACGGTGGCGTCGATGTCGGGATGCTCGGCGAAGATCCGGTCGAGCAGGGCGGCGTCAGCGATGTCGCCCCGGTAGAAGATCCGGTCCGCGACGAACTCGGCCCGCCCCCGGGAGAGGTCGTCCAGCACGACCGGGGTGATCCCCCGGTCGAGCAGGGCGGAGGCCACGGTGCTGCCGATGAATCCCGCACCACCGGTGATCAGGACCTTCTTCATACGCGGATGCTCCCTTGCGATCGTCCGGGCGCCCGGTGGCGCTCGGTGACCGGAAGAGACGTCGGCCCGCACCCGGCCGGTTCCGCGACCGGGTCGTCCCCGCGAACCGGGCGGGCGGTACCGGGCGGCTCAGCCGCGGTGGCGGCGCATCCAGAGCCCGGTGGCGACCAGGACGACGGCCGCGCAGGCGGTGCCGATGGCCGCCCAGGTGGTGGCGTCGGAGGTGGTCGCGTGGACGGGGCCGGGCGCGGCCTCCCGGGCGGAGACGGGGGCGGCGGTGGTCCCCGCCGCGGGGCGGGTCTCCCGGAGCGGGGCAGGGGTCACCTCGGCGGACCGCGGAGCGGTTTCGGACAGCGCCGGGCCTCCCGTCCCCGGGGACGCCGGGTCGGTGACCACGACGGTGTCGACGTCGAGCTCGCGCTCCCCGTGCCCGGGGCCGGGGAAGGCACAGTCCACCGTCACCCGCCAGTGCCCGACGGGCAGGATCTCCCGGGTGGTGTACGTCCCCGGGTGGCCGGGGGCGGTGACCAGGCGCCAGGGGCCGACGGTGCGGCCGTCCGAGGCCGTCGCCGAGAGCGTGCCGGCGAACTCACCGGTCACCGGGTCGTGGTCGTCCTCCCAGGTGGCGAGGGTGCTGACGCGGCCGTTCTGCTGGCCGGTGACGTCCAGGTGGACGCTGTCACCGTGGGCGACGGCGGGTGAGGCGGCGGACAGCAGGGCCGCGGCGGCGAGGGCGAGGGCGGCGAGGTGGGGGCGGGTTCGCATGCGGGAGGGTCCTCGGGGCGGTGTGGGGGCAGGGACGCGGGGAACGGCCGGCGCCGGGAACGACCGCCCCTGGGTGGGCGGCGGCCGTTCCCGGCGCGACGGACCTCCGGGCCTGCGGGTGTTGGGGCCCGCGGGCGTCGGCGGCTCGGGTCGAAGGTTCGGCCGGCGTACGGGCCGACCGGTTTCACGGACTCACAGGAACAGCCTTACCCCGAACGGCTCACCGGACCTTCATCGGCGACCGGTTCCGGCAAGGCCCGCCGGTCGGCTGCTGCGGCTCCGGCAGCCGACCGCCGTGGGCGGCGGGCCGGCCGGGCGCCCCGGGACCGGCGGCGGTGCCGGTCCGCCGCTGTCCCCCACCCCATCGCCCCGGACCGCCCCGGTCGGCGAGCCCGTGCTCCCGCCCGGAACGCTCCCGCGGGTGAGCCTGCGACGCCTGCCGCGATGCCCCATCGCGTCCCTCTCCTCGTACGACGACCCGCGGCCCGTGGCATGAGGGGCTCGGGCCTTCCGACACTCCGGAGAGCGGAAGGGGCGACCAGGAATAACAGAAACCTCTTGCGGAATTCCCGGGACGGTTCGACCTGACGGTGGCCGGGGGCACCGGAACGGCCCGGGCACGGCGGAGCCGGGAAGCGCACTCGGGGGGTGTGCGCTCCCCGGCAGGGGTGGTGGCGGCCACCCGGCCGGAGTCCCGGGGCGTGTGACTCCATCGGCCGTGACGGAATGCTAGACCCGCCGACGGATGCTGACCAGTGCCCTGACCAGGAGATTTTCCGCCCCGGACATGCCATTGCCCCTTGGCATGTGACGTATCGTCAGAAACGGCGGAGGATCAGGCCGCGACTCTCACCGGCTCCACTCCGAAGGCCGCCGCGCCCGCCCCGGGCCGCACCGCCGTCACGGAGCCGGCGCCACAGCCCCCGTGCAACCGGGCCAGCCCGGCCACGAGGGCGACCCGGTCCCCGGCGAGCCAGAGCCGCAGGGCCGCCGAGAGCGCGGCGCTGGCCGGGCCGACCGCGGGACCGCCGGTCCGCACGAGCCGCTCGCCGAGCAGCGGCAGCAGGTCCGCGACCGGGGCGGGCAGCCACAGGGTGAGCGCGAAGGGCGCCGGTCTGGCCAGAACGCGCAGCAGCGGCAGGACGCACGCGTCGTCGTGCAGCGCGGGGATGACCTCCAGCAGCCCGTCCACCGCCACGCCGGAGACGTCGCCGCCGTACCCGCGTGCGAGGTCACGCAGCAGCGCGCGCTCGGCGGCGGTGATCCGGACGGTCAGCATGACCTCGTCGCAGTCCATGGTCCCGGCCCCTTGTCGTGGAGATGTCGTGGTGTGGTCGTCTCGCCGTGGTGTCAGTCCCGTGCCGACAGGGTTCCTGCCCCGATTCAGCCGTCCGATACCGGCGCTATCAGGCCGTAGTGGCCGTCGAAGCGGCGGTAGAGCACCCGCGCCCGGCCGTCACCGGGGTCGGTGTAGTCGACGAACGGGCGGCCGGTGATCCAGAGCAGGCGGGCCGCCTCGGCAAGGTCGAGCGTCGGCACCGCGCCGGTGCCGACGGTACACAGCTCCACCGTGCCGCTCGGCGAGCAGCGGTGGACCAGGCTGTCGCGCCCGGTCGCGGCGTCCGCGAAGAGGTGGAACCGCCGGTCGAGGGCGAGCAGTTCGAGCGCGGCCTGCTCGGGGGTGCGGCGGGCGAGCACGACCGCCTTGTGCCGGGCGATCCGCCGCTGGGCGAGCGGACGGTCGGCGAACTGCGGGCGGTAGGCGCTCTCGTAGGCGACGGCGAAGCCGATGTCGCCCTGCTCGCGCAGTCGGCCGGCCCGGCCGGCCAGCGTGCCGAGCACCAGGTCGACGGACTCCCGCGCGGTGCCGGTCGCGAGCTGAACCCGGACCGGGCCGACGTCCGCCAGCTCGACGTCCGCCTGGGCCAGTGCGGGCCGGGTCACCGACCGGTCGCGCGAGCGGGTCAGCCGCAGTCGCAGCGCGTGGGCGTCGGGTCCGAGTACCGTGGCGGTGTCCAGCGCCCGGGCCCGGGCGTACTCGGCGTCCTCCCGCGGCAGCTCGCCGCGGATCTCCACCCGGACGTCGAGGGCCGGCCGGTGGCGCAGACGGGTCATCAGGTGCCTCCTTCTTCGCAACCATGCTGTCCCTCGCACGCCCGTGCGGCGAGGGTCCAAAGACCCTGCCTGCGAGCAGGCCCCGGATCACCCGGACGGGCGCATCCGTGCAGGTCAACACCGATCTTCGAGCACTCACGAAAGGGTCGATCCGATCGGCCGTTGGAGTGATCCCCGCACATTCGGCGCAACGCTCGGGAAACCGGCGCGTTTGCCAAACGTGCGCCCTCCCGCCGGGGGCGCGCGCGGGGCCCGCGCTGGGCGGTCCCCCGCCTCCCGGCCGGCCCACCGCTGCCACCCGGCATCGCCCGCACCGGCCACTCTGGTGAGAGGTAGTGTCATGTCCCTGCTGACCGAAACGCGGAAGCTGATCGTCCCCCCGAGAACCACGCCCGGTCCGTCCCCACTGGCCCGCGCCGCCGTCCCCCCGCTGGCCCCCGGCGCCCTGCCCGGCCTCGGGCACGCCGGCGCCCTGCTGCGCGACCCGCTCGGCTTCCTCGGTTCCCTCGCCCGCCACGGCGGGGTGGTCCGCATCCGGCTGGGACCGCGCACCGTCTGTGTGGTCACCGACGCCCGGCTGGTCCACACCCTGCTCGTCGCGCTGGCCCACGACTGCCCGCGCGGCGCCGTCCAGGACACCCTCAGGACGGCCTTCGGCGACGGCCTGCTGATGTCCGAGGGCCAGGCCCACCGTGACCGCCGCCGGACCGTCCAGCCCGCCTTCGGTCCGGACCGGATGGGCGAGTACCTGGCCGTGATGCAGCAGGTCACCGAGGAGCGGGCCGGACGCTGGCGCCCCGGCCAAGTCCTCGACGTGGCCAAGGAGATGAACCACCTGGCGCTGGAGATCGTCACCCGCTCGCTGTTCGACGCCCGGCTCAGCGAGGACGCCACCGTCGCCTTCCACCGGGCGCTGCCGGACCTGGTGAAGGGCCAGATCGTCCAGTCCCTCTACCCGAACCCGGCGCTCGCCCGGCTGCCGCTGCCCGTCAACCGGCGCTTCGGCGACGCCGTGCGGGTCCTCAACCGGGTGGTCGACGAGGCCGTCGACGGCCGCGCTGCGACCGCGACCGCCGAGGAGGGCCGGCGCACCCTGCCCGCCCTGCTGCGCGCCGCGACCGACCCGGCCACCGGGTGCCCGCTCACCGAGGCGGACGTGCGGTCCGAGGCGATCACCATGTTCGGCGCGGGCACCGAGACCGTCTCCACCACGCTCACCTGGCTGCTGGACGAGCTGCTGCGCCACCCCGAGGTGGAGGCCCGGATCCTCGCCGAGCTGGACGAGCACCTGCCCGCGGGCACCGTCCCCACCCCCGAGGCGCTGGCCCGGCTCACCTACACCCGCAGCGTCACCCAGGAGGTGGTGCGGCTGCACGCGCCGAACGCCTTCCTGATGCGCACTGCCCAGGTGCCGGTCGAGCTCGGCCCGTACCGCATTCCGGCCGGCACCGAGCTGCTGTACAGCCTCACCGCGCTGCATCGCGACCCGGTGCGCTACCCGGAGCCGATGAGCTTCCGGCCCGAACGCTGGCAGGACGGCGGCGGCACCGGGCGGCCGTCCTTCCTGCCGTTCGGGGCGGGCAAGCACAAGTGCATCGGCGAGGCCTTCGCGTGGGCGGAACTGACCGTCGCGGCCGCGACGATCCTGCGCCGCTGGCGGCCGGTGGCGGTGCCGGGCGCCCGGGCCCGCGAGGTGGTGTGGACGACGGTCCAGGCGCAGGGCCTGCGGGTGCGGCTCGCTCCGCGCGGCGCGCGCTCCCCGCGCGGCGGCGCCGCGGCGGCCTCCCGCGAGGGCGATGCCACCTCCTCACCGGAGGGCACAGCGCCCTTCTCGCCCGCTGAGCCACCGCCGGGCCGGTGCCCGTTCACCGGCGCCACCCACGCGACCGCCCCCGCGGCGCCCATGGCCACCACCGCTCCGGCCGGCCCCCGCCCGCCCCGTGACCTGCGCCTCGCCGCCGACCGGCACGCCGACTGGGCGCTCCGCCGCGGCCTGCTCACCCCGGCGGAGCTGCCCCGCTACCGCGCCTACGCGCTGCACGAGCTGATCGGCCACGCCTTCCCCCGCGCCCGGGGCGCCGAACTCGACCTCCTGGTGGACGTGCTGGGCTGGTTCACCATCCTGGACGACTGCTTCGACGGTTCGCCCGGCCGCCACCCCGCCGAGGCCCGCGCCCTGGTCGACCCGCTGATCGCGGTCCTCGACGGAGCCCGCGGCACGAACCCCTCCGAAAGCCGACTCCTGCTCTCCTGGCGGGAGTTGTGGAAGCGGCAGACGGCGTCGATGTCCCCCGAGTGGCGCGCCCGGGCGGCCCGGGAGTGGCGGGCCTGCCTGGCCACCTTCCCCGCCGAGGCCGACCACCGCGCGCGCGGCGCCGTGCCCGCCCTCGGCCTGACCGACACCATGCGGCTGCGCCGCCACGGCAGCTGCCTCTACCCGTTCATGAACATACTGGAACGGGTCCACGGCGCCGACGCCCCGGCCGCGCTGCACGCGGAGCCCGCGCTGCACCGGCTGCGCGCCAACACCGCCGACGCCGCCACACTGATCAACGACCTCTACTCACTGAAGCGCGAGGAGCGGCAGGCCGGGGCCGCGTTCAACACCGTTCTCACCCTCCAGCGGGCCCACGGCTGCACCCGCGGCCGGGCGGTCCACGCGGTGCGCACCCGGGTGGTGCGGCTGCGGCAGGAGAGCGAGGAGCTGCGCCGCGAACTGCTGCACCGCCACCCGGCCGGGCGCTGGTACCTGGACGGCACCCGGGAGCTGGTCGCCGGCGTGCAGGCCTGGACCAGCACCAGCGACCGCTACCTGGTGCCGGACCGCGGGCCGCGTCGGTGAGCCGCCCGTCCCCGCCGCGCTACTTCCGCCCGCCGAGCGCGAACAGCAGCAGCACGAAACCGGCGAACAGGTGCGTGGCGAAGATGTAGATGCCCGCGCGGATCAGCATCGCCTTGCGACGCCGCTTCTCCTCGCTCGTACCGTCGTCGCTCGTGCTGTCGCTCATGGTGGTGCTTCTCCTCGGATCGGGCGGACGGGCCGGGCGCGGCTCAGCGGGACCGACTGCCGGAGGCGCGCAGCTCGGTGAGCAGCGCGCCCTGGTCGGTGATCAGCTCGGTCAGGATCCGTCGGGCCGCGCGCAGCAGCTCGGCGACGTCCGGGGTGCTGAGCGCGTACACCACGGTGTTGCCCTCGCGCGTCGCCGTGACCAGCTGGGTGCGGCGCAGCACCGCGAGCTGCTGGGAGAGGTTGGACGGCTCGACCTCGATCTCCGCCAGCAGCTCGCGCACCGGCCGGGGGCCGTCCTGGAGCAGCTCCAGGACCCGGATCCGCACGGGGTGGCCGAGGGTGCGGAAGAACTCCGCCTTGGCCTGGTACAGCGGTACCGGCATCGTCCGCTCTCTCCCTCTGGTCCGGCTCGATGGTCGTCCGGCCGGGCGGGGATCGATGCCGCGGCCGGTAGGCATCATCGCGACAGATGAAGATTTCTTCAAGTCGTCACAGTGCGTCGCCACGGTGCGCCGAAACCCGGCATGCCCCGGCCGGGCGATCCGCCGTGCGGTCGCACCCCGGCCGGGGCATGCGGGCGCCGGGCCCGGGATGCTGCCAACTCCCGGGCCCGGCAGTCACGATGACGTGTCGTCAGCAGGCTACAGGCACATCCACCGTGGCCGGCACCTGGCCGCTCCAGAACCCCTCGACGTCGAAGGACACGTGCACGGTCGACCCGCACGGCACGGTGGCCGAGATGCCGTCGACCCGAACCGTGGACACCTGGAACACGGTGCGGCCGTTCACCGTACCGAGCGAGGCCCCACCGGCCACGTTGGCCGACAGGTGGGTCACCAGCTCCTTCGGCGCCGGCGGCCACGGGGTGCCCGGGGACGGCGGGCCGGCCAGGCCGATCTTCCCGTAGATCGCGACGCTGTCACCGGTCACGTCGGCGCAGGCATAGGTGGCCAGGCCGGCCTGGAGGCTGGAGTACCCGCAGGTGGTGACAGTGGTGGCGGTGGTGGCGGCGGCCGGGGCCGCGGCGAACGCGGGGACGGGGGCCGAGAGCAGGGCGGCGGCGCCGACAGCGCCGGCGGCGATCCGGGTGATCCGGTTCATGGGTTCCTCCTTGAAGGGAACGAGGACGGACAGGGACAGGTGGTGTGGCACATATGACATTTCATAGGCACGACAGGAACTTTGCCATGCGATTCCGATGCGCTGACCCCGATTTGCCCTTCGAACCGAACCCTCGTCCGAAACCAGAGCCTCAATGGCGCAATCACCCTCGAAGAGCCGAACGGATGCACCTTCTCAGGCAACGCCCGAGTTGAGCCCGGGTGAACCGCACCCGAACCGCCGCCCGGGCGGGACCGCGGCGCCCGCTGCCGGACGGCGCCGCGGTCCGCCGCGGCTCAGCCCAGTGAGCCCCGCAGGGCGTCGACCCGGGCCACCGCGTCGGCGAAGGCGTGCCGCTCCAGGCGGCCGTCGTCCAGGGCGGCGGCCAGCGCCTCGGTGGCGTCCTCGGCCTGCTGCGGATCACGGGCGGAGCAGAGCAGCAGGTCCATCCCCGCCTGGGCGGCGGCCAGCGCGCGGTCGCCGGCACCGCCGTACGGGGCGAGCGCCTCGGCCTCCAGGGCGTCGGTGACGGTCACGCCCTGGAAGCCGAGCCGGCCGCGCAGCTCGCCCTGGACGACCGTGGGCGAGAACCCGGCCGGGCGGTCCGGGTCCAGCGCCGGGTAGACCGCCCAGGAGGTCATCACCAGGCGCACGCCCGCCGCGATGGCGGCCCGGTACGGGGCCTCACCACGGGCGCGGAGCTGTGACAGCGGGACGTTCAGGGTGACCGGGCGCTCGTCGGTGTTCTCACTCCGGGGCGCGGCGCCGAGACCGGGGAAGTGCTTGGCGGTCGCGGCCACGCCGAGACCCTGTTGGGCGGTGAGGAAGGCGCTGCCCAGCTGCGCCACCGTGGCAGGGTCCTGGCTGTAGGAGCGTTCGGGGTGGTCGATGAAGTTGTCCGGCTTGTCGTAGACGTCGAGCACCGGGGCGAGGTTGAGGTTCAGCCCGGCGTCGGCGAGGGTCCGGGCGGCGCCGGCCCCGGAGTCCGTCGCCGCGGCGACCGGGTCCGCCGCCAATCCGACGCGACGGGCGGAGAGTTCGGGCGCACCGGGCAGCCGGCGGACCTTGCCGCCCTCCTGGTCGGTCATCAGCAGCAGGGTGCGCGGCTGCGGCGCCTCGGCCGCGGCCTGCTTCAACTCGGCGACCGCCTCGGCGAGTTGATCCGGGCTGGTGACGTTCTCGCCGAACAGGATCACCCCGGCTGCCCGCCCCTCCCGGAGCGTCCGGAGCACCCCGGCCGGCGGCGTCGGGCCGGAGTACGACAGGACGATGCGCCGCCCGGCGAGCACCCGGGAGTCCTCCTGCTCCTGACCGGCCATCGCCGCGCTCCTCTCGCTCGGGGCACCGTGCGGCGGGGCGGGCGAGCCGAGCGGCACCGGCCCGAGCACGGCCCCCATGACGGCCAGCACCACCCCGAGCTGGGCGACACTTCGGAACGGGGCCATCACGCCTCCCGGGTCGGCATTTGACTTCGGCATGTCAACGTACCCAGGGGCGTGACGCGGCATTCCCCCCTGCACCGGATTCATCCGGCATTCCAGCTTTTGCACCACAGAAGGTGACGGCGGTCGCACTCCGGGCCGGCCTCGACCGCGACGCGCGGGCCCGGCATCCGCCACCGGCGAAGCGCGCCGGGTGGACCCGGCGCACGCCTCAGGGCGAACGGCGGACCAGGCGGCCCAGGACGGCCAGGCCCTCGGCGATCTCCGCCACCGAGCCCGCCGCGTAGCCGAGGACCAGCCCGGGCGGGTACGGGAGCCGGGCGTGCCAGGACAACGGCTGCACCTTGACCCCCTCGGCCAGTGCGGCGGCGGCCAACTCGGTGTCGGTGCGGCCGGGTTCCTCCGGAAGCGTCAGCATCAGGTGGAGGCCCGCCGCCGCACCGTGCACGGTGGCTCCCGGCAGGTGGGCGCGGATGGCGGCGATCATGGCGTCCCGGCGCCGGCGGTGTCGGCGGCGCAGCAGCCGCAGGTGGCGGTCGAGGTCGCCGGACTCCAGCAGCCGGGCGAGGACCAGCTGGGGCAGCACCGGGTTGCCGAGGTCGGCGAAACGCTTGGCGTCCAGGACGGCGTCCCGCAGCCGGGCCGGGACCAGCAGCCAGCCGGTGCGCAGAGCGGGGGCGAGCAGCTTGGAGATGCTGCCCGCGTAACAGACCCGGTCCGGCAGGGCGGCCCGCAGGGCCGGGACGGGCGGGCGGTCGTAGCGGTGCTCGGCGTCGTAGTCGTCCTCGATGACCAGGCCGCCCTCGCCCGCCCAGCGCAGCAGCTCGCGCCGTCGGTCGCCGCCGAGGACGACGCCGGTCGGGTACTGGTGGGCGGGGGTGAGCAGGACGGCCGGGGCACCGGTGGCGCGCAGCGCGTCGACCCGGATGCCCTCGCCGTCGACCGGGACGGGCGGGGTGGCGGCGAGCCAGTGGGCGAGGTGCTGCCGGGCGCCGAGTGAGCCCGGGTCCTCGACCGCGACCTCGTTGATGCCCGCCCGGCCGAGGGCACGGCCGAGCAGGGCCAGGGCCTGGGCCGTGCCGGCGACGATCAGCACCTCGTCCGGGTCGGCGCGGATGCCCCGGTTGCGGGCCAGCCAGTGGGCGACGGCCCGGCGCAGGGCCGGGGTGCCGCGCACGTCGCCGTAGCCGAGGTCGGATGCGGCGAGGCCGTCGAGGACGGCCCGCTCGGCGCGCAGCCAGGCGGCGCGGGGGAAGGCCGCGAGGTCGGGCACCCCGGGGGTGAGGTCGATCCGGGCGGGGGTGGCGCGCAGCAGGTCGAAGACCTCGGGTTCGGGGTCGTCCCGGAACAGCGCGGGTGCCGGGCGGGGCGGTTCCGTCACAGGCGCCTCCCCCGGTACGGCGGGGGCCGCGACCACGACCGTGCCGCCCCGCCCGCGGCCGGCGACCTGTCCCTCCTCGGCGAGGCGCTGGTAGGCGTCGGTCACCACCCCGCGGGAGACCCCGAGTTCGGCCGCGAGCACCCGGCTGGCGGGCAGCCGGCTGCCGGCCGGGAGCCGCCCGTCGGCGACCGCCTCGCGCAGCCGGCGGGCGAGCCAGTCGGTGAGGCCGCCGGACGGGGCGTCGGCGGTGTCGAGCTGGAGGAAGTCGGCGCCGGTCTCTTTGGACCGGTCGGATGCCTCGGCTTTGGACCTGTTCACCGGACCATAGTGGCGGCGAGGGTGGGGCCATGACCACGGAGACGACGGCGCCCGCGGATGCGGCAGCACCGGGGCACCACCACGACTACGTCCACGGCTACTCGGAGACCGAGGCCCAGCGCCTCGGCGACCAGGCCGACACCCTCGCCGAACTGCTGCACGCGGGCACGGCGTACCCGGCGGGCAGCCGGGTTCTGGAGGCCGGCTGCGGGGTGGGCGCGCAGACCGTGCACCTGCTGGCCGCCAGCCCGGGCGTGCGGCTGACGGCGGCGGACCTCTCGGCGCAGTCGCTGGCGCAGGCCCGGGCCCGGGTGGCCGCGCAGGCGCCCACTGCGGACGTCACCTGGCACCACGGCGACCTGCACCGGCTGCCGTTCCCTGACGGCTCGTTCGACCACGTCTTCCTGTGCTTCGTGCTGGAGCACCTGCCCGACCCGACGGCCGGGCTGGCGGCGCTGCGCCGGGTGCTGCGGCCGGGCGGGACGATCACGGTGATCGAGGGCGACCACGGCTCGGCGTTCTTCCACCCGGAGAGCCCGGCGGCCCGCCGCACCATCGACCACCTGGTCCGGCTGCAGGCCCGGGCGGGCGGCGACGGCCTGCTCGGCCGCCGCCTCCACCCGCTGCTGACCTCGGCCGGCTTCGCGCGGGTGTCGGTCCGCCCGCGCACGGTCTTTGCGGACGACGCCCGCCCGGCCCTGGTGGAGGGCTTCACCCGGCGGACCTTCGTCGCCATGGTCGAGTCCGTCCGGGCGGAGGCGCTGGCCGCCGGGCTGACCACCCCGGAGGCGTTCGACCGGGGTATCGCGGAGCTGCGCCGCGCGGCGGAACCGGGCGGGACCTTCCACTACACGTTCTTCAAGGCGGTGGCGGTCAGGCCGTAGCGCGGACCGGCCGGGACGGGCACCTGCCGGGGCGGAGCCCGCGGGCGGGGTCGTGGACGGGGGTCACGATCGCGTCCGCGGGAGCCGCCGCCCGGGCCGGACACGGGGCGGATGCGGGCCCGACTACTCCCCGAGGTCTGCCAGCAGGGCGCGCATCGCCTCGACGAGCGCGGTCCGCTGCGCCTCGTCGAGGCCCGCCAGCATGCGGTGCTCGGTGGCGAGGTGGTCGGGCAGCGCCCGGTCGATCAGGGCGTGGCCCTCGGGGGTGAGGGCGACCTCGCGGCTGCGGCCGTCCTGGTCGCTGCGGGTGCGGGTGACCAGGCCGCGGGCCTCCAGCCGGTCCAGGCGCTGGGTGATGGCACCGGAGGTGACCATCGCGGACTGCATCAGGCCGGTGGGGGTGAGGCGGTAGGGCGGGCCGCTGCGCTTGAGGGTGGCGAGGACGTCGAACGAGGCGGCGTCCAGCCCGTGCTCGGCGAAGGTGCGGTTGAGCGCCGCGTCCACCAGCCGGTAGAGGCGCTTGAGCCGGCCGAACACCTCCATCGGGGAGACGTCCAGGTCGGGGCGCTCGGCACCCCATTGCGCGACGACGCGGTCCACATGATCTGCCACGGGTTCAGGGTAGCGATCCCGCTCGGATTCCTTAGCGGTGAGGTAACCGTGAGCCACATCACTCACCCGACGCGGTGAAGAATGTCTTAGCGCTGAGATACATTGCCTTAGTGCTAAGAAATCGCCTCGCCCTCGTCCTGGTGACGGCCCTCGCCCCGGCGGTCTGGGGCACGACCTACCTGGCCACCACCGAACTCCTGCCGCCCGGCCGCCCGCTGCTCGCCGCCGTCCTGCGCTGCCTGCCCGCCGGGCTGCTCCTGATCGCCCTCACCCGCCGCCTGCCGCAGGGCAGTTGGTGGTGGCGCTCACTCGTCCTCGGCGCGCTCAACATCGGGGTTTTCCAGGCCCTGCTCTTCATCGCCGCCTACCGTCTGCCCGGCGGCATCGCGGCCACCGTCGGCGCCGTCCAGCCGCTGATCACCGCCGGGCTCTCGGCCCTGGTCCTCGGCGACCGGCTCACCCTGCGCACCGTGCTGTCCGGCATCGCGGGCGTCGCGGGCGTCAGCCTGCTGGTGCTGCGGGCCGACGCCGAACCGGACACGATCGGGGTGGTCGCCGCGCTCGGCGGCGCCGTGGTGATGGCCGCCGGCATCGTCCTCTCCAAGCGCTGGGTCTCCCCCGCTCCGATGCTCGCCACCACCGGCTGGCAGCTCACCGCCGGCGGACTGCTGCTGGTGCCGGTCACGCTGCTCACCGAGGGTGCGCCGCCGTCCCACTACACCCTCCCCAACGTGCTCGGCTACGCCTACCTCTGCCTGATCGGCGCGGCCGTCACCTACGCGCTCTGGTTCCGGGGCCTGCGGGAGCTGTCGCCGACCTCGGTCTCCTTCCTCGCCCTGCTCAGCCCGGTGGTCGCCACCCTGCTCGGCTGGCTGGCGCTCGGCCAGGACCTCAGCCCGCTCCAGGCGCTCGGAGCGCTGGTCGTGCTCGGCTCGCTGCTCGCCGCCCAGACCCAACGACCGCGCACCGCACCGCGTTCGGCACCCTCGGCCGAACCGACGGCCGCCCCGCGGTCCGTCCGCGAGAACGCCTGACCCCGTCCCCCGGCCGTCCCCACCACCTTCAGGGAGTACCCATGCGCATCACCGTGTTCGGCGCCACCGGCAACGTCGGCAGCCGGGTCGTGGCCGAGGCCCTGGCCCGCGGCCACCAGGTCACCGCCGTCGTACGGGACCCGGCGAAGCCGCACGGCCTGCCGTCCGCCGCCACCCTGGTCGTCGGCGATGCCCGCAACGCCGAGGACGTCGCCCGGATCGCGCCCGGACAGGACGTGGTGGTCACCGCCACCCGTCCGGTGCCCGGCAGCGAGCACGAGCTGGCCATCGCCACCAAGGGCCTGCTCACCGGAATCGCCGGCACCGGCGTGCGGCTGCTGGCCGTCGGCGGCGCGGGCAGCCTCCTCGTCCCGGGCGGCGGCGGGACCACCCTGGTCGACAGCCCCGGCTTCCCCGAGGAGATCCGGCCGATCGCCCTGGCCTGCAACGAGCAGCTCGACCTCTACCGCGCCACCGGCCCGGACGTCGACTGGACGTACCTGAGCCCTGCCGCGGTGCTGGAGCCCGGCACGCGCACCGGTCGGTTCCGGATCGGCCACGACGACCTGCTGGTCGACACCGAGGGCAACTCGGCGATCTCCATGGAGGACCTCGCCGTCGCGCTCCTCGACGAGGCCGAGCAGCCCGTCCACCGCCGGGCGCGTTTCACCGCCGCCTACTGAACGCCCGGGCCACCCGGCGCCCCCGCCCCGGCGGGGGTGTACCCAGCACCACCCCGAAGACGGCAGCGGGGGTGATCGATCATCAGACCGGGCTCGGACAGGATCGCTTCCGTGACCAAGACCGAAGCCCAGAGCAGCACCGCCCGCACCACCTCGGCCCAGCGGACCTCGGCCGGCGCGGCCGGGCGCGCCCCCCGAGCCCGCCGCGCCGCCCTGGCCGTCGCCGCCGCCGTCCTGGCAGGCCTGGCCGTGCCCGCCACCGCCGATGCCGCCACCGGCCGCGACCCGGGCGACGCCGACCCGGCGCCCGCCCGCTACACCCACCAGACCCTGAACTGGCAGCCCTGCGCCCGACAGCCCGCCCTGGACTGCGCCACCATGACCGCCCCGCGCGACTGGCACCACCCCGGTGTCGGGGCCGACCTGACCATCGCCGTCTCCCGGCACCGGGCCACCGACCCGGCCAAGCGCCGGGGCACCCTGCTGATGGCCGCCGGCGGCCCCGGCGGCACCGGCCTGCTGCGCCCGGCCGATCTGGCCGCCGGCGCCCCCGCGGTCGGCGCCGCGTACGACATCGTCGGCTTCGACCAGCGCGGGGTCGGCGAGAGCACCAGGGCGGTCTGTCAGACCCCCGAGGAGTTCAAGGAGTTCCTGGCCGGCGACTACCGCGACCAGTCCCCTGCCGCGATCGACCGCGTCATCGCCAACGCCAGGAAACTCGCCGCCGGTTGCCAGGAGCGCAGTGGCGACCTGATCCCGTACCTGACCACCGAGCAGACCGCGCACGACATCGACCTGTTCCGCGGCCTGCTCGGCGAGCGCAAGCTCAGCTACTACGGCCCGTCCTACGCCTCGATGATCGGCGCCTACTACGGGACGCTGTTCCCGCACCGGGTCGAGCGGATGGTGCTGGACAGCAACATCGGCTTCGACGGCACCTGGGAGACGTTCGAGCTGGGCCAGCCGATGAGCTTCCAGCGCCGTTTCGACGAGGACTTCGTGCCCTGGCTCGCGGCCCGGGACGCCACCTACCACTGGGGCTCGACGCCGGAGCAGGTGCAGGCGCACTGGGAGCAGCGGCGCGCCGCGCTGCACGACTCCCCCATCGTCGAGGGCTCGGTGACGATCGGCCCGAACCAGCTGGACAGCCTCGCCATGTCGGCGATCTACCGGGCGTCCGGCTTCCCCGCCCTGGCCCGGATCCTGGCCACCGTCGACGACTGGCAGGGCGCCGACCCCGCCGTCCGGGCGGCGGCCGCGAAGGCCTTCAACAGCTACCTCAGCCCGGAGTTCCTCGCCGACTACTTCGCGGTGACCTGTAACGACACCCCGTGGACCAGGGACCTGGACACCTGGATCGAGCGGGGGGCCGAGAACACCGCCCGCCGGCCGCTGGCCGGCGCCCGGACGCTCGCCTTCAGCGCGGTCTGCGCCGCATGGCCCGTCGCCCCCGCGCCCAGGGTCAAGGTGACCGGCGCCCACCTGCCGACCACACTGATGCTCAACTCGGTGCACGATCCGGCGACCTACTACGAGGCCGCGCTCGGCGCCCACCGCGCGCTGCGCGGCTCCAGGCTGGTCACCGTCACCGGGAACGGCGACCACGGCCAGTACCCCACCTCCAACACCTGCGTCAACGGGGTGGTCGAGCGCTACCTGCTGGAGGACACCGCGCCCGACCGCGACCTCACCTGCCCCTCCCCGCAGGCCGGTTGAGCGGCCGGGTGCTCAGCTCCGGGGCCGCGCCCGCAGCCTGGCCCGGAGCCAGGCGAAGCCGACCGCCAGCCCGGCGAAGCCGCCGACGGCGAGCTTGATCCCGGCCTTGGCGACGATCCAGCCGATCCACGGCACGGACCACCCCAGCCAGTGGAACACGGCCAGCAGCACCGCGGCACCGAAGACCGCCGCGAGCACCGTGACCACGACGGCGGCGGCCCGCGAGAGCTCCTGCGGGCCGTCGGTGTGGTCCCCCGCGGCCGTGCCGCTCGGGCCGGTGGTCGGGCCGTTCACCGTCTCGTTCGTACCCCCCTCAACCATGGGGATGATGATACGACTTCAGCGGCAGGCGTGATGGGTGTCCCCGAGGTACTCGCCGGTCTCGCCGTCGGGGAAGCTGACAGCCATGGTGACGCGGTACTCGTGGACGTCCTCCCGGTGCCCCGGAACCCGCGCCCAGGCCAGCGAGTGCACCTCGGCCTCGGGCGCCTGGCGGCACCAGGCGGCGGCCTCCTCCAGGGTGCGGGCGGCCGACCGACCGGTGCACACCACGGCGGTGTACGCGGCGACCGCGACGTCCGCACCGGCGCGGCAGTCGCGCGACGCCGACCGGACGGCCGCGGCGGCCCGGGTGAGGTCCCGGGCCAGGTCGTCCACCACCCGAGGGGGAGCCGGCAGGACGACCGCTCCCTCGGCGACGGTCTCCGGCAGGTTCGCGCTCACGGTCCGGACCTCCATCCGCATCATCACGCGGCACAGCATGCCGGGCAGTGATTCCTGGCATGCCCACTTTCACCAGAACGTCACCCGTCCAGGGCCGAGTGGGGCCGCACCCTGGCGTCCCGGCGTCCGTCCTGGTAGGGGGCACCGAGTCCGGCGTCCGACGTTCCGGCAGGTCAGGAGGGTCGACGGCGGGCGGCGCCGGGGGGCTCGAAACGCCGCGCACGCACCACCCCCGCGCTCCGAACCGCCGGTCCGGCGCCTGGGAGCGCCGGTCCCGGCACAGTTGGTCTCTCGGTCAACTTTCCGTATCGGAAGCGGAGTTGCCGCCGGGCGGCGGCCGGGGAGGGGCACGCGACAAACCTCCCGGGACGGCACGGGCCCGGCCGCACCCCCGCTGAGGTGCCGAGTTAACCCCTCGGAGGGCTCCGGTCCGCCTCCCGGTCACCCTGTCCCTGTCAGATCGTCGTGATACTAATCGTCCCGGCGGCGGGCCCTGTCCTCAGCTGGACGGGCACTATGACGACAACTCAACCGTTCCGGGAGGGTCCGGGCGGCGACGGGGAGGGGCAGCGGATGACGGTGCGGATCGGCAAGGCCAGGGGCGGGCGGAAGCTCCGGATCGGCAAGCGGCTCACGGGCACGGCGGCAGCCTTCGCCGCGCTGGCCGCGCTGACCGGATCTCAGGTGACGGGCATCGGGCTCGCCCCGGTCGCAGCCGCCGACGCCGGTCCGACGAACGGCTCGGCCGGCCAGGGCGCCGGCCGCACCCTGCCCGGCGGCCCCTCGACGGACATCCCCGGCACCTTCGGCACCGGCGTCCCGGCCGACGGCGGCGGCACCGTCCAGCTCCCGCAGCCCCCCGGCACGCTGCCCGGCCCGCCCTCGGCCGGCCCGTTCACGGCCACCGGGCCCGCGTTGCCCGCCACCGTGTTCGCCGCCTACCGTCAGGCCGAGGCCTCGCTGGCACAGCGCTCGCCGGGTTGCCACCTGCCCTGGCAACTGCTCGCCGCGATCGGCCAGGTCGAGTCCGGTCAGGCCAACGGCGGCCAGGTGGACACCGCGGGCACGACCCTGACCCCGATCCTCGGCCCGGCCCTGGACGGCAACGGCTTCGCCGCGATACCCGACACCGACGGCGGCCGCTTCGACGGCGACGCCCGCTGGGACCGCGCTGTCGGGCCGATGCAGTTCATCCCGTCCACCTGGGCCTCCTGGGGCGTGGACGCCAACGGCGACGGCAAGGCCGACCCGAACAACGTCTTCGACGCCGCCGAGGCCGCCGGCCGCTACCTGTGCGCGGGCGGCCGCGACCTCGCCGACCCGGCGCAGCTCGACCGGGCGGTGCTCAGCTACAACAACTCGGGCGAGTACCTGCGGACGGTGCGCAACTGGATGGCGCACTTCGGCAGCGGCACGGTGACGACCGTCCCGAACCGGCCCGGGTCCCCGGTCCCGCCCACGCCGTACCTCCCGGTCCTCCCGACCGACGGTGCGGGCACGGGGGCCGGCAGCACGCCCACCACGGAGCCGCAGCCCACCACTGCGGTCACGCCGGCTCCGGAGCAGTCGCCGAGCGCCCAGCCGACGACGACCCCGAGCGCCACCGCCACGCCCACGCCCGGCGGTTCGACCTCGCCCTCCGCGACGCCGACGACCACCCCGAGCGGCGGCACCTCCCCGACGGCGACCCCGACCGGCACGCCCACGGGCACCCCGACGGGTACGCCCACCACCTGCCCGGACCCGACGGCCACGCCCACCGGCACGCCCACCCCGACGGGCAGCCCGTCCCCGACCGCCACGCCCACCGGCACCCCGACGGCAACGCCCCTCCCGGGCTGCCCCACCCCCGTCCCGACCGCGACGGACACCCCTGGCAGCGCGCCCGGCACCACCCCCAGCGCCGCGTTCTCGCCGTCGGCCGCCCCGACGAAGTGACCCGAGGGGCGCGGTTCCTCCCGGGGAACCGCGCCCGCTCGCCGACTGACTCCCCGTCGGGCCGGCCCGCTACTGCGCCTGGGCCGCGCGGTGCTCGCGCCAGCGGCCCAGCATCCCGTGCAGCTCGTCGATCATGAACTCGAAGAAGGCGGCGCTCTCGGCCAGCCGCTCCCCCGCCACGGTGCCGGCGCCGACGGTGGCCTCGCCGTCGCGCAGCACCCGGATCCAGCGGAGCATGAACTCGTCGCGCCGGGTCAGCGACTCGAACCAGACGTCATCGAGCACCCGGTAACGGTCGCGCCGGGAGCCGGGCTCGCGCTCCTTGGCGACCAGACCGATCTGGATCAGGTAGCGCATCGCGCCGGAGACGGCGGCCGGGCTGATCCGCAGGCGCTCGGAGAGCTCGGCGGAGGTGAGCACCCCGCTCTCCTCCGCCATCAGGCAGGAGAAGATCCGGGACGGCATCCGGCCCATGCCCGCGACCACCAGCTCCGCCGCGAAGCGCTCGACGAAGTCCGACACCGCCGTGTCGCCGCTCCCCTGCTCCGGGTTCCCGGCCCCCTTCGTCCCCTGCACCACCCTGCACCCCTTTCCGATGACCGCTCGTCGCTGATCGAACTTTAACGGCTTCTCAATCTTCACGTTTTTCTGAATCTACGGTAGCTTCACAAGCATGACCAAGGCCATCACCCTGTCCGGCCTGCGCAAGACCTTCGGCCGGACCACCGCGCTGGACGGCCTCGACCTGACCGTCGAGACCGGCGAGGTCCACGGCTTCCTCGGGCCCAACGGGTCCGGGAAGTCCACGACGATCCGCGTCCTGCTCGGCCTGCTGCGCGCCGACGGCGGCAGCGCCCGGATGCTCGGCCAGGACCCGTGGCACGACGCCGTCGAGCTGCACCGCCGCCTCGCCTACGTGCCGGGCGACGTCGAACTCTGGCCCAACCTCACCGGCGGCGAGGCCATCGACCTGCACTCCCGGCTGCGCGGCCGGCTCGACCGCCGCCGCCGGGACGAGCTGATCGAGCGCTTCGACCTCGACCCCACCAAGAAGGGCCGCAGCTACTCCAAGGGCAACCGGCAGAAGGTCGCCATCGTCGCCGCGCTCGCCTCCGACGCCGAGCTGCTGCTGCTCGACGAACCGACCTCCGGCCTGGACCCGCTGATGGAGGTGGTCTTCCAGGACGTCGTGCGCCAGGCCAAGCACGAGGGCCGCACCGTCCTGCTCTCCAGCCACATCCTGGACGAGGTGGAGAAACTGGGCGACCGGGTCAGCATCATCCGGCACGGCAAGGTGGTGCAGAGCGGCACCCTCGGCGAGCTGCGCCACCTCACCCGCACCACCGTCGAGGCGGAGACCCTGCGCCCGGTCGCCGGGCTGGACACCCTGACCGGCGTGCACGGTCTGCGCACCGAGGGCAACCGGGTCCACTTCGCCGTGGACGGCGCCCGACTCGACGCCGCCGTACGGGCCCTGAGCGCGGCCGGGCTGCGCAGCCTGGTCAGCCACCCGCCCACCCTGGAGGAGCTCATGCTGCGCCACTACGGCGACGAGCTGGCCGCCAACGGGCACCACGTCGAGGGCGAGGCCCTGCGATGACCGCCACCGCCGCCGGACCGGTCGCCGGCCGCACGGCCGCACCCCGCCGCCCGGCGATCCGCACCACCCTGGCCGGCACCGCCGTGCTGCTGCGCTTCGCCCTGCGCCGCGACCGGTTCCGGCTGTCCGCCTGGGTGCTCGGCCTCTGGCTGGTCACCGTGGCCACCGCCAACAGCGTCCACACCGTCTACCCGACCGCCGCCGACCGCGCCTCCATCGCACACGGCTCGGACAACCCGGCGGTGCTCGCCATGAGCGGCCCGGCCCACTACCTGGCCGACTACACCTGGGGCGCCATGCTCGGCCACCGGATGCTCGGCCTGCTGGCCGTGCTGGCCGGCCTCATGAGCATCCTGACCGTCACCCGGCACTCCCGGGCCGAGGAGGAGAACGGCCGCGCCGAACTGGTCCGCTCCGCGGCCGTCGGCCGGCACGCCCCGCTCGCCGCCGCCCTGGCCACCGCCGCCGTCGCCGACCTCGTACTCGGCCTGCTGCTCGCGGCCGCCCTGCCCGCGCTCGGCATCCCCGGCCTCAGCGCCGCCGGATCGGCGCTGTACGGCGCCGCGGCCGCCCTCGCCGGGCTGCTGTTCGCCGCGGTGGCCGCCGTCACCGTCCAGCTCAGCGCGCACGCCCGGACCGCCTCCGGGCTGGCCCTCACCGTGCTCGGCGCCGCCTACGCGCTGCGCGCCGCCGGGGACGCCGGATCGGGCGCCCTGTCCTGGGCCTCCCCGATCGGCTGGCTCCAGCGCAGCTACCCGTTCGTGGACGACCGCTGGTGGCCGCTGCTGCCCGCGCTCGCCCTGACCGCCGCGACCGGCGCCGCCGGGTTCGCGCTCAGCAGCCGCCGGGACCACGGCGCGGGCCTGCGCGCCGCCCGCCCCGGCCCGGCCGACGGCAGCCCGGCCCTGGGCACCCCGCTCGGCCTCGCGCTGCGCCTGCACCGCGGCCTGCTCGCCGGCTTCTCGGCCGCCCTGCTCGTGCTGGGCGCGATGTACGGTTCGCTGCTCGGCAACGCCGACTCGCTGCTCAAGGACGTCGGGCAGATCCGGGAGGCGCTGGCGCGGCTCGGCGGGCACACCCTCGCCGACTCCTACGTCGCGCTGACCATGCTGGTGGTCGCGGTGGTCGGCGGCGTCCACGCGGTGCTGGCCACGCTGCGCCCGCGCGCCGAGGAGAGCGCCGGACGGGCGGTACCGGTGCTGGCCACCGGCGTGTCGCGGTCCGCCTGGCTGGGCGGGCACCTGGCGGCGGCCCTGCTGGGCTCCACCGCCGTGCTGCTCGCGGCCGGCGTCGGCTTCGGCCTGGCCGGGGCGGCGTCCAGCGGCGACGGGGGCGCGTTCCTACGGCTGACCGGCGCGGCGCTGGCCTTCGCGCCCGCCCAGTGGGTGACCGTGGGTTTCGCCGCGGCGGTGTACGGCTGGCTGCCCCGGGCCACGCCACTGGCCTGGCTGGTACCCGCGTACGCCTTCGTGATCGGCTACCTGGGCCCGCTGCTCGACCTCCCCGCGGGCCTGGGCCGGCTCTCCCCGTACGGCCAGGTGCCCCGGCTCCCCGCGGCCGCGATGGACTGGACGCCGCTCGCCGTGCTCACCCTGGTCGCGGCCGCCCTGATCGCCCTGGCCCTGGCCGGGTTCCGGCGCCGCGACGTCGACTGACGCCGGGCGCCGGGCCCGCGCCGGACGGTCAGAGGTGCTTGACCAGCTCCGGCATCAGGTCCTGGAAGGTCCGCCCGCCGGCCGGCTGGCCGATCGCCGTCATCTGCCAACCGGTCGCCGTGCGCTGCACCTTGGCCATGATCTGCGCGGTGTACGGGCCACCGCCGGTGAGCGTGTAGCGGGCCAGCTCGGTGCCGGTGGTCTCGTCCACGAGCCGGCAGAAGGCCGCCTCGACCTCCTGGAAGGTCTGACCGGTGAAGGAGTTGACGGTGAAGACGATCTGGTCGACCTCGGCGGAGACGGTGGTCAGGTCGACCGTGATCGACTCGTCGTCGGTCGCGTCGCCCGCGCCGCCGACCAGGTTGTCCCCGCTGTGCCGGACCGAGCCGTCGTTGCTGTTGAGGTGCTGGAAGAAGACCACGTCCACCGGCCGTCCCTGGGCGAACAGCACCGCCGAGGCGTCCAGGTCGATCTCCCGGCCTGCGGCGAGCAGCTTGGCGAGGAAGCCCTTGCGCTCCGCCGCCTTCCAGCCGAGGCCCATCCGAACCAGGCTCAGTTGCCCGCCCCCCGGCTTCTCCAGGCTGATCTTCTGCCCCTTGGCCAGCGAAACGCTCATCGCGTCCTCCTCGTTCTGCCACCGCCCGTGCCGCGAATCTACAGCACTGTAGAGAATTTATGATCATCGACGGTGTCCTGCCAGCACCTGTACCCCGTACTCCCCCGGACCTCACCCCGACAACGGTCCGCACACTGAGGGAACCGGCGCTCCGACGTCTGGCGTAGCCGCGGACCGCAGCCGGATGACCGGGGCGGCGCACGGTCTAGGGTCGGCCCGAGGCGGCGCCCGGCTGCAACGGCGCGCCGTCCGTGCACCGATCGCAGTGCTCACGACCGTTCCCGGGCCGTGCCGAAGCGCGTCGGCCCACTCACGCTGGGGGGACCACCATGCCCGAGCAGCACGAAGGAACCGAACAGCACGCAACACCGGAACGACCGGGGGGATCGCGCCTCGGCCGCCGGCGGCTGCTCCGGGCCGGCCTCGGCGCGGGCGGCGCGCTGGCCACCGTCCGACTGCTGCCCGGCGGCACGGCCTGGGCGGCCGCCGCGCCGGACACCGACCACGGCACCGCCCAGTACGACGGCACCTGGCCCGCCACCACGCGGGCCGCCGCCCTGCGCACCGCCAACTCCGCCCAGACCTGGCCGGACTGGGCCCGCTACGCCCGCGTCGCCGACGGCACCTTCAACGAGCCCGCCGACATGCAGAGCGCCGTGGACGCCCTCAAGGCGCAGGAGGTCAGCGTCATCGAGCTGGACACCCTGCTCTCCGACTGGCTCACCGACGCCCAGTTCGCCGCCCACATGGCCGAGGTGAAGACGTTCACCGGCCTGGCCCACGCCGCCGGCCTCAAGGTCGTCATGTACTACCCGTCCCTGGAGCTGATCTCCCCCGGCGGTGAGAAGGGCCGCTCCTTCTACAAGAACGACCAGGGCAAGAACTGGGTCCAGCGCGACCTCGCCGGCAAGCCCAACGTGTTCTACGGCAGCGTGGTGGTCTGGGTCGACCCGGGCGACGAGAGCGTCTGGCTCAGCCCCAACTCGCCCTGGCGGGACTACTACCTCAAGCGGATCAGAGGCGTGGCCGCGACCGGCGTGGACGGCATCTGGCCGGACGTCCCGATCTACTTCGACGGCGTGCTCTCCTGGTGCGACGCCTCCACCTGGGGCGCCGCCGCGTTCAAGGCCGACACCGGCCTCGACCTGCCCAAGGCCGCGAACTTCGCCGACCCGGTCTTCCGCCGCTACGTCGAGTGGCGCCACCGCAACCTGCTCCGGTTCCAGCTGGACATCGCCGACGCGGGCCGTTCGGTCAACCCCGACCTGGTCACCTTCGTCGAGACCGTGTCGATGGACTACCGCTACGCCACCTCGATCGGCCTGGACGGCGGCTACCTGCGCCAGGCCCCCGGCGCCGTCAGCCAGGTCTGGGAGGTGGACATCCTCGGCAACTACGACGGCATGCGGCACGCCACCGCCTCCGACTGGGTCTGCCTGATCTCCATGTACAAGTACGCCCGCGCCGCCAGCGGCACCAAGCCGGCCTGGGCGTTCTCCTACGGCTGGCAGGCCGACGACGCCTCGCTGGTGATGTCCCAGCTGATCGCGGCCGGCTGCAACCCGTACGAGGTGAAGACCCCGTTCAAGAACGACACCGTGGACGCCGCGATGCGCACCCGGATGTACCGCTTCGTGCGCACCAACCAGACGAAGCTCTACGACCCGGTCTCGATCGCGGAGGTCGGCGTCTACCACTCCGCGCCGTCCCGGGACTACGTGGCCCCGGGCGAGGGCAACGGGATGTACGTCAACGCCACGGCCCCGGCCGGGATCACCGACTGGTGGGGCGGCGACGACCCGCAGATGAGCTGCGCCTCGATCCCCTGGCTCGGCGAGTTCCGCGGCACCGTCAAGGCGTTGGTGTACGCCCACGTCCCGTTCGACACGGTGCCCAGCCCCGGCCTGACCGCCGACGACCTGGCCCGGTTCAAGGTCCTGCTGCTGCCCAACCTCCAGGCGGTCTCGGACGCCGAGGCGGCGCTGCTGCGCGGCTTCGTCGCGGCCGGCGGGACGATCGTGATCACCGGCCCGGCACCCACCGCGCTGGACGAACTGGGCGGCCAGCGCAGCGAGTTCGCGCTCTCCGACGTGCTCGGCCTGCGCAGGGCCGACCCGCTGCCCGCCACCAGGCAGAACTCCTACGGCAGCGGCAGCTGTTGGTACGTCAAGGCGCTGCCCGGGCTGAGCTACCTGACCAAGACCGACCAGGCCTCGGCGGACCAGCTGCTCACCGCCGTCCGGCAGTCCGCCCCGCCGGCGGTCACCCTGGCCGGGGACCGCCGGATCTTCCTGGACGCCCGGCGGCTCGGCGCGGACACCGTCGTCCACCTGGTGAACTTCACCAACTTCGGCGACACCCCGGCGGCGTTCCGCAGCACGCCCGCCAACTGCACGCTCTCCTACGCCCTCCCGGCCGGGGCGAGCGTCACCGCCGTCACCGCCGCCGGCCCGGACGGCACCGACCCGGCACCCAAGGCCGTCCCGTACACCGTCACCGGCGGGACGGTCAGCGTGCCGCTGACCGTCGCGCAGTACTCGGTGGTGACGATCACCGTCGGCTAGCGACGGCCTCGCGGGGCACCGGGATGCGCCAGAGGGCGGCGGGGTTGGCCTCGCCGCCCGGGGCGGACTCGAAGGCGATCCACTGCCCGTCCGGGGACCAGCTCGGCGCACCGTCGTAGGCGGTGTCGTCGCGGGTCACCCGGACGGGAGGGGCACCCGGGGTGCCGCCGTCCGCCGGGACCACGAAGACCTGGGCCTTCGGCAGGTCGCCCAGGTTGGAGGAGAAGACCAGGAAACGGCCGTCCGGGGACCAGCTCGGATCGGTGTGCTCGCCCGGCGCTTCGGTGACCCGCCGCAGTCCGCCGCCGTCCGCGTTCACCGTCCACAGCGACCAGTCCTCGCGGCCCGCGCTCCGCCGCTGGAAGACGATCCGGTCGCCCTTCGGGGACCAGTTCGGCTGCCGGTTGTCGGTGCCGGTGCCCCGGCCGTCCACCAGCAGGACGGGCGCACCACCGCTGCGGCGAACCTTCCAGAGCGAGCCCTGCCCGGCGGTGTCGTCCTGCACGGCGGCGCGCTCCGGCTCCCGGCTCTGCTGGAAGACGATCCACTCGCCGTCCGGGGAGAAGCTGGGCTCGCTGTAGCCGCTGTCGTCGGTGTGGCTGGTCACCCGCTCGGGGGCGCCACCCGGCCCCATCAGCCAGACCTCGTCGTGCCCGGACTCCCGGTCGGTGGCGAAGGCGAAGGCGTCGGCGGCGGCGTTCCAGCTGGTGCCGGGGAGGTTGACGGCCGCCTTGTCGGGATCCTCCAGCACCTTGCGCGGCGCGCCGCCGTCCAGCGGCAGGATGCCGAGGGCGGCGGGGCCCTTGTTGTAGCCCTCGCTGAACTCGGTCAGCAGCACCGAGCGGCCGTCCGGGGCGAAGGCCGGGTTCTGCGCGCTGTGGCCGCCCCCGGCGCGGTAGAGCAGCTGGGCGCCGTCGGCGCGGCGCTCGGCACCGGCCTGGGTGGCGTCGGC
Organism: Kitasatospora sp. NPDC101235; assembly: GCF_044767505.1. Classification (NCBI taxonomy): domain Bacteria; kingdom Bacillati; phylum Actinomycetota; class Actinomycetes; order Kitasatosporales; family Streptomycetaceae; genus Kitasatospora; species Kitasatospora sp. NPDC101235. The sequence goes on from NZ_JBIWNZ010000008.1 coordinate 107,094, forward strand.
CGACGGCGCACCGGTCACGGCCGGGCCGGTCGGCGACGGGCCGGTCGGGGACGGGCCGCTCGGCCAGGGCCCCGGCCGCTCCTCGGCGGCGGAGCCGGAACCGGAGCCCGGACCGCCGCATCCGGCCAGCAGCAGCGCGACGACGACCGGCGCCGTCGAGAGCATGCGAATCCTCATGCCCCACAACGCTAGTTGACGGACCGTCACGTGTTGTACGCCGCCAGGCGGATCAGCCGTCGCCGTCCAGCAGGTGCTGCTGCACCTCGTGGAAGGTCCAGGCCCCGCCGGCCGGCCGGGAGAAGACCCAGACCAGGTCGAACCGGTCCGGCCAGGCGGCGGGCACACCGCTGTCGGCCGCACCGAGCGCCTCGACGATGCGCGGGATCCGCGAGTGCTCCCAACAGATCAGCACCGGCTGCGCCCCGGCCAGTGCGGAGCCGGCCAGCGCCGACTCCTGGGACTCCGCGTACGCGGTGTCCACGGTCAGCCCGAGCCGCCCGGCCAGCGGGGTCACGGTCTGGCGCATCCTGTGCGCGCCGGCCAGCGGGCCCCGGTCGGCGGCGGCGAGGATCCGGGCCGGGGTGCGCAGGCCGGGCGCGGGCGGCACGAACAGCGTGGGCAGCGCGTTCGCCCGGGCCCAGCCGGCCTCGGTGAGCGACTTGTCGTCCGGCCGACCGCTCTCGTCCAGCCCCGGATGGCCGCCGTCGGGCTTCTCGCCGTGCCGGATCACCATCACGAAGGCCTCACGGCCCGGGTCGCCCGGTTCGGCCGTCGCGGCGGTCCGCTCCGGCCTCCCGGCCGAGCAGCCCGCCAGCCCCAGCGGGGAGGCGGCCGCCAGTGCGCCGAGCACGGCCCGCCGGCCGGGCCGGCCCGTCACCCGGCGCTCCGCTCCAGCCGCACCAGCGCATCCACCGCGACCCGGCCGCCCGCTGCTCCCCCACCGGCCTCACTTCCCTCGCCGCTCGCGCCACCCTTGTGCCCGGGCTCGCCGCCCACCGTGCGGTGCACCCGCTCGGCGCGGACGGTGCGCAGCCCGCGGTCGGCGAGGTCGGCCAGGACGTCCTCCGGGGTGAAGAGCACGGCCGGGTCCTGCGGGCCGCCGACGCCCTCGGTGAGGTTGCTCAGGTCGTGCCCGATGACCAGCAGGGTGCCGCCGGGGGCGAGCGCGTCGGCGGCCCGGCCCAGCGCGGCCCGGCGGTCCGCGGCGGGGATCTGCAGGTAGGCGATCAGGACGAGGTCGTAGCCGGCGGCGGGGGCCTCCAGCGTGCGGGCGTCGCCGTGGCGCCAGGTGAGCCGGTCGGCGACCTCGTCGGGCAGGTCGGCGGTGAGCCGTTCGGCGCGTTCCAGGGCGACGGCGGAGAAGTCCAGTCCGGTGACCTCCCAGCCCTGGGCGGCCAGCCAGATGGCGTTGCGGCCCTCTCCGGCGGCCAGGTCGAGGGCATGGCCGGGGGCCCTGCCCTCCAGTTCGCGGACCACCCACTGGTTGGGCCCGGCTCCCCACACCAGCTCGCTCGCGGCGTAGCGGTCGTCCCAGTCCTGGCTGTCCATCGCGCCTCCTCCGTTCGACGGGCCTGCTCGTTCCGGCCAACCTACCGGGCCACCGTCACCCCGGCCGCCGATACCCGGGCCGCCGCCGCCCGGGCCGGAGGCGGTCCAGCGGGCGGACACCCTTGACGGCGAATATTGGTCCAGTCCAATCTGTTCAGTCGTGACGTGCACGGGTCGGCCGCCCGGCGTGTCCGCGCACCACTCGTCCCACGCGTCACCAGCCCGCGCGCCCCCATCGCGCCCGGGTCGGCTCCCCTCGGCCCGTCCGGGCCACCGCACCGCCGGAACCCCCCACACATCCGGAGGACCCACCGCATGCACGACCGTGTCCTGCCCGCAGCTCAGCCCGCCGGGGAGCGCGCCGGCCGCCGGGCCGCCCAGCGCAGAAGAGCCACCGCACTGGCCCTGGCCGCCACCCTGACCACCAGCGGCGCCGCCATCGCCCTGACCTTCGGCTCCGCCTCGGCCGCCCCGGTCAACCTGCTGGCCAACGGTGACTTCGAGGCCGGCACCCTGGCCGGCTGGACCTGCTCCAACGGGTCGGTCGTCACCACCCCGGTGCACGGCGGGAGCCGCGCGCTCAGCGGCGCCGCCTCGGCCGCCGACACCGCGCAGTGCCAGCAGACCGTCACCGTCCTGCCGAACACCACGTACACCCTGGCCGGCTGGGTCCAGGGCAGCTACGTCTACCTGGGCGCCACCGGCACCGGCGTCAACTCCTCGGTCTGGACGCCGGGTGGGACCGGCTGGAACCAGCTGAGCACCACCTTCACCACCGGCGCCACCACGACCTCCGTCACGGTCTTCACCCACGGCTGGTACGGCACCGGCACGTACTACGCGGACGACCTCACGCTGACCGGACCGGCCGGACCGACCGCCACCGGAAGCCCGACCGCCACCGGAAGCCCGACCGCCACCGCGAGCCCCACCGCGACCGGGAGCCCCACCGCCACCGGAAGCCCGACGGCGACCGGGAGCCCGACGGGCACCCCCACGACCACCACCCCGACCCCGACGGGCACCGCGAACGGCCCGGCCGGGGACGGCAAGGTCACCACCCCGACCGGGTTCGCGGTCACCAGGACCACCTCCAACGCGGTGGTGCTCACCTGGCAGCCGTCCACCCTCACCAGCGGTGACGGCCCGGTGGCCTACAAGGTGTGGTCCAACGGCCAGCTGGTCGCCACCTCGATGGGCACCTCGGTCGCGGTCAGCTCGCTGCTGCCGGGCAGGAGCTACACCTTCAGCGTCCAGGGCTACTCCGGCAGCCACGCCTCCGCCCAGTCCGCGCCGGTGAGCACCACGACCGCGGCCGCCCCCGCGCAACAGCCGATCCGCTCGGCCTACTTCGACCAGTGGGGCGTCTACGAGAACGCGTACCACGCGAAGAACGTCGACACCAGCGGCGCGGCGGGCAAGCTGGACGTCATCCACTACGCGTTCGCCAACATCGACCCGACCAGGTTCACCTGCTTCCAGGCGGTGAAGGCCTCCGACTCGGCCAACGAGTCCAACCCGAACGCCGGCGACGGCGCGGGCGACGCCTACGCCGACTACCAGGCCGACTACAACTCCGGCACCAGCGTGGACGGCAGCAGCGACACCTGGGAGCAGCCGCTCAAGGGCAACTTCAACCAGCTTCGCCAGCTGAAGGCCAAGTACCCGAACCTGCGCTTCACCATCTCGATCGGCGGCTGGACGTACTCCAAGTACTTCTCCGACGCGGCGGCCACCGACTCCTCCCGGAAGGCCTTCGTCTCCTCGTGCGTCGACATGTTCCTCAAGGGGAACCTGCCGACCGGCGTGGCGGGTGACGCCTCCGGCGGTCCGGCCTCGGCCGCGGGCCTCTTCGACGGCATCGACCTCGACTGGGAGTACCCGGGCTCGGCCGGCGGCCACACCGGCAACCACTACTCCGCGGCCGACAAGCAGAACTACACCCTGCTGCTCAAGGAGTTCCGCACCCAGCTGGACGCCCTCGGCGCCGCCCAGGGCAAGCGGTACCTGCTGACCGCCGCGCTGCCGAGCGGCCAGGACAAGGTCGCCCAGCTGGAGACCGACAAGATCGGCGCCTACCTGGACTACGCCGATGTGATGTCCTACGACATGCACGGCGCGTGGGACGCCACGGGCCCGACCAACCACCAGGACCCGCTGCACGACAGTCCGGCCGACCCGACCACGCCGATCACCCCGGGCACCCGCAAGTACAACGTGGACACCACGCTCGCCGCGTACACCACCGGCCTGCCCGAGTACGGGATTCCCGGCGGCTTCCCGGCGAACAAGATCGTGCTGGGCATCCCGTTCTACTGGCGCGGCTGGACCGGCGTCCCGGCCGGCACCGGCTACGGCCTGCACCAGAGCGCAACCGGCCCGACGGCCAAGAAGCCGCTGAGCCAGGAGTCCGGCCTGGCCGCCTGGAAGGAGCTCAACCCGACCGCGGCGCAGACCCACTGGGACCCGGTCACCGAGAGCAGCTGGGTCTACGACGGCACCAACTTCTGGACCGGCGACACCCCGCAGGCCGTCCAGGCGCGCGGGGCCTACGCCAGGAGCAAGGGCCTGGGCGGGCTGTTCGCCTTCTCCCTGGAGAACGACGACGCCTCCGGCACGATGCTCAACTCGATGGACAGCAGCCTGCGCTGACGATCCGCCAGAATTCCCCTCGGAACGAACTGCGACGGCCCGCACGGAACCTCCGCGCGGGCCGTCCGCGGCTCAGCGCGGCGGCACCGGGTCCGCCCCGCCCGCGCCCGGGCGGCAGCGCAGCAGCCGTCCAACCGTCAGCCCGGCCCCGCGCAGCGCGCCGTGCCGGTGCAGCGCCTGCACGGCGTAGGTCGAGCAGGACGGCGTGTACCGGCAGCAGGCCGGGCGGCGGGGGCTGACCTCGGTGCGGTAGTAGCGCACCGCGCCGTACAGCACCCCGGCCGCGAACCCGCGCGGGGCGGGGGCGGACGGATCGGCCGTGCGGCGTCCGCGCGCCCCGGTGAGGGCGAAGCGGACGCCGGAGACCATCATCACCGGGATCAGGGCGATCAGGCAGGGGTCGGCGAACTCGCAGCAGCCGTCGGCACAACAGTCCGCGGACTCGTTCCGGATGTGCTTCTTCCGCTGGGCCCTGGCGTGGTCCTCCTTGCGGTAGCGCTCCCGGTAGTCCTCCCAGGCCCAGCGCTGCTTCCTCCGCCGGAGCCGCTCCGAGGCGGGCAGCCACCACCAGGCGCGCTCCGGGCGGGCCGGCGGGAAGTGGGCGCCGAGATCCGGCGTCGGGTCGGACACGGCTGACGATCTCCTCGTTCGCTCCGCCGAGGGCCGACCCCCGACGATCCGGGCAAGATTATCCGAAGATCATCTGCCCGGATCCGCCCCCGCCCCGCTCAGCCGCCGAGGTTGAGCGAGGGGAAGAGGTCCTCGAACGGCTGGGTGGTCACCGAGACGGTCCGCGAGAACGGATTGTCGAAGTCCCAGATCATGAACAGCAGGAAGGCGATCAGCGCGCTGAAGCAGAGCGCCAGGATCAACTCCCGCGGCGTTCGCCGGATCTGGAGCGCGAACAGCATGCCGACGGTCACCACCGCACCGCCGATCAGGCCGAACCAGACCACCCCGGGCATCGTCGGCCCGGCGTTCTGCCCGCGCGAATTGCGGGCCTCGGAGGCCTGACTGACCCGGTCCATGATCGACTGGTAGGCCTGCGACTCGAGGTCGGAGGCGGGCGACCGGGTGGCGACGTCGTCGTGGAGCTTCCGGAGCAGCTGGTCACCCTTCTCGGTGATCGCGCCGTTCTCCTTCATGTAGTCCCACTCGGTGTTCACCACGTACGTGACGTAGGCGTCCACGTCGGCCCGGACCTGGTCACGGAACTCCACCGGGTAGATCACCGCGCGGTCGCTCACCTCGCGCAGCGACTGCGCCTCGCGGAACAGGTCGTCCTGGGCGGCGCCGCGCGCCTCCCAGACACCCGCGATGGCGAGACCGAGGACGATCGCGTAGACCACCCCGATCATCATCGTGATGTACTCGATGACGTCCGGGGTCTCGTCGGTGCTCCCCTCCACGATCGGCCGGCGCCGCCTCAGCAGCATCACCGCCACCACGACGGCACAGGCCGACGCCATCGCGATGATCAATGCCACCCACTCGGACACGGTAACTCCCTTCTCTGGCTTGGCTTGTGACGCAACGGACAGGTCGACGGGGCGAACCCCGGCCCGGTCCGGACCGGCTCTCCCGGGTTCTGCCCGGGCCGGGCGGCGGGCCGGGACCCTCCGCCGGCCGGGAAATCGGTCGGCGGCGCGTCGGGGGAAAGGTCAGGAGGAACTCGAACGGCCGCCGCGGCCTCGGCCACCACCGCCCGGACGCAGGGCCGCCGCCGCGATCACGGCGGGGACCGTGACCAGCAGCATCGTGGTGGTCATCGAGATGCCCTGCTGGTGCCGGGCCATGGGCATGGGTTTCGTCGCCGTGGCGTGGAACACCGGTCGCGCCGACGGGGTCGGCCGTAGCGGGCTCGGACGAGCCGGGCTCGGCGAGGCTGCGGGAGCGGACGCGGCCGGACTCTGGGCCGCCGGCGCGGGGGCCGCCGGGACCGGGGCGGGCGCGGCCGGCGCGGGGGCGGGCGCGGCGGGGGCCGGAGCTGCCGGGGCAGGCGGCGGTGCGGGCGATGCCGGGGGCGCGGGCGGCGGGGTGGGGTCCGGCGTCGTCGGGCTGGGGGACGCCGGCGTCGGTGACGGCGTGGGGGTGGGAGTCGGGGTCGGGCTCGGCGTAGGCGTGCGGGTGGGCGTCGGACTCGGAGTGGGCGTCGGGGTGGGCGTGTGGCAGGGGTGGTGGTGCCCGTGCGGGGGCCTGGGCCCGTGGTGCTCCGGGCCGGCGCTCGGCGCGACGCCGACCGCGACCTGGACGTCCAAGTCCACGCCGACGCTCACCTGCCCGCCCGGCCGTACCGACATCGACACGTCGGTCTCGCTGCACACGCAGGTGTCCACCACCGGGCCGTGCGGGTGTCCGCCGGGGTGGCCGGCGCCGGAGGCGGTCGCACCGCTGACCAGCGCGCAGATCGCGACCACGCCGAAAGTCGCGCCGGTCAGCCGCACCCGCCCCCAGGGGGCCGCGCCCCCACCACCGCCGGGCGATATCCGGCGGATCTGCCGACGCTGGGGCATGGGCTCCACACACCTCTCGGGTCATCCGGGGAGGACGGAACGGGCTCGGCCGAACGGCCGCGCGGGAAGGGGCAGAACGGGCAGGACCGTCGGATGAGGTCGCATTCCCCAGAGGGGTTCCGTCGGGTACGACCAGAAATGATCAGACATGGCCAGGCGGGCGACCCGCTCTCAGGGGCGGGCCGCCCGCCATCAGATCAAACGATCTTCGAGCCGACCGGTTACGGCCCGCGCTCGCCGTTCTGCGCGCTCAGCTGCGGCGGTTCGCGATCTCCACGTTCTCCAGCACGCCGACCGCGTCCGGCACCAGGATGGCGGCCGAGTAGTAGGCGCTGACCAGGTACGAGATGATCGCCTTCTCGTCGATGCCCATGAAGCGGACCGACAGCGACGGCTGGTACTCGTCCGGGATGCCGGTCTGGTGCAGACCGATGACACCCTGGTTGTCCTCACCGGTACGGATCACGAGGATCGAGCTCGTGTTGTCCTTGGTGATCGGGATCTTGTTGCACGGCAGGATCGGTACCCCGCGCCAGGCCGGCACCTGCTGCCCGCCGAGGTCGACGTGGGTGGGGTACAGCCCGCGGGCGTTGAACTCCCGGCCGATGGCGGCGATGGTCCGCGGGTGGGCGAGCAGGTAGTCGGGGTCGCGGCGGCGGCTGAGCAGCTCGTCCAGGTCGTCCGGGGTGGGCGGGCCGGACTGGGTCTGGATGCGCTGGTCGAAGTCGGCGTTGTTGAGCAGGCCGAACTCCGGGTTGTTGACGATCTCGTGCTCCTGGCGCTCGCGCAGGGCCTCGATCGTCAGCCGCAGCTGGTGCTCGGTCTGGTTCATCGGCTGGTTGTACAGGTCCGCGACGCGGGTGTGGACCTTCAGGACGGTCTGCGCGACGCTCAGCTCGTACTCGCGGGGCTTGAGCTCGTAGTCCACGAAGGCGCCGGGCAGTTCGTACTCGCCGTGGTGACCGGCGGACATGGCGATCTCCGCCTCACCGCGCTCGTTCTGCGCCTGGAGCGGCAGGGCCAGGAAGGCCTGGAGGTGCTCCTGCAGACTGGGCGCGTTGTCCCGGATGGAGGCGAAGTCCGCCCGGGTCAGCGTCAGGGCGACGCCGGCGGTGGCGGTCTTGGCCGTGAACTCCCAGGCGGCGTCCGGGTTCAGCAGCGCGTCCTCGCCGAAGCGGTCGCCGTCGCCGGCCACACCGACCACGGTCTCGTCGCCGTACTTTCCGGTGCCGATCTTGTTGATCTTGCCGTGCGCGATCAGGAAGATCTTGTCGGCGGCCTCGCCCTGGGTGGTGAGCACCTCGCCGGGGCCGAAGTCCCGCTGCTGGCAGCGGTCGGCCAGGGCGGTGAGGACGTCCTCGTCCTCGTAGCCGCGCAGCAGCGCCAGCTCGCCCAGCTCGGCCGGGATCACCCGGACCTGGGAACCGGTCTTGATGAACTCCACCACGCCGTTGCCGACCGCGTAGGTGAGCCGGCGGTTGACGCGGTAGGCGCCACCGGCCGCCTGGACCCAGGGAAGCACCTTGAGCAGCCAGCGGGAGGTGATCTCCTGCATCTGCGGTGCGGACTTGGTCGTGGTGGCAAGGTTCCGGGCAGCAGCCGTCGCAAGGCTCTGCTGCTTGGCCTGCGCTGCCTCCGGGCTCGTGTCCACGGTCATCGGCAGGGCTCTCCATTCCTGTGATCGGGTCACGCGTCCAGGGCCGTACCAGCCTGCCCTGACGAACGCATGCCATGACGGATCACCAGATCCGCTTATGGGTGGGGGCGTTGGCGAATTTCGCGAAGTGCGACCACCGTCTCCCGGCGGCCCATGCGGAACCCTAGATCACCAGGACCCGGCCGAGCCCGAACGGAGGCCGACTACCCCCCGATAGGGTGAATCTTGCCCGGTCCGCCCCCGCAGCCCCACAAACTCCGGGAACATCCGTTCGCCCCTGCGGGCCCCGCGCCGCCATCGGCTTTCCCACCCCGGCCAGGGCCCGGCCAGGGCCCTGGCCGGGCGGCCCGGAGGCCGTCGCCCGGCGTCAACCCGGCGCGCCGTCCCGGCGCCGCGGACACCCGCGCGGGGCAGCGGCCGGGCTCCGGCGACCGGCCACGGAGACACGAACGGCCCGTCGGGTGCCGGCACGGGGGAAGCCGGCACCCGACGGGTGAACGGGGGGTGCGCAGTGGGGGTCTGCGCCGGGGAGGGCGGCGCGCCTGCGGCCTCCGCCGACGGCACCGGCGGCACCGGCGGGTCAGGCGCAGGCGACCTGGGTGCCGGGGATGCCGACGATGCCCGAGTTGTTGGACTCACCGCCCCGGTACTCGTAGTACAGGTGGGAGTAGAAGTCGATCCGGGTGTCGGGGCCGCAGGCCGAATCGGGGGCGATGGTGTACGTCACCGTGAAGGCGCTGCTGGCACCGGGGGCGAGCGGCACGTCGTAGCGGGCGATGCCGCCGTGGACGTTGTCACTGCACCCGTTGGTCTGGGTGCCGCAGGCGGTCGCGGTGAACTTGAGACCGGTCTCCAGGCTGGTGCCGTAGGTCTCCTGGACGCTCTGGTAGACGAACTGGATCGGGGTGTCGTACGGGTTGGTGAGCGTCAGGGTGAGTGTGAACTCGCCGCCCCTCACGGTCGTCCGTTTGTCGGAGACGGCCGTCAGGGGCAGTCGGCTGTCGGCCCGGGCGGCGGGGGCGGCGGAGAGGAGCAGACCGACGACGAGGGCCGGACACGCGGCGAGCGCGGCGCGGCTCAGATGTGTTCTGCGCATGACCATGGAGCGTAGGCGCCGCCTCCGCCGGGGTTGTGTGCCTCGGCCCCGGTCCGTACCGACGCAGGAGCGGCGAGCGGACACCACGCACCCGCCGCTCGCGTTCCTCCCCCGCGGGCCCGCCCGGGGGCCTGTGCTTCGCCGCCCTCCCGACGTCCCGGATCCGTCCTCACGCACACGGCGGCAGGATGTCGCAGAGCGCGTCGAGCGCCGCCGGGTAGGCGTGGTCCGGTGGCGCGGCGTAGCCGACCACCAGGCCGTCGACGGCGGGCATCGCCTCCTCGCCGATCGCCGGGTGCCGGTAGTCGGCGAGCCCGTCGACGGCCAGGCCCCGGTACGCGGCGGCCTTGAGCACCGAGCGCTCGGTGCCCGGCTCCAGGCGCAGCACCGCGTGCAGCCCGGCCGCGATGCCGGACACCTCGACGTGCGGGGCGCGGGCGGCGAGCGCGGCCACCAGCTGGTCGCGGCGGTCCCGGTAGCGGCGGCGCATCCGGCGCACGTGCCGGTCGTAGCCGCCCGAGTCGATGAACTCGGCGAGGGTCAGCTGGTCCAGGGCGCTGGCCCAGCCCTCGCGTTCGCCCTTGGCGGCGAGCGCCCGGTCCACCAGGTGGTCGGGCAGCACCATCCAGCCGAGCCGCAGGGCGGGGGTCAGGCTCTTGCTGGTGCTGCCGAGGTAGACCACCCGTTCGGGATCGAGCCCCTGGACGGCGCCGACCGGCTGGCGGTCGTAGCGGAACTCCCCGTCGTAGTCGTCCTCCAGGACCAGCCCGCCGCGCCCGCGCGCCCAGTCGACCACGGCGGCGCGGCGGCCCGGATGCAGCGGGCCCCCGGTGGGGAACTGGTGGGCGGGGGTGAGCAGGGCCGTCCGGACGTCCGGACGCTGCGCCAACTCGCCCGTCCGGGCGCCCCGTTCGTCGATCGGCAGCGGCACGGTGGTGACGCCCGCGGCGGCCAGCAGCCCGCGGTGGAAGCCCAGCCCGTACGCCTCGACGGCCAGCGGGCCGTGCTCGGCGGGCGGCAGGACGGGCGTGACGCCGTCGAAGAGCAACCGCAGCGCGTGGGCGAAGCCTGAGCAGACCACGATCCGGTCGGGGTCGGTGCGCACCCCCCGGGCGCGCGCGAGGTAGTCGGCGAGGACGGTGCGCAGTTCGCGCCGGCCCTGGGGATCGCCGGGCCCGAAGGCCTCGTTGGGGGCGGCGACGAGCGCGCGGCGGGCGGCGGCGAGCCAGGCGCTGCGTGGGAAGGAAGCGGCGTCGGGCTGCCCCTGGCGCAGGTCGTGGCCGGGACCGGGACGGCGGGAGGGCCGGCGGGCCCGGGCGCGCGAGACGGGTTCGGCGCGTTCGGCGACGGTGGTGCCGGAGCCCTGACGAGCCGTCAGCCAGCCCTCGGCGACGAGTTCGGCGTAGGCCTCGGCGGCGGTGTTGCGGGCCAGGCCGAGGTCGGCGGCGAGGGCGCGGTAGGGCGGCAGCCGGGTGCCGGGGGCCAGTCTGCCGCTGCGGATCGCCTCGCGCAGGGCCGCCATCAGCGCGGCGCGGCGGCCGCCGCCGGCGGGGAGGTCGAGGTGCAGGTCGTTGCCGGTCGGGTGGGCGGGCTCGGAGGGGTGCGTGCCCCGCGTGTCCGTCATGGTCACGCACCCTACCGGCCGCCACCCCGGCCCCTTTCGGGCGGTCGCCCGGCCGCGGGCTACGGCACGACGGTGACCGGCCAGCGGCCTGCCTTCACCAGCCGGACCGCCACCGAACCGATCACCTTGTGCCCGGCCTGTTCGGAGACGCCGACCACCACGGCGTCGGCGCGCAGCTCGTCCGCGAGCTTGGCGAGGCCGGTGTACGGGTCGCCGCGCACGGTCAGGAAGCGCCACTCCACCCTCCACACCTCACGCACCCGGTGCTCGGCCTCGCGCAGCGCGGTCAGCAGTTCCTCGGCGATCTCCTGGGTGGTCTCCTCCACCGCGGCCCCGGCCAGGGCGGTCGCGGCGCCGAGGATCGGCTGGATGTACGCCACCGCGAGGACGGCGCCCTGGCGGCGGGCCAGCCCGGCGGCGTAGGCGGTGGCGCGCCAGGAGGAGTCGGAGCCGTCCAGACCGGCCAGGACCACCTTGGGGCCGTCGGTGCCAAGCTCGAAGCCCGTGGGCGCGGCCGCGGCCTCGTGCTCCTCGGCGCCGATCGGCGCCCCCGCCGCGGCAGCCCCTTCTCTGCCGGCGGCCGCCGCCCCACCCGTACCGGCGGCCGCCTCTCCCGCGTCCGCCGTGTCCGCTGCATCGCTGTCGTTGCTCATGGGGCCGAGGCTATGCCCGCCACCGGAAGTGGGGGCAGGGGGCACTCCGGGTGAGGGCTGTGGTGCGGGCCACCCGGGCCGGCGGAATCGGCACCGGCGGCCCCCGAGCAGGACGGTGCAGGACCACGCGAGTGGCTTGTCCCCGAAACCGACGGCCTTCCGAGGGCCTGGTTCCGCGCGCTCGCAGACCCCTCCGAAAGGAACCCCCATGACCTTCCGTAACGAGACTGCCGCTGCCACCACCACTGCCACCCCGAAGCGCCGCAACCGCGTCCGGATGGCTCTGATGGCCGGGGCGGTCACCGCCCTGCCGGTGGCCGGCCTCGTCACGGCCACCGGTGCCTCTGCCGCGCCGGCTTCGGTCTGGGACAAGGTCGCCGCCTGCGAGGCGACCGGCAACTGGGCCGTCAACTCCGGCAACGGCTTCTACGGCGTCCTCCAGTTCACCTCCAGCACCTGGGCCGCGTTCGGTGGCACCGCCTACGCCCCGCAGGCCCACCAGGCCACCAAGGACCAGCAGATCGCCATCGGCGAGAAGGTCCTCGCCGCCCAGGGCCCCGGCGCCTGGCCGGTCTGCTCCGTCAAGGCCGGTCTGGGCAAGTAGGACCGCGTGCCATGAGGCCGCCGCACCCCGCCACGGGGTGCGGCGGCCTCGTCGCGTTCCGCCGGGGGAACCCTGAACGCCCACGAGGTGTACGCCGGAGGGTTCGTACCGGTCCCCGGTCCGGAGGAGCCGGCGATCCTCGGCCCCGATCCGATCGGCTGACAGGCCATCGGGAAGGTACGACCGTCAGGACGGCCGCGGCGGGAGCGGCAGCGGGACGGCCGGCAGGCCGTCGATGCTGGTGCCGACCAGCGGCTTGCGCTCGCAGTAGGCGCCGAACTCCTCCTCGTCCTTGCGGTCGAAGTACTGGGCGTGCAGGTCGCGGTCGGCACGGTAGTCCATGAACGGCACCGCGTACCCGCAGGAGTCGCTGACCCGCTCGGCCCTGACCAGCACGATCGCCCGCAGGCCGGAGCCGTCCGCGGCCGGGTCGAAGTGGCCGAGCAGTGCGGCGAACCTCGGGTCGTTCCGGAAGACCGGCTCGCCGCGCCCGTGCACCCGCACCACGGTCGGCGGGCCCTCGAAGGCGCACCACATCAGGGTGATCCGGCCGTTCTCCCGCAGGTGGGCGACGGTCTCGGCCTGCGAGCCGCCGAAGTCCAGGTAGGCGAGGGTGAGTTCGTCGATCACCGCGAGCGTCCCGGAGCGCCCCTTGGGCGAGAGGTTGACGTGCCCGTCGGCGTCCAGCGGGGCGGTGGCCACGAAGTAGACCGGCTGACGCTCGATGAACTCGCGCAACCGACCGTCGATGCATTCGTACTGCTTTCCCATGTGCGCGATTGTGCCCGTATCTCGACTGGCAAGAAAGAAGGATCCGGCCCCTGAGACAGCCCGCCACCCGGGTAGCACGAGGCCTCCCGGAGGCCGACCGGCGCCGCCTACCATGGCCCGTGCATGCCACCCGCCAGGCCGAGCAGGGGAGTTGCGATGACCCGGAACACCCTCCTCATCACCTCGCCCGGGACGGTCGTCGGCACCCCCGCCGCACCGCTGCGCGGGTACGTCCTCGGCTACCGCGGCTACCGGCTGGCCCTGCGGCAGCCGCTGCGGCGGCTGGAGGTGCCGACGGACGTGGTCACCGTCGCACTCGCCTTCGAGGGCACGTTGAGCCTCATCGACGCCGTCTCCCCCGCGCCCGCCGCCGCCTTCGGCTCGGTCGCGGCCGGGCTGCGCCGCACCGCGACGATCGCCGAACACGCGGGCGTGCTGCACGGGTTGGCCGTCTCGCTCACCCCGCAGGGCGCCTTCCGGGCGTTCGGGCCGCTGGCCGGCGAGCTCGGCGGGCACTGGGCCGAGGCCGGGGACGTCCTGGGCCCGCGACTGCGGTCGCTGACCGACCGGCTGGCCCACACCCCGGGCTGGCCGGCCCGGTTCGCCATGCTGGACGGCTACTTCGGTGCGCTGTTCGCGTACGGGCCGGACTGGGACCCTTCGGTGCACTGGGTCTGGCGGCAACTGCGGCACTCGCACGGGCTGGTGCCGATCGGCACCCTGGTCAAGGGCAGCGGGTGGAGCCGACGCCGGCTGGAGCTGCGCTTCCGCGAGCACCTCGGGCTGGCCCCCAAGCAGGCGGCGGGCATCCTCCGGCTCCAGCGCACCCTCAACGTCCTGACCGCGCACGAGGACCGCCCCGCCGAGGACCGCCCCACCGAGGACCGGCCCACCGGCGCCGACCTGGCCGCGCGCTGCGGCTACTACGACCAGTCCCACCTTGACCGGAGCTTCCGCGCCATGGTCGGCTGCTCGCCACGCGTGTTCCTGGCCTCCCGTCGCACCGCCGCCCTGCCCCAGCCCGCCGGCCGGGTCACCGACCGGGTCACCGGGCGGGTGACCAGCACCGTCCTGGGCACCGGAGGCTGAGGCGTGCGCCCTCGCAGCCGTGCGCATTCGTACAAGACGCACCGGTGCCCCGCCCGGCACGCTCGAAGGGCCCGGCCGGTACGGGGGACCGGCCGGGCCGGAAGCATTCGCGGACGGGGCGCGCGGGGTGTCAGCCGGTCACTGCTTCATGTAGACGCTGTCCATGAACTCGATGATCTGCTGATCGGTCAGCCGCTGGCCCTGACGGTGGCCCATCGCCAGGTCCGCCTCGCTGATCATGCCCACCAGCCGGTCCCCGTCGATCACCGGGATGCGCCGGATCTGGTGCTGCTCCATCTTGCGCAGTACCAGATCCATGCTGTCCTCGGCGCGCACGCAGTGCAGATGGCCGGAGAGCTCCATGGCCGTCATCGTGGCCGGGTTCTTGCCCTCCGCGATACATCGCAGCACGATGTCGCGGTCGGTGATGATGCCCTTCAGCTTCTGGTCGTCGCCGCAGATCGGCAGCGCGCCCACGTTCTTGTCGCGCATCATCTGCGCGGCCTCGGCCAGCGTCTGATGGGCGCCGATGCACTGGGCACCGGTGTGCATGATGTCTCGGGCAGTGGTCACGGGGACTCCTTCGTCGATGGTTCCCCCCGGCTGGCCCCCCGCATCCCCCCGGCGGCGCATCCGGGCTCCCGCCGTCGGAGCGGAAGGCGTGTGACCGCGCCCTCACCATAAGCAACCCCGTCTCCGTCCGCGACCCCGGCCGGTCGCTCACCCGCGGGGGTGAGCGGTGCGCACGCCGGTGGAGCGGCTGCGCGCGCCGTACCTGGCGCTGCCGGACGTCGCGGAGCGGGGCGGCCACGGAGCGCCGGGCCCGGGGCGGGCACGCCCGAACCGGGGCAGACTGGCTGCGGGGGCCACCAACCGGAGGCATCGGAGGCGGACCGTGCCGCGGATGACGGTGGACGGGCGCACCCTCGCCCTCTCCCACCTCGACAAGGTGTACTACCCGCGCACCGGCACTCCCAAGGGCGAGGTGCTGCGGTACTACGCCGCCGTGCACACCGCGCTGCTCCCGCACCTGCGCGACCGCCCGGTCTCCTTCCTGCGCTGCCCAAACGGCGTCGAGGCGGAGGTGTTCGTCGCCAAGAACCCGCCGCCCGGCACCCCGGACTGGGTGCGCACGGTCGACGTGCCGAGCACCACCGGCGAGCTGCGCCAGGTGGTGCTGACGGACGGTGCGGCCCTGCTGGCGGTCGCCAACCTGGGCTGCCTGGAACTGCACGTCCCGCAGTGGCACGCCGCCGCGCCCGCCCTCGCCGACCGGCTGGTGCTGGACCTCGACCCCGGCGAGGGCGCCGACGTGCTGACCTGCCGTACGGTCGCGCTGCTGCTGCGCGAGCGGCTCGCGGCGGACGGCCTGGCGGCCTGGGCGAAGACGTCCGGCTCCAAGGGACTGCACCTGCTGGTCCCGATCGAACCCACCCCGAGCACTCGGGTCTCCGCGTACGCGAAGGCGCTGGCCGCCGCCCTGGAGGCCGAGCACCCGGACCTCGTGGTGCACACCATGGCCAAGGCCCGCCGCCGGGGCCGGGTGTTGGTCGACTGGTCGCAGAACAACGCCAAGAAGACCACCGCCGCGCCGTACACCCTGCGGGCCCGACCGCTGCCGACCGTCTCCACCCCGCTGGCCTGGGCGGAGCTGGAACGGGCCGGCCACGAGCAGGACCTGGTCTTCACCCTCGCCGAGGTGCCCGACCGGCTGGCCGCGCACGGCGACCTGCTCGCCCCGCTGCTGGACCCGGAACGGGCCCGGCCGCTGCCCGGCGTGCCCGCGGCGGCGCCGCAGCCGGGGCCCTCGCGCCAGGTGCTGCGCCCGCCCGTCGAGGTGATGCGTCCGGCCGCCGTGACCGCCGTCCCGCCCGCCGACGGCCTGGGCGGCGGAGGCGTGCAGTACGAGCTGAAGCTGGACGGCTTCCGCTGCGTCGCGTTCGCCCGGGGCGAGCGCCCCGCGTACCTCCAGTCCCGCAGCGGCCGCGACCTCGCCCCCGAGTTCCCGCCGATCGCCGCCGCCGTCGCCCGGCTGCCGGAGGGGCTGGTGCTGGACGCCGAGCTGGTCGCCTGGCACGGCGGCCGGTTCGCCTTCGGCGAGCTGCTGCGCACCCGCCGGGCCCGCGCCGCCGCTCCCGAGGTGGCGCTCGGCCTGATCGCCTTCGACCTGCTGGCGCTGCCCGGCCGCGACGTCCGCCGGCTGCCGCTCGCCGACCGCCGCCGCCTGCTGCTCGCCGCCCTCGCCGACGTCCCGCCGCCGATCCAGCCGGTCATGGCCACCACTGACCGGGCGGAGGCGCTGGAGTGGATGGAGCGGCTCGCCGACACCGGGGTGGAGGGCCTGGTCTGCAAGGCCGCCGCCGCCCCGTACCGCCCGCGCGGCGCGGGCCGCGTCTGGGTCAAGTACCGTCGCAACGACACCCTCGACGCCACCGTCCGCGCCGTCACCGGCCCGGCCGCGCACCCGCAGGCGCTGATCCTCCAGCTCGACGACGGGCGGGTGTTCCTGACCACCCCACGGCTCACCCCGGTCCAGTCCCGCGAGGTCGCCGAGGTCGCCCGCCCCCTGCTCGGCCCGCCCACCACGGACCCCGACCACGGCCCGGTCCACCCGCTGACCTCACCCCTCCGCGCCGAACTCACCCTCACCGGCCGCCCGCCCACCGCCACCTTCGTCCGCCTCCGGGGCGACTGACGGCCGATTGCGATCGCGCGGTGCCGCCGGCGTTCACGTCCGCCGCTTCGCCGCGGCGTGGGCGAACTCCGTCACGAAGGCGTCGTCGAACAGCGGCAGGTCGTGCGGTTTGCGACTGGTGACGAGCGGGCCGGGCCCGTCGCGGCAGACGTGGACGGGCTCGTCCACCCAGTGCGCGCCGGCGTTGACCAGGTCGGTGCGCAGGCTGGGCCAGGAGGTCAGGGTGCGGCCGCGCACCGCGTCGGCCTCGATGAGCGTCCAGGCCGCGTGACAGATCGCCGCGACCGGGCGGCCGGCGGCGCAGCAGGCGTGCACGAAGGCTACCGCCGGGCGGTCCAGGCGCAGCCGGTCGGGGTTGGCGACGCCGCCGGGAAGGACCAGCCCGTCGTAGTCGGCCGGGTCGGCGTCGGCGACCAGGGCGTCCACGGCGAAGGTGTCGCCCGGGGCCCGGTGCCGGACGGCCTGGACCCGCCCCTCGGCGGTGGACAGCAGCCGCGGGGTGCCGCCGGACTCGGCGACCGCCTGCCAGGGGTCGGTCAGTTCGACCTGCTCGGCCCCGTACGGAGCGACCAGGAAGGCGATCGTCCGGCCGGTGAGCGTGGTGGACGGCCAGCCCATGGCACGGTCGCTCAGCGCGGGTGCGGGGCGGTCAGGTCGACGGCCGCGGGCGGGGCCGAACTGAGCCTGGCACGCGGGCAGTCGAGGTGGACGGCTCGGTCGAGGTGGTCGAGCCGGGCGACCAGTCCGGCCGGAACGAGCACCCGGGCGCCCGGCACCCAGGGCTCGGCGTCGACCAGCAGGTGATCCCCGGCGTCCTGTTCGACCCGGCCGACCGGGCCGTCGGTGGCGTGCACCTCGTACCCGACCAGCGTGAGGTCGGCGGCGGGATGGGAGCCCGGGCGGTACTCCCACAGGTCGGTGGTCATCGCATCACGCCTCCGGACGGTCCCAGGGGCGCCGCTCCCGGCGCTCCCGTGTCTGCGCCGGGTCCGCCGCGTCGGTGGGGCTGCGGGCCGCGCGCCGGCGGCGCAGCAGCTCCGAGGTGGCGATCGCGGCCGTCACCGTGGCCACCCAGACCACGCCGAGCGCGACCAGCACGGCGGTGACCGGGGTCCGTACGCCCACGCCGAGGCAGATCGCCGTCATCACCAGGGCGGTCAGCACCACCCCGGCCGAGATCCTGCGCCCGATGCCGCGAACCACACCCCGGGCCCGGCTGGGCGGCTTGCCGCCCATCGTGCTCAGCTTCCGGTCGAGCCGTGTGTCCTGGCGCAGATCGGACTCGATCTCCTCGAGGAGCCGCCGCTCCCATCCGCTCAACGCGGGTCCGTCCATCTCGGTCACCTCCGACACTTCGGGTGACATGCTCACACCCGGCGGTTGCCCGGTACGGGCTGGTGCTAACCGTTCAGGGCGCCGCCCGTTGCGGCGCCGGCGGGCCCGAAGGCCCGGGGGCGGGCGAGCAGGCTGTCGTCCAGGACGCTCAGCAGTGCGGCGGCGTCGCGGTGCACCTCGACCGCGCCCTCCGCCCGCAGCTCCTGGTCGGTGTCCGGGCCGGCCGCCAGGGCCACGCACGGCACCCCGGCCCGCCGCGCCGCCCGTACGTCGCGCACGCTCCCGGCGACGGCCACGGCGTGCGAGGGCCTGCCGTCCACCAGCTCCAGCGCGGCCCGCACCGGGTCGCCGCCGGGATCGGCCACGGTCAGCGCCGGGGCGCCGGCCGGCCCGGGGCCGGTCAGCACGACCGTCCACCCACGGGCGGCACACTCGCGCAGCAACTCGGCACCGCCGGGCAGCGCGGGCTGCCACCAGTCGGTACCGAAGAGAGCCGCCGAGATCACCGTCATGGTCACCGCTCCGTTCGCGGGCGACGCACCGAAACGCTCCCCTCCAGGTTAGGTCGCTCCCCCGCCGCGCGCGCAGCCTGCGCCCGGGGCCCCGAAAGGCGCGACCGTCCGGGGCTGATCCCGCCCGCGGGCCCGTCCACGGGACCTCAGTCCGTGAACGGGTCCGAAGCCAGCCGGGCGTGCAGGTGCTCGTCCACGTAGACGCCCCCGCCGTAGGTGTAGGAGCCGCGCAGCGTGCCCTCGTACGGGAACCCGGCCCGCGTCGCGACGCGACAGGAGTCCTCGTTGGCGACGGCGTGGTAGAGCTCGATGCGGCGAACGTCGGCGTGGTCCACCGCCCAGCGGGTGACGGCGGTGGTGGCCCGGGTGGCCAGGCCCCGGCCGCGGGCGGCGGCGAGCAGCCAGTAGCCGATCATGGCCACGCCGTCGTCCCGGTTGGTCCACCCCAGGTAGGCGTTGCCGCAGAGGCTGCCGTCGGCGGCGTCGATGACGGCGAAGGACGCCGCGGTGCCCGCGGCCCAGTGCTCCTCGCAACGGCCGAGGTAGGTGTCGACGACCACCGGGCCGGCGGCGCTGAGCGGGCTCCAGCGGGCGACGGCCGGGTCCGCCGCGGCGGCGGTCAGGGCGGGCGCGATGCCGCCGGGCACGTCGAGGGCGCGCCCCCACGGGCGCAGCAGGACGTCACCGAGGTCGAGGACGGTGGGGCGGAAGACGCGCTGGTCGGTGCCGGGATCGCTGGTGGTCATCCCGTCTTCGTATCCCCCGTTCCCCGGTGCCCGCCAGCGAATATCGCGTTTCCGGCGCCGCACGACCGGCGCGACGGCGGCGTCCGGTGACCGGCCGGGGCCGGGCGCCGGGCACCGCCGTACGGGCGGGGCGGGGTCAGATCCGGGCCAGGTATCCGTTCTCCACCAGCCAGAGCACGTTCAGCCTGGCCGGACCGCCGGGCAGCAGGGCGCCGTCGAGCTGGTACTGGAGGCCCCAGCCGGGCTGGTTGAACCAGGGCGCGATCGGGCCGGCGTGCACTGTGAAGGCCTTGACCACCTTGTAGTCGTGGTAGTTGCAGGCGGCCGGCGGGTTGCCGTCCAGGCTCTGCGGCGGGATCGCGCGGTTGGCGTAGGGCAGGCCCTCGGGAGCGAGGAAGGCGCCGTACTCGCTGCCGTAGCGGTCGATGTTCTGGTTCGGGTAGAGCGTGAGGTCGAACTCGATCGGGCGGCCGTCGGGCAGGGTGACGTAGCCGTCGGCCGGCGGGTAGGTCCAGCCGCCCTTGCCGCCGTTGCCGGCCGGGTCGTAGTACCTGGCCAGGAAGTCCTGGTCGCTCGCGCCACCGGTGCGCTGGTAGCCGATGAGCTGGCGGCCGACCGGGCCGGTGGTGGGGAGGTCGGCGGGGCCGAGGCGGGCGTCGTCGTGGCGGAAGGCGGCGGAGCACTGGTCGGAGGGGGTGGCCGCCGGGGCCGCGACGGCGGCGGGGGTGCTCAGGGCGGTGAGGACGGTGGCCGCGGCGAGCGGCGCGACGAGCAGGCGAAGGCGAAGGCGCACGGTGTCTCCGTCGAACGGGTCAGCGGTCGAGAAAGGAGCCACGGAGGGTCGTCATGCTCACCCTCCGTGGCTGGTTCGACACCAGGCAATCGGATTGACTGATCATTCGTCAACACGATCCGTGCGACTGCGCGTTCGACTCCGTGAATTCGGCCGAACCCGGGACAGCGGGACCGTCCGTCCATCAGGATGAGCGGTCCGGCGCGGCCGGGTCACTTCCCCGGGGCGACCCTCCCGAGCAGGTGGAGCAGCCGGTCGAGGGCGTCCTTGGAGTTCGGCTCGGTCAGGTTGACCATCAGCCGGAACGCCACCTTCAGCAGCGCAGGGTGGCCGAGCCCGGCGGCCCCGGCCGCGCCGAGCAGCTTCGGGCGGCCCAGCAGTTCGGCGGCCAGGCGGCCGAGCACGAAGTAACCCGCGTAGGCGGAGCGCAGCGCCTGCGGGTAGGCGCGCAGGGCGAGTTCGCGGCCGCGGTCGGTGCGGCGGGCGAGGGCCTGGACGATGGTCTCGGCGGCGTAGCGGCCGGACTCCATCGCGTAGGCGATGCCCTCGCCGGTGCCCGGGCTGACCGTGCCGCCCGCGTCGCCGACCAGCAGCAGGCCGTCGGCGTAGTGGGGGCGGCGGTTGAGGCCCATCGGCAGGGCGGCGCCACGAATCGGCTCGGTGACCCCGTCGGGGGTGTAGCCGTACTCCGGCGGCAGGCCGTCGCACCAGCGGCGCAGCAGCTCCCGCCAGTCCACCTCGGCCTTGGCGGTGTCGAGGATCCCGAGGCCGACGTTGGCGGTGCCGTCACCCATGCCGAACACCCAGGCGTAGCCGGGCAGCAGGCGCCGGGCCGGGTCGGTGGGGCTGCGCAGGTCGAGCCAGGCCTCCAGGTAGCGGTCGTCGTGGCGCGGGGTGGTGAAGTACGTCCGGTACGCGACGCCCATCGCACGGTCGGTGCGGCGGTAGCGCTTCATCGCCACCGACAGCCGGGTGGAGTTGCCGTCGGCGGCGACCACGATCGGGGCCCGGTAGGCGACCGGCCGGCGCTCCTCCCCCAGCTTGGCGGTGACGCCGGTGATCCGGCCGGTCCGCTCGTCCAGCAACGGGCCCGTCACATTGGCGCGTTCGACCACCCGGGCGCCGGCCGAGGCCGCCTTGCGGGCGAGCAGTTCGTCGAAGTCGGCGCGGCGCCGGACCAGCCCGAACCCGGGGAAGGCGGAGAGCTCGGGCCAGTCGAACTCCAGCGAGCGGTGCCCGGAGATCAGCCGCAGGCCCCGGTTGTGCAACCAGCCGGCCTCCTCGGAGACGTCGATGCCGAGGTCGGTCAACTGCTTGACGACGCGCGGGGTGAGGCCGTCCCCGCAGACCTTCTCGCGCGGGAAGGCGGACTTCTCCAGCAGCAGGACGTCCAGTCCGGTCCGTGCGAGGTGGGCTGCCGCGGTGGAGCCGGCCGGCCCGGCGCCGACCACGATGACGTCGGCGCTCCCCCCGGCCTTCACGCTCTCCCCGGCCTCACCGGTCGGCTCCGGGACGGTCTGCTCTGGGCCGGGCATCGCACTCTCCCACGGGTCGGATCGGCTGTACACGCAGCGGGGGCCGCGGACTGGGCGGTCCCGGACGGACGATAGAGAACCCCGGCGCCGACCCGCCGCCCGACACGCAGTCCGCCGCCGTGAACCGGTCAATACCGGCCACCACGGCCATCCGGGACCACCCGCCGGACCGGGGACCGGAGTTGACCGCTCACCAGGGTCGAACGCACACGAAGTCCAGACAATCGGGTGATCGGATCGTTATGACGGACTAGTCGGACCAATCGCCTTCAGCGATGCATTTCGGCCAAACCTCCCTTGCGTCACGTTTCCCGCTGCGGGAACTCTTGTGCCCTCCCGTCGCACGACACCGGCTCCTGCCGAACGGCCGACCGGAGGCTCCCTCCCCGCCGCGCGGGCCCGCTCCGGCCTGCCGTACCCGATGGAACTCCGATGCACCTCCGCTCCACCGCCGCGCGCTCCCTGGTGGCCGTCCCGACCGCCGCCGCGCTCATGCTGCTCGCCCCCGCCGCACACGCCGTTTCGGGCGGCAAGGGCGGCGCCCCCGGCAACAACGGCACCGTCAAGATCCACGACGCCGCCACCGGCCAGGAGGACGTGCGCAACGAGCCCAAGGTCTGCACCTTCTACCTGGACTCCTTCGGCTTCGACGCCAACCAGGACGTGATCTGGGCGATCGCCACCGTCGGCCCCAAGGGCGAGACGCTCGCCGCGTGGGGCGACCTCCCGGTCGACCCGCACGGGCACGTGCGGACCGAGGACATCCACCTGCCGGACGGCCACTACAAGCTCTACTGGCAGTCGGTCGAGCTGGTGGACGGCAAGCTGCCCAAGAAGCCGGACCTCAACAACCCCAAGCACAAGGTGTTCAAGGTCGACTGCGGCGGGCAGCCCCCGGCCCCGACCGGCAAGCCTTCGGCGACCGTGACGCCGACCCCGGTGAAGACGCCGCCGGCGAGCCCGACCTCGGTGCCCTCGCACAGCCCGTCGACCCCGGCGACGCCCCCGGCCACGACCCCCGCCACGCCCCCGGCCACGACGCCCGCGACGACCCCGGCCTCGCCGAGCGCGAGCACGCAGCCCACCGAGACGCCGAAGCCCCCGGTGCCTCCGACCGCCACCCCGACCAGCCCGGCGGCAACCACTCCGGCCACCACCCCGACCAGCCCGGCGGCGACGACTCCGGCCACCACCCCGGCCACCCAGGAGCCGACCACCGCGCCCAGCGGCGCCCCGAGCCCGGCCCCGTCCAGCGCGCCGACCGCCACCGTGCCGGTGAACGTCCCGGCCACCGAGACCCCGGTCAACCCGGAGCAGCCGCTGATCATGCCCGACAAGGTCAGCGTGCCCACCCCGATCCCGGGCGCCGCCGCGGACGGCAAGAAGCTGGCCACCACCGGCAGTGACGGCACCCTGCTCTACGCCGGCGCCGGCACCGTGCTGCTGCTGGGCGGCGCGGGCGCGGTGGTCTACACCCGCCGTCGCCGCACCGAATCCTGACACTCCCGCCCGGGCCCTCCCGGGCGGCATGCCGCGACTGAGCCGCGGCGCCACTGAGCCCCTGGCCCGCGAGCAGCTGCGTGGCCAGGGGCTCCCCGTCGTTCCACGGCGCGCACCCCCTCGGGGGTTCACCGGCGGTCGCGCCGGGATCGACGAGGGGCCCTGGCCACGGGGGTCGGCCAGGGCCCTCACCCGGAACCACGGCCGGACACTCCCCCCGGGTTCACCGACCGCACCACCGGAACCGCCGACATCGCCGCCCCCATCGGTACCACCGCCCCCACCGGCACCTCCCGACCCGGCCCCGGGAACGCCGGAAGCCCCTGGCCGCGCGGGGGTACGGGCCAGGGGCTTCCACTCCCGACTACGGCCGGCGCGCCCTCACGGGTTCAACGCCAGCACCACGTACCCCGCCAGCACCGCCAGGTGCACCGCGCCCTGGAGCGGAGTCGCCCGGCGCGGGATGACCGTGAGGGTGAGCAGCACGATCGTCAGGGTCAACAGCACCATGTGCGCCGGGTCGAGCCCGAGGACGAGGGGGCCGGAGAGCCAGCTGGAGGCGATCGCGACCGCCGGGATGGTCAGGCCGATGCTGGCGAGCGCCGAGCCGAGGGCGAGGTTGAGGCTGGTCTGCACCCGGTTGCGGACGGCCGCGCGCAGCGCCGCGATCGTCTCCGGCAGCAGCACCATCATGGCGATCACCACGCCGACCACGGCGTGCGGGAGCCCGGCGTCGTCCACCGCCTTCTCGATGGTCGGCGACACGCCCTTGGCCAGGCCCACCACCGACACCAGGGCGACGGCGAGCAGCAGCAGGCTGACCCCGGCGGCCCGGAGGGTGGGCGGGGAGGCGTGGTCCTCCTCGTCCAGCACCCGGCCCTCGGGGGTGACGGGCAGGAAGTAGTCCCGGTGCCGGACGGTCTGGGTGGCGACGAACAGTCCGTAGACCACCAGCGAGGCGGTGGCCGCGAAGGCGAGCTGGGTGGTGGAGAACTGCGGGCCGGGCGTGCTGGTGGTGAAGGTCGGCAGTACCAGGCTGAGGGTCGCGAGGGTCGCGATGCAGGCGAGCGCGGCGCCGGTGCCCTCGGCGTTGAACACGGCGGTCCGGTACTTGACCGCGGCAACCAGGATGGACAGTCCGAGGATGCCGTTGCAGGTGATCATCACGGCGGCGAAGACGGTGTCCCGGGCCAGCGTGGCGGACTTGCCCCCGCCGTCGGCCATCAGCGTCACGATCAGTGCGACCTCGATCACGGTGACCGCCACCGCGAGGACCAGTGATCCGAAGGGCTCCCCCGACCAGTGCGCGATGACCTCGGCGTGGTGCACGGCGGACAGCACGGCGCCCACCAGGAAGCAGGCGACCACCGCCACCACCCAGCCGGGCAGCTCCTCGTGCCAGGTCAGGACGAGGACGAGGAAGGACACCACCGGAACGACGACGGTCCATTGCGCGGCACCCGCGCGGAGCTTCGTGATCATGCCGCCGAGGATTCCAGACCGGAGGCCGGTCACCCGGGTGCCCGCGCCGGGATACGTATGGATGTGGCATAACTCATCCCATTTCGTCGCTCACCCACCGTAGTCGTGAAGGTACCGAAGGACTTTGTCGACATGTATCCGAACGCGTTCCGGGACCCCTCCGGCGGCCGCCACGGTCTTGTCGCTGGTCCGGTAGGCCGCCGCGACCAGGGCGGGCAGGTCGCGGGTGAAGCCGCGGCGCTTTATCTGCTGGTCGAGCCAGCAGGCGTAGTTGCCCATCGCCGCGATCGCGTCGCCCGGGTCCCAGTACGACTTGGGTCCGGCGTGGGTGGCGGCCTCGCCCCACGCCGCGAAGACGGATGGCGTCCACATGGCGATGCCGTACTCGCCGGTCTCCGGTCGGGCGGCGTTCGGATCGAAGCCGCTCTCGGCCTTCAGCATGGCGGCCAGCAGCACCGGGGTGACCTCCGGCTCGGGGCAGCGCCGTGCCGTGCTCTCGATCATGCCCCGGTAGACCACCGGAACGTCCGAGCCGGCCGGGATCGCGCCGGACGGCGGGGGCACCGCGCGCGGGGCGGCGCCCGGCCCGCCGGGCTCCGGCCCGCCGGCCAGGGCGAGGACGGCGAGCCCGCAGGAGAGCAGGCCCGCACCGGCCCGGGCGGCGGCGCGTCGGCGCCGGGCCGGCCGGGCGGTGGCCCGGGCGACCAGCACCGCCGGCTCGGTCCGGGTCCGCTGCTCCCGCCCGGGGGCGAGGCAGGCGGTGACCACGGCCCGCCAGCGCACCGGCAGCGCCTCGTCCAGCCGCAGCGGCGCGGCGCCCCGCGCGTACGCCTGGGCGGCCAGCGAGCGGGCCCTGGCGGTGGCGCCGAGGAAGGGGTGCAGGCCGCCGGTGAGCAGCTGGTGGGCGATCACGCCGAAGGCCCAGACGTCGGCGCTGGGGCGCACCGCGACGCCGCGGGCGCCGGTGCGCTCGGACCACCACTCGGGCGGGACGTGGTCGGGCGAGCCGAGGGGCGGGGCGTAGGCGTGGGTGCCCTCCAGCTCGGCGGTGAGGCCGAAGTCGGCGATCTTGGCGGTGCCGTCGGGCATCAGCAGGACATTGGCCGGTTTCAGGTCCCCGTGCACCCAGCCGGCCCGGTGCATGTGGGTCAGTCCGGCGCAGACCTCGGTCAGGATGCGCTCGGCGTCCGGCACCGCCGTCCCGGGGCGGGCCTCGGCCAGCAGGTCCTGGAGGCTGCGGGCGGCGCGTTCCATCACCAGGGCCACGGCGCCGTCCAGCGCCGGGTGGTCCGGGTCCTCGACGGTGACCACGGCGAGGGTGCGGATCAGGTGGGGGTGGTCGGCGCGGCGGCTGAAGCACTGCTCGCTGCGGGCCATCTGGGCCACGGTCCGGCGCTGGCCGGGGCTGAACCGGGCCGCACCGAGGATCTTGACGGCAGCCGGGCTGCCGTCGGGGCCCTCGGCGGCGTGCACGCTGCCCCAGGCGCCCGCGCCGAGGAAGGCGCCGAGCCGGTAGCCGGCGATCGGGTAGCCCTCCGGGACCGCGAGGGGCGGACCACCGGGCGCCGGGCCGTCGCCGGGCGGGTCCGGCTCGGGTCGGGCGCCGTGCGTCACGGCCGGGCGACCGCGCGCCGGGAGGGGAGCAGGGCCAGGTGCTCCTCCCGGACGAGGTCGAACTTCAGCGCCAGCGCGACCAGTTCCTCGCGCTTGCCGCCGCCCGCCCCCTCCTCGTACGGCTCGCGCAGCCTCAGCTTGGTCTCCACCAGGTAGTCGATGTGGTAGTTCACCGCCGAACGGCTCAGCCCGCGGCAGCCGGGCAGGGCGCGCAGGCGGGCGAGCACCTCGGTCACCCCGGGGACGGCCGCGGCGGAGGGCGAGCGCAGCCGGGGCTCGCAGAGCGCGAGCAGGACCAGGAAGTACTTGGCGGTCGGGTCCAGGGCGAACGGGCTGACGGTGTGTTCGCCGTCGGCGCCGCCGGGACGGCCGTCGAGGTAGGCGTGCTGCGGGGCGAAGACCTTGAAGGCGGCGGGCTCGCCGAGGGCGGGCAGCAGCACCCGGGAGAGTTCGAACGGGACGGGCGCGCCGAGCCGGCCGGGCGCCACCTTGATGTGCTCCCCCGCACCCTCCAGGTTCTCCACCACGTAGGTGGACGTGGTGGAGAAGTTGGACAGCCGCCAGTAGTCCTCGGCCGCGGCCACCTCTCCCGCCCGGCGGGAGACGCCCTGGTCGGGCAGCGGGATGGGGACCGGCCGACCGGGCTCCCCGCGCCCGAACACCGCGGCCTCGCCCGGGCCCATCCGCAGCAGGCCGGGGGCTTCGCCCGGCGCCATCTCGGGCGCCGGGCCGGGTAGTTGCACGATGACCGTGTCCACGCAGCACCTCCGTGGGAACGGGTCGATGGTATCCGTCCGATTCGCCCCGGAGGCAAACCGCCACCCGGACGGGTGATGGGACACCGCCAACCCTGCCCGGCGGGGCCCGCATTGCGGTCCTCCCCGGGAAGGAGGGGGTTCCTCCTTCCGGCCGGCAGGTCCGGCCGACCGGACGAAGCGACCCCGGGCGGGCCCTTCCAGGCTCCCGCCGCGGGTACCAACTCCCCCGTCTCCTCCTCGACTTCCACCGCCGGACCGGCCCGGCGGGCACTGCTCGGCGCCTCCGCCCCGGGCCTCGCCGGGGCGGCCGCCGCCGCCCAGGGCGCCGGGCAGGCCCGGCCGAACAGCGGCGCGTACACAGCGAGCACAAGGGCGGTTCAAGGGCTGGTCAAGGCGGCGGCGTTGGCGTACGGAACGCGGGGCATCCGGGTCAACGCGATCCTCCCGGGCACCACGGACACCGCGTTCGTCCGTCCGCCGGGCATCCCGGACGCGGCCTGGGCGCAGTTCAGGAAGGCCTACGGCCCGTTGAACATCGAGGGGTTGGAGCGGCTGGCCGAGCCGGAGGAGATCGCCCGGGCGATCCTGGCGCCGACCTCGGACGACTTCGCCTACCAGTCCGGGGCCTCGGTGCCGGTGGACGGCGGGGCGACGGCCGGGCGGCGGATGGTGATGCCGCCCACGAGTTGATCATCCGTCAGACCTGGAGTTGTCCGTGCGCTGAACACATGGCGAACGATTGCAGGATGTAGTTGAACGGTCACCATGCGTGTGACGCAACGCACACGCACGACGTCCATGATGTGTGCAAGACTCATCTCACTCAGTGAGATTCCCTTAATTTCCAAGGAGGTTCGTATCATGCGCACTCGGATCGCAGCTGTGGTGATGGCGGCGGCAGGGATCACCGGCCTGGCGGCAGCCCCGGCCATAGCCGCCACCGCAACGTCCGGGACCGACACCGCGGCCTGCGCCGCGGTGCTCAACCGGCCCTGCATCTCACACCAGGTCGACGGCGGGGGCATCGTGGGCGTCGCCCAGGTCAGCGCCGACCCGGGTCAGTTGACGATGGTTCAGGTCGACGTCCGCACCCAGGCCACCTGGGGCGGCCCGTGGGAGACGGTCGCCAGCGCGACCACCGTGCAGTACGGCTCCGCCAAGGCGGTCACCCAGCGGGTGACCGCCACCGCCCCCCGCATGATCTGCGCGACTGCCGGCCCGGCACTGGACGTCACCAAGCAGGTCACCACCTGCACCAACCCGTTCTGACCGCGGGGCCGCTGAGGCACCGCACCCGCCACCCCCGTGCCGTCCGTACGACCGGGCAGCCGTCCGGACGACCGGGGAGCGGAAAGCAGTAAACGGCACGAGCACCGGGGCCGGGGGCCCCCCCCCCCCCCCCCCCCCGCCCCGGCCCCCCCCCCCCCCCCCCCCCCCCCCCCCCGGGGGCCCCCGCCCGCCCCCCCCCCCCCCCCCCCCCCCCCCCCCGACCGCCCCCACCAGGCGGAAGAGGCAGGAGCCGGAACGCACCCCTGGGCCGGACCCGGGTGGACCCGGGGCGCCCCTTCACGGCAAACTGGTCTAGACCTCGGAGGTCTAGACCTCAGACTCGCCTCAGAACGGTGGACCCAGTATGGAAATCGTGATCGTCCCTGACGCCCGTGCGGCCGGCGAACTCATCGCCGCGGCGATCACCGATCTGCTGACCGACAAGCCCGACGCCCTGCTCGGCGTGGCGACCGGCTCGACCCCGCTGCCGATCTACCAGGCCCTGGCCGAGCGGGTCCGCGACGGCCGGCTGGACGCCGCCAAGGCGCGCATCTGCCAGCTGGACGAGTACGTCGGCCTGCCCTCCGGCCACCCCGAGTCCTACCGCTCGGTGGTGCTGCGCGAGGTCGTGGAGCCGCTCGGCCTGACCGAGGACTCCTTCCTGGGCCCGGACGGCAACGCGTCCGACATCGCCGCGGCGGCCACCGCCTACGACCGTGCGCTCGCCGAGGCCGGCGGCGTCGACCTCCAGCTGCTCGGCATCGGCACGGACGGCCACATCGGCTTCAACGAGCCCTGCTCCTCGCTCTCCTCCCGGACCCGGATCAAGACCCTGACCCGGCAGACCCGCGAGGACAACGCCCGCTTCTTCGACAGCATCGACGAGGTCCCGCACCACGTCATCACCCAGGGCATCGGCACCATCCTGGAGGCCCGCCACCTGGTCCTGCTCGCCACCGGCGAGGCCAAGGCCGAGGCCGTCGCGCTCGCCGTCGAGGGCCCGCTGTCCGCGGTCGTCCCGGCCTCGGCGCTCCAGCTGCACCCGCACGCCACCGTGGTGGTGGACGAGGCGGCCGCCTCCCGCCTCAAGCTCGCCGACTACTTCCGCGACACCTACGCGGCCAAGCCGGTCTGGCAGAAGCTCTGACCACTCCCGCGCAGCAGTCATGACGGCCGGGACGCCGGCCGCTAATCCCTTGGGTGGCCGGGGCGCCGGCCGCCGAATCCCCCCGGTGGCCAGCGCCCCGGCCCTTCGCGGTGCGGTGACGCCGGTCAGCGCTTGCGGAGCCACTCGCCGAAGGCCGCCAGGCCCGGGCCCGGGTCGCGGCGGCCGAGGCCGATCCGGAAGCGGTCGGCCGGGGTCGGGGTCAGCTCCGAGCGGAAGATTCCGGCGGGCAGCAGCAGCACGCCGGCCTGCTCGACCAGCGCGGTGCAGAACTCCGCCACGCCGTCCGGGCCCAGGTAGCGCGGGTAGGCGACGCATCCGCCGTCCGGTGCGCGCCACTCGAAGAGGTCGGCGAACTCGGCGAAGAACGCGTCGAACAGCGGCAGGTTCTCGGCGATGATCGCGCGGTTGCGGGCCAGGATGTGCTCGCGGGCGGTGATCGCGATCCGGGCCAGCACCTCGCTCGGCGCCGAGTTGCAGATCGTGGTGTAGTGCTTGGCCCGCTCCAGTCGCGAGCGCAGCTCCTGGTCCCGGCAGGCGATCCAGCCGATCCGCAGGCCGGGCAGGCCGAGCGACTTGGACGTGACGTTGAGCGAGAGGGCCCGCTCGGAGAGGTCGGCGGCCTGTGGCAGGGTGCGGGCCTGGTCGCGCTCCAGGCCCCGGTAGACCTCGTCCGAGAAGAGCCGGACGCCGCGCTCGTCGCAGAGCTCGGCCAGCCGGACGAAGTCGGCGGCGTCGATCACCTTGCCGGTCGGGTTGTTCGGGAAGTTGACCGACAGCACCTTGGTGTTCGGCCGCAGCGCCGCCTCGACCGCGTCCAGGTCCAGCGCCCAGTCCCGCTCCGCGTCCAGCGCGACGCCGGTGACCTCGCACAGCGAGAGCGGGATGGTCTCGGCGGACTGGTAGTTGGGGGTCAGCACCACCGCGTGGTCGCCCGGTTCGAGCAGCACCTGCATGGCGAGGTTGAGCCCCTCCTGGGCGCCGCCGAAGCAGATCACCTCGTCCTCGCCGACCCGCTCGTACATCCCGGCGACGGCGCGGCGCAGCCCGGGGTCGCCGAAGGTCTCGGTGTAGCCGAGGGCCAGGGTGTCCCAGGCCTCGCGGTCCTCGGGGCCGGCCAGGGCGAGCAGCTCGGCCATCGTCATGGTCTGCGCGTCGGAGGCGGTGAGGTGGTGCCGGGCGGTGAACTCCCAGCGCGAG
Organism: Kitasatospora sp. NPDC101235; assembly: GCF_044767505.1. Lineage (NCBI taxonomy): Bacteria > Bacillati > Actinomycetota > Actinomycetes > Kitasatosporales > Streptomycetaceae > Kitasatospora > Kitasatospora sp. NPDC101235. The sequence goes on from NZ_JBIWNZ010000008.1 coordinate 137,905, forward strand.
AAGTGGGTTTCGAGCCGGAAGTCGGGGAGCTGGGTCACTGGTGGCACTCCTTCGTCGGGCCTGCAGGGTGCTGCTTGAGCTCGGCGAGCAGGCTGTAGGCGGTGGAACGGGAGATCCGCAGCGCGGTGGCGACGACCGGGACGGCGCGCCGGACGGCGAACACCCCGGCCTGGTCGAGTTCGCCCAGGACGGCGAGCCGGTCCTCACGGGTGAAGCGCTCCAGCGGGCGGCCCCGGGCGCGGACGTACCCGCCGATCACGTCGTTGATCCGCTCGGTCCAGTCGCGCTCGAAGAGCGGTTCGGGGCGCGGCGCGGTGGGGGCGGCGAAGCCGGCCAGCAGGGCGGCGGCCTGCTCCAGCGGGCCCCGGTCGAGGTTGACGCAGAGCACTGCCGTGGGCTTTCCGGCCTCGTCGCGCAGCACGGCGCTGACCGAGGAGAGGCGCCGGCCGTCAGGCAGCAGCTTCTCGTACGGGCCGTAGACGTCGGGGGCGGAGGGGTCGAGCCCGTCCAGCTCGCCGAGCAGGGAGGGGTCGCCGGGGGCCCGGGGGGTCATCGGGTTCCAGATGGCGAGGACCCGGTCGGTCCCGGTGTCGTGCAGCACCACCTCGGCGTACGGGCCGAGCAGCAGGGCCACCGCGCGGCAGACCGGGGACCAGGTCCGCACGCGCGGGTCGGGGTTTTCCGCAGGCATGCCCGGACTGTACGTCCGCATCGGACACTTCGTCCAGGCGTTTTCATGCCCCGGGCCCCGCCGGAGGGTTTCGGCGGGGCCCGGGGCAGCTGCCCGTGCGCGGCAGGCGGGCGCTACTCGCAGGTGATCAGCAGCCCGAGCACCGCGCTGCAGCTGCGGGTGGCCCGGCTGGTCGCGGGCGACGGGTCGGCGGGCGCTCCGGCGGTGCGGGCCACGGTGACGTCCCAGCTGCGGATCAGCGAGAGCAGGCCGACCCCGACCGAGAAGTGCCGGGTGGTGCTCGCGCCCTTGGCCAGCGGCGCGGTCAGCGCGCAGCTGAGCTTCCCGGCGGCGACGGTGCAGTCGCCGGAGGTCGTGGTCAGCCCGGCGGGCAGGTCGGCGGTGACGGTGGCCGAGGTCACCGGGTCGGGGCCCTGCCCGGTGAGGGTGACGGTGTAGTCGACCCGGCTGGAGAGCAGCCCGGGCACCGGGGTCGCGGTGAGCGCGACGCCCAGGTGGGCGGCGGGGGCGGTGTAGGTGAAGCGGTCGGCGGCGACGGCCGCGCTGGTGCCGCCGGGAGCGGTGACCCGCACGTCCACCGGCCCGGTGACGGTGGTGGCGGGGGCGGTCGCGGTGCAGCTGGTCCGGGTGCAGCTGAACGAGGCAGCGGCGCCGGCCGCGCCGAAGGTCACGGCGGTGGCGCCGGCCAGGTCGGTGCCGGTGATGGTCACCGTGGTGCCGCCCAGCCCGGAGCCGCTGTTGGGGGTGATCGCGGTCACGTCCGGCACCGGCAGGGGGAAGTTCACCACGTCGACGGCGCTGCCGGTGAAGTCGGCGAGGTAGCCGCGCCGCCCGTCGGCGGTCAGGGCCAGGCTGTACGGGCTCGCGCCCACCGGGACGGTCGCGGTGACCGTCCGGCTCGCGGTGTCCACCACGCTCAGGGCGTTGTCGGCGTAGTCGGAGACGTAGGCCGTCGCGCCGTCCGGGGAGAGGGTCACGGCGTAGGGGCCGGAGCCGACCGCGACGGTGCCGAGGACCGTGCCGGCCGCGGTGTCGATCACGGCGGCGGTGCCGTCGTCGCCGTCGGCGGTCCACAGCCGGGTGCCGTCGGGGCTGAGGGCGAGGCCGAAGGCGCCGTGACCGACCGGGACGGTGCGGCTCACCGCGCCGCTCGCGGTGTCGACCACGGTGACGGCCTTGTCGCCGGAGGCGGCGACGTACAGCCGCGTGCCGTCCGCGGAGACGGCCAGTCCGTGCGGTTCGGCGCCGACCGGCACGGTCGCGGTCACGGTGTTGGACGAAGTGTCCAGCACGCTCACCGTGTTGGCGGCGGCGTTGCTCACGTAGGCCCGGGAGCCGTCCGGTGCGAGGGCGAGGCCCCAGGGCTGGGCGCCGACCGGCACGGTCGCGGTGACGGTGTTGGTGGCGGTGTCCACGACGCTGACGGTGTTGTCCAGGTGGTGCGTCAGGTAGGCCCGGTGCCCGTCGGGCGACACGGCGACGGCGTACGAGCCGGTCCCGGCCGTGAAGCCGCCGGACACGGTGTTGCTCGCGGTGTCCAGCACGCTGACGGCGCCGCCGCTCTGGCTGGTCACGTAGGCGTGGCCGCCGTCCGGCGTCAGCGCGATGCCCGCCGGGTAGGGCGCCACCGCCACGTGCGCGGCGACGGCCGGCGGTGGCGTGACGGCCTCGGCCGTCGCGGGCAGCGACAGCAGTGCGGCCGTGGTCGCGGTTATCGCGGCCACGGCCGTCCGGGTACGGGGTGAACGGGGCGTACGGGGTGTTCTCACGGATCCCTCCAGCTGCTCGGCACGTACGGGTGGTGCGGGTGTGGTGGTGTTCGGAGCAGGGGGAAGCGTAAGAGCCACCCTGACTTTCCGTCAGGGAGTGACTACTAATGTCGCCAAGTGTTCAGATTCGATCGCGGCGCGACGCGGCCACCGCCCTCGCTCCCGCCTCCCCGCGGGAAGCGCGACCAGGGTCTCAATCGAAGTCGTGCAGAAAATTGGAGTTGAAGAGTCGCATTCGATAGCGTTTCGAACGTGAGGCTGACCAAGAGCACCGACATCGCCCTGCGGATCGCCATGCGACTGGCCGTCCTGGGCGAGGGCGACAACCCGACCACCCGCGAGGTGGCCGAGTCGGTCGGTGTGCCGTACACCCACGCGGCGAAGGTGGTCAGCCGGCTGCAGCACCTGGGGGTGGTGGAGGCCCGACGCGGTCGCGGCGGCGGGCTGATGCTCACCTTCGCCGGGCGGACCGGTTCGCTCGGACTGCTGCTGCGGGAGCTGGAGGGAGTCGGCGACGTGGTCGGCTGCGAGGACGACCCGCCGTGTCCGCTGCGGGCCGCGTGCCGGCTGCGCGGGGCCCTGCGGAGCGCCCAGGAGGCGTTCTTCGCGACGCTCGACCCCCTCTGCGTCGCCGACCTGGTGGCCTCCCCCACCGGACCGGTCCTGCTCAGCCTGACCACCAGACCCACCGATACCGCCGGACCCACCGGCTGATCAGCCCACCCGGGGCCGCGCACCACCCTGCGGCCTTTAATGCGAATATCAGATACCACTTAGGAGCCTTCTGATGCTGTCCGCGAAGTCCGCCGAGGTCATCGAGGCCACCCTGCCCGTCGTGGGCGCCGCCATCGGGGACATCACCCCGCGCTTCTACGACCGGATGTTCGCCGCGCACCCGGAGCTGCTGCGCGACCTCTTCAACCGGGGCAACCAGGCCAACGGCAGCCAGCGCGAGGCCCTGGCCGGCTCGATAGCCGCCTTCGCCACCGCCCTGATCACCAACCCGGACCAGCGGCCGGACGCGATGCTCGCCCGCATCGCCCACAAGCACGTCTCGGTCGGCATCAACAACGACCAGTACAAGATCGTCCACGAGCACCTGTTCGCCGCCATCGTGGAGGTGCTCGGCGAGGCCGTCACCCCCGAGGTCGCCGCCGCCTGGGACGAGGTCTACTGGCTGATGGCCAACGCGCTGATCGCCATCGAGGACCGGCTGCGCGCCGAGGTCGCCGCCGGCGGCGACCCGGCCGACCTGTGGCGCCCCTACACCGTGGTCGCCCGGATCCAGGAGACCGAGACCGTCACCACCTACCTGGTCCGCCCGACCGACGGCCGTCCGGTGCCGGCCTTCCGCCCCGGCCAGTACGTCTCGGTGCGCACCGAACTGGCCGACGGCGCCCACCAGATCCGCCAGTACAGCCTCTCCGGCGGCGCCGACGGCGCGCTGCGCTTCAGCGTCAAGCGCGAGGACGGCGGCGAGGTCTCCGGCCACCTGCACGACCACCTGAAGGCCGGCGACACCATCGAGCTGGCGCCCCCGCTGGGCGACATCGCCCTCGCCGACGGCGACGGCCCGGTGCTGCTCGCCTCCGCCGGCATCGGCAACACCCCGATGACCGCCATGCTCGACCACCTGGCCACCACCGGCTCCACCCGGCGGATCGTCTCCGTGCACGGTGACCGCGACCAGCTGAGCCACGCCTTCCGGGCCGAGCTGGCGCAGCTCACCACCACGCTGCCGAACGCCTCCTCGCACGTCTTCTACGAGCAGCCGCTCGGCGAGTGGCCGGCCGAGCGCACCGGCCTGGTGGACCTCTCCACCGTCGAGGTCCCGGCCGGCACCACCGCCTACCTCTGCGGCCCGCTCCCCTTCCTGCGCGCCGTCCGCGAGCAGCTGCTGACCGCGGGCGTCCCGGCGGCGGACATCCACTACGAGGTGTTCGGCCCGGACCTCTGGCTCGGCGCCTGACCCCCGCCGCCCGGGCCGCCTGAGTTCCGGCCCGACGCCTGAGGCCCCGCTGTCGAGGTCCCACCACGGCACCGGTCCGCTCGGTACGATCACGAGCGCACCGGTGCCGTCCGGCGTCCGCACCTGCGGCGTCCGCACCTGCGATGTCCGTCCGTCCGGCGGAAGTTCGGCAGAAGGGAGCCCGGATGCGGGTCGCGCTGTTCGCCACCTGTGTCAACGACGCACTGTTCCCCGGCACGGCGGTGGCGACCGTCCGGCTGCTGGAACGGCTCGGCGTGACGGTGGACTTCCCCGCCGGACAGACCTGCTGCGGGCAGCCGCAGTACAACACCGGCTACCGCAGGGCCTGCGAACCGCTGGTCCGGCGGACGGCGAAGGCCTTCGCCGGGTACGACCACGTGGTGACGCCCTCGGGCTCCTGCGTGGCGATGGTCCGGGACAACTACCCCCGGATCGGTGCCCGGGCCGCCGCCGAGGGCCGGGGCGCCGAACTGGCCGACCTGGCCACCGATCTGGTACCCCGGGTGGTCGAGCTGACCGAGTTCCTGACCGACGTGCTCGGCGTCGAGGACGTCGGCGCCCACTTCCCGCACACCGTCACCTACCACCCGTCCTGCCACGGCCTGCGCCTGCTCGGCCTCGGCGAGCGACCGCGCCGGCTGCTGAGCGCCGTCGAGGGCCTGGAGCTGGTCGAGCTGCCCGGGGCCGAGGAGTGCTGCGGCTTCGGCGGCACCTTCGCGGTCAAGAACGCGGCGGTCTCGGCGGCCATGGCCGAGGACAAGATCGCCAACGCCCTCGGCACCGGCGCCCAGGTGCTGTGCGGCGCCGACAACTCCTGCCTGCTGCACCTCGGCGGCACCCTGCGCCGCAAGGGCGCGCCGCTGCGGCCACTGCACCTGGCGGAGATCCTGGCCAGTACCGAGGAGCACCCCTGGAGGCCGTCCGCATGAGCGAGCGGAGCGAACGAACCGGAAACACGGCCGGCACCTTCCTCGGCATGCCCGCCTTCCCCCAGGCCGCCGCCGAGGCCGTACGGAACGAGCAGCTGCGTGCCAACCTGCGGCACGCCACCCACACCATCCGCGACAAACGAGCCCGGGCCGTCGCCGAACTCGCCGACTGGGACCGGCTGCGCGCCGCCGGGAAGGCCATCAAGGACCACACGCTGCGCCACCTCGACCGTTACCTGGTCCAGCTGGAGGAGTCCGTCACGGCGGCCGGCGGCACCGTGCACTGGGCCGCCGACGCCGAGGAGGCCAACCGGATCGTCGCCGGGCTGGTCGAGGCCACCGGCCGCGGTGACACGGAAAGGCACGAGGTCGTCAAGGTCAAGTCGATGGCCACCCAGGAGATCGAGCTCAACGAGGCGCTGGCCGCCGAGGGGATCACCGCCTACGAGACCGATCTCGCCGAGCTGATCGTGCAGTTGGGCGACGACCGGCCCTCGCACATCCTGGTGCCGGCGATCCACCGCAACCGGGCCGAGATCCGGGAGATCTTCGCCGACCGGATGGCCGCCTGGGGCCGCCCGGCGCCCCGGGGCCTCACCGACTCCCCCGCCGAACTCGCCGAGGCCGCCCGGCTGCACCTGCGGGAGAAGTTCCTGCGCGCCGAAGTCGCCGTCTCCGGAGCCAACTTCATGGTCGCCGAGACCGGCACCCTGGTGGTGGTCGAGTCCGAGGGCAACGGCCGGATGTGCCTCACCCTGCCGCGCACGCTGATCTCGGTGGTCGGGATCGAGAAGGTCGTGCCGACCTGGCGGGACCTGGAGGTCTTCCTCCAGCTGCTCCCCCGCTCCTCCACCGCCGAGCGGATGAACCCGTACACCTCGCTCTGGACCGGGACGACGGAGGGCGACGGCCCGTCCGAGTTCCACCTGGTGCTGCTGGACAACGGCCGCACCGCCGCGCTCGCGGACCAGGTCGGCCGCCAGGCGCTGCGCTGCATCCGGTGCTCGGCCTGCCTCAACGTCTGCCCGGTGTACGAGCGGGCCGGCGGGCACGCCTACGGCTCGGTCTACCCGGGGCCGATCGGCGCCATCCTGACGCCCCAACTGCGCGGCACCGAAAGCCCGGTGGACGCCTCGCTGCCGTACGCCTCCTCGCTCTGCGGGGCCTGCTACGACGTGTGCCCGGTGGCGATCGACATCCCCGAGGTGCTGGTGCACCTGCGCGAGCGGGTCGCCGGGCAGGGCGGGCACCCGCTGGAGCGGGCCGCGATGGCGGCCGCCGGGTTCGTGCTGGACCACCCGGCCGCGCTCACCGCCGCCGAGCGGCTGGCCGGCCGCACCCGGTCGCTGCACCCGCGCCGGCTGCCCGGGCCCGGGCGGGCCTGGACCGACACCCGGGATCTGCCGGAGGTGCCGGCCGAACCTTTCCGCGACTGGTGGCGGAGGAACCGCACATGACCGCATCCGACCACACCCGGCCCGACGGCCCCCGGAACTCCAGGGAGTTGGTCCTCGGCAGGATCCGGTCCGCACTCGGCGACACCGCCGAGGTGGCCGGACAGCCCCTGCCCCGCGACTACCTGACGGCACACGTGCCGACCGACGACCCGGCCGCGCTGCTCGACCTGCTGCACCACAACCTGGCCGACTACCGGGCCCTGGTGCACCGCTGCCGCGAGGACGAACTGCCGCGGCGGATCGCCGGGTTGCTGGTCGAGCGGGGCAGCCGCACGGTCGTGGTGCCGAGCGGGCTGCCGCCCGCCTGGCTCACCGCGGCCGAGGCCGAGGGGGTCGAGCTCCTCCCGGACGACGGGACGCTGACCGCCGCCCGGCTGGACGCCGTGGACAGCGTGGTGACCGGCTGCGCGCTGGCCGTCGCCGAGACCGGGACGATCGTGCTGGACGCCGGTCCCGGCCAGGGGCGGCGGCTGCTCTCGCTCGTCCCCGACCACCACGTCTGCGTGGTCCGGACGCCGGAGCAGGTCGTCGCCTCGGTGCCGCTCGCGCTGCCTCGACTCGATCCGCTGCGGCCGCAGACCTGGATCTCGGGGCCGTCCGCCACCAGCGACATCGAGCTGGACCGCGTGGAGGGGGTGCACGGGCCGCGCACCCTGGAGGTGCTGCTGGTCACGGCCGCGGGAGCCGGCACCGTCACTCCGGCCTGAGCTCCAGGGTGCAGCACTTCGCCCCGCCTCCGCCCTTCAGCAGCTCCGACACGTCCACCGGGACCGGCTGGTAGCCGTGCTCGGCCAGGCGGCCGGCCAGGTTCTTGGCGGCCTCCGGCAGCAGCACCCGGCGGCCGTCCGAGACCGCGTTGAGCCCGAACGCCTCGGCGTCGGCCCGGTCGGCGAGGATCGCGTCCGGGTAGAGCGCGCGCAGCACCGAGCGGCTGTCGGCGTCGAAGGCCTCCGGGTAGTACATGACATGGTCGTCGGTGAGCACCGCCAGTGCGGTGTCCAGGTGGTAGAAGCGCGGGTCGACCAGGGTCAGGCTGACCACCGGCACGCCGAACAGCTCCCCGGCCTCGGCGTGCGCGGCGCGCGAGGTGCGGAAGCCCGTCCCGGCGAGCGCCCGTCGGCCCACCACCAGGTGGTCGCCCTCGCCCTCGTTGACGTGGCCGGCCCGGCGCACCTCCCGGTAGCCGTGCTCGCGGAACCAGGCCTGGTAGGCCTGCGACTCGGCGGCCCGCTCCGGGTGGCGGAAGGTGGCGACCAGGGCCCGGCCGTCCAGCACGGTGGCGCCGTTGGCGGCGTACACCATGTCGGGCAGGCCGGGCACCGGGTCGATCAGTTCGACGGTGTGGCCGAGCCGGCGGTACGTCCAGTAGAGCCGTTCCCACTGGCGCAGGGCAAGCGCGGTGTCGGTGGGCTGGGTGGGGTCCATCCACGGGTTGATCGCGTAGTCCACGGTGAAGTGCGTCGGCCGGCACATCAGGTAGCGACGCGGCCGGGCGTGGCGCTCCGGGGGCTGTGTGGGCATGGCTCAACCATCCTTGGGTCGCGGGGAGTTCGTCGCACGGAGTTCGGGGTTCACGGGGCCGAACACCTTCGTTCCCAAGGCGGCTGCCCCGGCGGCACCGTTCGCACACCCGGGCCGGCGCTCCCAGCGGTCGCACGCCCCCGCGCACCCGGCGCAGGCACCGGCGCACAGGGCCTCCGGCGCACCGGGCCCCGGCCGCTGCTACCGGCGGGCCGTCGCTACCAGCGGACCGCACTGAAGTCCACGGGCACGGGCCGCAGCTCCCGGCACCGCTCGGCCAGCGCCCGCAGCCGGCGGTCCGCCTCCTCGGCGGGCATCCGGCGCCGGTCGCCGTGGCCGGGCAGCAGCCACTCGAAGCGCAGCACGCCGAGGCCGCGCCGCAGCGAGGCGGCGAGCTCCTCGATCGAGTACCAGGTCACCGACTCCACCACCTCGATGTCCCCGGTGGTGCGGGACCAGTACATGCTGTCGCCGCTGAAGCAGTACCGCTCGTCCGCGAGGAAGAGCACGCTGCCCCGGGTGTGGCCGGGGAACGGGTGGGCGACCAGGCCGGGCGAGATCTCCGTCGGCCCGGTGCCGCGCAGCACCCGGTCGGCGTCGGGGGCGGCCTCCAGGTCGCCCTCGTGGATCCAGAGCCGGGCGCCGAACCGGTCGGCGTACGCCCGGCCGTGCGCAGCGTGGTCGCGGTGCGTGAGCAGGACGTCGGTGACCGGGCCGAGCGCGGTGTACCGGGCCGCGAGGGCCTCGCTGTAGCGCGGCGTGTCGACCATCACCCAGCCGTTCGGGCGGCGGCAGAGGTAGGAGTTGGCGCCCGCGGTGCGGCGGGAGTTGCGACCGAGCAGCAGCAGGTCGTCGGCGAGGGCCAGCGGGAACGGGTCCCCGGCCGGGTCCAGCGGCCCGGTGCCGGGGCGGATGGAGCGGGTCGGGCAGGCGTGGGCGGCGGCGAGCAGCTGCCGGCGCTCGGCCTGGTCGCGCGGCTGGCGGACCAGCTCGGAGCGGCCCCCGTGCTCGCGGATCAGGCCGGGCGCCAGCTGCCGGGCGACGTCACAGTTGGTGCACCGGTCGTCGATGGACCAGTTCTCGGGCCGTTCGGAGCGCGGGTCGGTGGTCATGGATGCCTTCCCCCAGAAGGACGGCGGCCGGAGCGACCGCTCCCTTCGAGCATCCGCCGGACCGGCCGGAAAGCGGAAGGGGGTGCGGATCTTGTGCTTTCCGGGGACGGGGCCTCTGTGGGCGGAAGCGGCCGACGAGGGCACGTGGCCCATCTCACGTGCCGCCGGGGTCACCTACGGTGGCGTAGGTCACTTGATTGGGTGAACTATCTCTTTCATGCCGAATCTCCAGGAGACCCTTGACCTTGATTCGTATGCCGCTCTCGGGGACAGCTTCACCGAGGGTCTGAACGACCCCGGCGTCGATGGCAGGTTCGCCGGGTGGGCCGACCGCCTGGCCGGAATACTCGCCGACGGGCGCCCGACGGGCGCCTTCCGCTACGCCAACCTCGCGGTGCGCGGCCGGCTGCTGGACCAGATCACCGCCGAGCAGGTGCCGCAGGTCCGCCGCCTCCAGCCCGACCTGGCCACCTTCTGCGCGGGCGGCAACGACATCCTCCGGCCGGGCAGCGACCCGGACGAGGTGGCCGAGCGCTTCGAGGCCGCCGTCGTCCAACTCGCCGAGAACGCCGGGACAGTGCTGATCTGCACCGGCTTCGACACCAAGGACGTGCCGCTGCTGAAGCACCTGCGCGGCAAGATCGCCACCTACAACGGGCACGTGCGCGCCATCGCCGACCGCAACGGCTGCAAGGTGGCCGACCTGTGGTCGCTGCGCGCGGTCCAGGACCGCCGCGCATGGAGCGAGGACCGCCTGCACCTGTCCCCCGAGGGCCACCAGCGGGTCGCCCTGCTGGCCGCGCGCTCGCTGGGCCTGCGCACCGAGCAGGACCCGGAGGCCCCGTGGCCGGACGCCCGCGCGCTCACCCCCGCCGACCAGCGGCGGGAGAACATCCAGTGGGCCCGCGAGCACCTGCTGCCCTGGGTCGGCCGGCGCCTGCGCGGCGAGTCCTCGGGCGACCACGTCGAGCCCAAGCGGCCGGAGCTGCTCCCGCTCTGACGGATCGTCAGGCCGATCCGCCGGGTGCCGCGGCCCGGGAGGTCCGCAGCACCCGGTGGAACACCCCGGCGCAGCCCGCGCCGACCAGGTACCAGAGCAGGTCCGGCGGGTTGAAGGTCGAGCCCAGCACCAGCCGGGCCGGCGTGCTGTGCCGCCCCCAGTCGTCCGGCAGGCCGGTGAGCTGGAACAGCTCCACCGCCCAGCTGAGCCCGGCGGCCAGGACGGCGGCGCGGCCGGGGCGCACCCTCGGCACGGCCAGCACGAGCAGGGCGTACAGCAGGACGGTGTAGAGCGCGTCCCCGGCGTACTTGGCGAAGTCCCCGCCCAGCACCGCCCGCACGCCCAGCCCGGCCGCCACGGTCAGCATCGCCGCCGAAGCGGCCGCCAGGCGCGTGCGCCGGTGCACCCGAAGACCGTTCCCCCCGAGATCGTCCACCCGCCCCACGCTACCCCTTCACCCCACACACCCCTCCCCGCCCCCGCGCCATGTCCGGCCCCGTGCACCACCCTTCGCGCCACAAGCGAACCCCCGCCCCCGGTCGTTCACCCACGCCACAGCGCCACCCCCACGCCCCACACGCCCCCCTTCGCCCCCGCGCCACCCCTTCGCGCCACAAGCGGACCCCCGTCCCCCGGAACCACCGCGCACCGCCGTACGTCACTCCCCCCGACGAACGTCCGCGCAGGTCGCGGGCGGGGTGAGGACCGGAAGGGACGGGCAGGGAAAGTGGCGCACGTGGGTGGGGCCGAGGCGGCCGAGGCGCAACCGCGGCCGACGGCGGGGCGGGACGGGCGGACCCGGCGCGGGTTCGCGGTGGCCGGGTTCGCCTCGGCGCAGGACGGGCAGGCGCGGGCGCGCGGCAAGGAGCTGCGGACGCAGGTGCCCCGGGAGCGGCACGCGGAGTTCTCCCCCGCGCCCGGCCGGCCGACGGCCGTGACCGCGCTGGAGGCCTCCAACTCGGGCCGAATAGCCCGACTGGTACCGATCCGGGTCGGCCGGATGGCCGCCAGTCCGTTCGCGTTCCTGCGCGGGTCGGCCGGGCTGATGGCCGCCGACCTCGCGGGCACGCCGGTGACCGGGGTGGGCGCGCAGCTGTGCGGGGACGCGCACGCCGCGAACTTCGGCCTGTACGGCGACGCCCGCGGCCAACTCGTCCTGGACATCAACGACTTCGACGAGACCGTCCCCGGCCCCTGGGAGTGGGACCTCAAGCGGCTCGCTGCCAGCCTGGTGCTGGCCGCCCGGGAGGCCGGGGCGAGCGAGAGCACCGCGCGCGAGGCCGCCCAGCACGCCGCCGGCTCGTACCGCCGGACCGTGCGCACGCTCGCCAAGCTGCCCGGGCTGGACGCCTGGAACGCCATCGCGGACGAGCAGTTGGTCTCCTTCGCCGAGGCGCACGACCTCGCCGACGTACTGCGAAAGGTCGGCGCGAAGGCACTCGGCAACACCAGCGCGCGGTTCGCCGCCCGCAACACCGCCCGGACCGCGGACGGCGGTTGGCGCTTCACGGCCGCTGCCCCGGTGCTCACCGAGGTCACCGACGCGACCGCCCGCGCCGTCGCGCACGCGCTCGGCCCGTACGTCGAGACGGTGCCGGCCGAGGTGCGCACCCTGCTGTCCCGCTACCGGGTACAGGACGTGGCGTTCCGGGTGGTGGGCACCGGCAGTGTGGGCACCCGCTCGTACGTGGTGCTGCTCACCGACCACCGGGACCAGCCGCTGGTGCTGCAGGTGAAGGAGGCCCGCCCCTCCGCCCTGCTGCCGTACCTGCCGAACGGGCCGCAGCCGGCGGACGGGCACGAGGGCCGCCGGGTGGTGCTCGGCCAGAAGCACATGCAGGTGGTCAGCGACACCCTGCTGGGCTGGACGACCGTCGACGGACTCCCCTACCAGGTGCGGCAGTTCCGCAACCGCAAGGGCAGCGTCGACCCGGCCGCGCTGCTGCCGGCCCAGCTGGACGACTACGCCCGGATCACCGGCACCCTGCTGGCCCGGGCGCACTCGCACACCGCCGACCCGGGCCTGCTGGCCGGGTACTGCGGCAAGAGCGAGGCGCTGGACGAGGCGGTCGCCGCCTTCGCGGTGGCCTACGCGGACCGCACCGAGGCCGACCACGCCGACCTGCTGACGGCGGTGCGCAGCGGGCGGCTGCCCGCCGAGCACGGCGTCTGACCCTTCCGGCAGAAGCGGCCCGGCAGCTCACCGGGGCCAGGGCGTGTCTGACAATTGGCGTCGCGCGCCCGACGGGAATTGTCAGACACGCCCTAGAAACGGCGCCACCGCGGCGACGAACTCGGCGGGCCGGGCACCGTGCACCAGGTGCCCGGCCTCGACGGTGACCAGGCGGCAGTCCGGGATCAGCCGGGCGAGTTCGGCGATCCGCTCCTGCGGGACGGGGCTGGCCGGGCCGCCGGCCACCGCCAGGGTGCGGGCGGTGATCCGGGCCAGCCCCGCCCGCCAGGCCGGGTCGGGAGCGTCGAACTGGGCCTTGACCGCCCGGACCATCGCCCAGTCGAAGTGCACGTCCTGCGCCGGGTCCTCGGGCAACACGCTCACCGGGCGCGGGTACAGCGCGGGGATCTCCTCCAGGACCAGCCGGTCGACCCGCTCCGGCGCGGCCTCGGCGAGCAGGTGGGCGACGGCGCCGCCCATCGAGTGGCCGACCAGGTCGACGCGGGCGAGCCCGAGGGCGTCGAGGAAGGACAGCACGTCGTCCCGCATCGCCTCCAGCGAGTAGGCGGCGGTGCGGGCGCTGTCGCCGTGGCCGCGCAGGTCGAGCGCGAACACCCGGTGGGCGGGGGCGAGGTCGGGCAGGACGGTGTCCCAGTCGGCGGCGCGCTCGCCGAGCGCGTGCAGCAGGACCAGGGGCGGTCCGTCGGGCCGTCCGCTCTCGCGGTAGGCGAGCGTCACCCCGGGCAGGTCCACGGTCCGGTTCCGTACGTCGGTCATGCCTGCCACGGTACGCACCGACCACCGCCTAGCGGACCGGCGTTCGCCCTCGGCTCAGCGCGACCGGTCCGTCTTCTCGCTGTTCCCGGGCCGTGGCTCGGCCGGCGAACACCGAGGCCAGGACGGCGAGTCCGGCCACCGCGGCGCACACCACGCTCGCGGTCAGGAAGGCGGAGCGGTGCCCGCCGCCCCCGGCGGTCTCCCGCAGATAGACCCCGGACAGTGCCGAGACCGCGACGGCCGCCGCGATCCGCTGGGCCATCTGCAGGATCGCCCCGCTCACCCCGGCCGCCTCGGCGGGCGCGTGGCGCAGCACGTACGCCTGGTTGGTGGAGCCCATCAGGCCGACCGAGGCGCCGCCGAGCAGTTGCAGCAGCGCCAGCAGCCAGGGCAGGACGGTGACGGGCGCCCAGAGCGCGAGCAGTCCGCTGAGCAGTATGGCGAGCGCGGAGCCGGTCATCCCGACGGTGACGGTGCGTCGGCCGTAGCGCTGGACGACCCGCCAGGCGAGCGCTGAGGCGACGCCCATGGCCACGGCGGAGGGCAGGGCGACCAGCGCGGCGCCCATCGGGGAGAGGCCCAGGCCGTCCTGGAGGAACATGGTCAGGACCAGCGAGGCGGCGAGCGAGGAGCCGAACTGGGCCATCGCGGTGGCCGTCCCGAGCGCGTACGGTGCGGAGCGGGTCAGGGCCGGGTGGATCAGCGGGTGGCCGCCGGTGCGGGCGTAGCGGCGCTGCCACCCGGCGAGCGCGCCGAGCAGCAGCAGGGCGGCGGCCGCGAAGGCGAGCCAGCCGGTCCAGCCGGGCGGCCGGACGAAGGGCAGCATCAGCGCCAGGGTGAGCGCCCCGACCAGCAGCAGGCCGAGGATGTCGAGGTCGGCGTTCCGGGAACTGGGGCGGGGCTTCGGCAGGTGACGGGCCGCCAGGGCGACGGTGGCGAGGCCGAAGGGAACGTTGAGCAGGAAGGTCAGCCGCCAGCCGTGCTCGGGGCCGGCCAGGGCCAGTACCGCGCCGCCGATCGGCGGTCCGAGCGCGAAGGCGAGGCCGCCGGTGACGGCGTACATGCCGAGGGCGCGGGCCCGCAGCTGGCCGTCGAAGACGTCCTGGAGGGTGCCGATCATCTGGGAGTTGACCAGGCCGGCGCCCGCGCCCTGGAGCAGCCGGGCGGCGACCAGCACGCCGGGCTCGGTGGCGGTCGCCGAGACCAGGCTGACCAGGGTGAACAGGGCCAGGCCGGTGACGAAGAACCACTTGCGGCCCTTGACGTCGCCCAGCCGCCCGCCGGGGATCAGCGCGAGGCCGAAGGCGAGCGAGTAGCCGGCGACGATCCACTGGAGGTCGGCGGGCCCGGCGTGCAGGGTCTCGCGCAGGGCGGGGATGGAGGTGTTGAGGACGGACTGGTCGAGCAGCGTGGTGAAGCCACCCGCGACGCAGACCAGCAGGACCCGGCGCCCGGCGGCGTCGAAGCGCTCCTTGGATTCCTCGGGCTGCTTGCTTTCCATGGGCTCCTCGGGCTCCTTGGGCTCCTCGGGCTCCTCGGCTATCGGGCCGGTGGCGGCGCTCACGGCTCGACCACCACCAGCGCGTACCGGGCCTCGCCCGGGCCGAGGCTGCGGAAGCGGCTGGTGCCGCCGACGTAGCGCAGGCAGTCGCCGGGGCCGAGCGGCTGCGCCGCGCCGTCCACGGTCAGTTCCAATCGCCCCTCGAACAGCCAGAGGTGATGCTCCCGGCCGGGCGTGCAGGCTCGGTCGTAGGCGATGTCCGCGCCGGCCGGCAACCGGCCCTCGATGATCTCCGCCCGCAGCGAGCCGTGCGGCGGCGAGACCGAACGGCGGACGAACCCGGTCGTCTCGTCCCGCCACACCTGCTGTTCCCCGGCCCGCAGCAGCGGGGCCGGGCCGGACTCCACCTCGGCGAGCAGCCGCGACATGGTGCGCCCGTAGACGGCGCACAGCCGCCCGAGCAGCGCGGCCGTCGGGCTGACCTCCGCCCGCTCCACCCGGGACAGCGTCGACCGGCTGACGTCCGCCAGCCGCGCCAACTCCTCCAGGGTCCACCCGCGTTCCAGCCTCAGCTCGGCGAGCCGTTGCGCCAGCCGCTCGTCGGCGGCCGTTTCGATTCCCATATTCGCGATGCTATCCCGGATGTGAGATCCACTCACCGAGCCGGGCACACGACTCCGCCTGGCCGGCGCCACCGAGTGGCGGGCGTCGGCCGAAACCGGCCGACCGCAGCCGCGGAAGGTGTGGAGTCACACCTCCACGACCGCGGCAGCCGCGTGGCAGGCGGGCGGCGGTTCGCTGTCCGGGTCGCGCTACCCGCGGACGACCAGTGCCACGAACGCCACCACTGCCGCCGCACCCGCCAGGGGTACGGCCAGCGCGAACCATGCGCCGGGCCGGTTGCCGCGGGCCGCGAAGGAGGCGACGAACAGCAGCAGGGCCGCCGGGATGAACACGAACATTCCCACGATGATGCCGATCAGCGCCCAGACCAGCAGGCCCGTCCCGACGGAAAGGCACACCCGGGCGAAGGTCTTCGGACTCTCCCGAAGGGCGAGCGGGGAGGCGGCCACCATCGCGGTGATCGCGAAGAGCGCGCCGAAGTACGTCGCGACGGCGATCCCCAGGCCCGCCCCGATCACCGCCACCACCACCGCGGCCACGGCCCACCCCCATTGGCAGGCCGGCACCCGCCGATACTCGGTCACCCGCGACACCCCCCTTTGAACGCGTTCAATTGAACGCGTTCAAGATACGCCATCCACGCGACGGCGCAAGAGTCGAGGAGCGAACGGGATCGTGGGGAGGAAGCCGAGTACAGACGCCTGCCGACTGTCGGGGGCGGGCCGCTCCACGGATCGGCGCCCGAGTCGGAGGTGTCCTGCCCGGCGCACCCGGCAGCCGGGGCGGGGCGCGCAGCGGTCGGGGCGGGGCGCGCGGCCACCCCTTCAGCCGGGTCGCGGCTTGACGGACCTTCGGCCCGGAAGGGGCGCCGATCATATGATGTGCGGCGAATCGTGGCCGGTCGGCGGCCCGTGAGGCGAGGGGGACCAGCGTGTTCGGCATCATCAGACCGTGCAGGCACCGATTGTCCGAGCACTTGCAGACCTCCTGGATGGCCCACCTGTGCGGGCTCTGCCTCGCACTGCGGGACGACCACGGGCAGCTCGCCCGGACGGCGACCAACTACGACGGCCTGATCATCTCCGTGCTGGTCGAGGCCCAGGCCGCCCGGGAGGACTCCTCCCGGCGCCGCACCGCCGGGCCGTGCCCGCTGCGCGGCATGCGGACCGCCTCCGTCGCCAAGGGAGAAGGCGCCCGGCTCGCCGCCGCCGTCTCGCTGGCGCTCGCCTCGGTCAAGATCCGCGACCACGTCGAGGACCGCGACGGCGTCTTCGCCCGCCGCCCGGTCGCCGTCGGGGCCCGTGCCGTCACCCGGCGCTGGGACCGGCAGAGCACGGGCAGCGCCTCGACCGTCGGCTTCGACACCGCCGTGCTGCTCGACGCGGCCCACCGGCAGGGCGAGTTGGAGCGCTCGCTGCGGCCCGGCGGGTCCGTCCTGCTGGTCACCGAGCCCACCGAGACCGCCACCTCGGCCGCCTTCGCGCACACCGCGGTGATCGCCGGGCGCCCCGGCAACGCCGCCCCGCTCGCCGAAGCCGGCCGGCTGTTCGGCCGGCTCGCCCACCTCCTCGACGCCGCCGAGGACCAGGCCGCCGACGCGGCCTCGGGCGCCTGGAACCCGCTGACCGCCACCGGCACCGACCGCGCCGAGGCCGAACGGCTCTGCCGCGACGCCGTCCACGGCATCCGGCTCGCGCTGCGCGAGGTCGAACTGACCGACCGCGCCCTGGTGCACGTGCTGCTCGCGCACGAGACCGAGCGCGCGGTGGAGCGGGTCTTCGGGCACTCCCGGCACACGGCGAGCTGCCGCCGCCCCGAGGCGGCGGGCACCGCCAGCGGCGAGCACCCGCACCAGGCGCCGCCGCAGCAGACGCCGCCGGACCAGGCGCCGGTCCCGCCGTGGGTGCCGCAGGGCCCGGGCTTCACCCCGCCCGGCGAGAAGCCGCCGAACCCGCGCAACCTGCTCGCCGGGTGCGCGATGTGGGCGCTGATGGCCTGCAGCTGCCAGCTGCTCTGCTGCGACCACAACGACCCGTTCAGCCGTGAGCGCCGCAAGGGCTTCTGCGAGCGGCACGACGTCGACTGCCCCGACTGCTGCGACTGCTCCGGCTGCTGTGACTGCTGCAATTGCTGTGACGGATGCGACTGCTGCGACGGCTGTTGCTGCGACTGCAGCTGCTGACGGACGGTCAGTCCTCCGGCGCCGCGCCGGCCCTCCCGCTCCGACCGCCCGGCCCGCCCTGACCGTCCGCCACCGGCCCGGGGTGCCCCCGCAGCACCCCGGACCGGTCCGCGTTCCGGTGGCCCTCGGCCTCGGCCCGCCGCCAGAGCGGCAGGACCGCCACCGGCCGCACCGCCACCGGGCGTAGCTCGGCGCACTCAGGCATTGCGCCCCGCCACCTTCCGGTCCACCGCCAGCGAGTCCTCCAGCCGTGCCAGCAGCTGCCGGAACCGCTCGGTGTCCTGCTCCGTCATCCGTCCCTCGGGCAGCGCCCCCGGCCGTTCGACCACTCTCTCGTCCATACGCCCGAGGCTAGGCGGAGGTGATCAACAGGCGATAAACGCGCGTTCGGCCGAAAAGCACCTGCCCGGGACGGTTCGGCCCGCGACGATCGCACCTCATGACGCCCCATCGGGACCACCCGACGCCGCAACTCCCCCGCCCGGTAGCCCTGGTGACGGGAGTGGGCCGGACGGTCGGTATCGGCGCCGGGATCGCCGGGCGGCCGGCGGCCTCCGGGTGGGACCTCGCCTTCACCAGATCTATCCCAGGATGCCCCCGGTTTCAGCCGGGGGAGGAATGGGGGACTCGGAGCCGCGCAGCGGCGGAGTTCTCTGTGTGGCTATTCTGGCCTGCACTTTCTTTCGTTACGGCGGCGACCGCATCGCGGTGCGCTTCGCTTACGAGTGGCACGACGACGCCGGCCGCTGGTACCGCTCCTACGGCAACGAGAACTGGGAGTTCGACCGGAACGGCCTGATGGCCCGCCGGTACGCCTCCATCAACGACCTGCCGATCGGCGCCGAGGAGCGGCTGTTCCACTGGCCGCTCGGCCGCCGCCCCGACGACCACCCGGGCCTCACCGAACTCGGCCTCTGAACGACACCCCCGCGGGGCCACGGCGCACCCGCGCTGTTCCACGGCTGTGACGCGGCACGCATCCACCGCTGACCTCGCCCTGCGAGGCTCCCCGTCGGAAGCGAACAGCACCCGAGGGGGACCTGGAAGATGTCCGTGCACAACAGCTCCGCGCGAAACCGGTTCGGCACCACCGCGGCGATCGCCCTGGTGGTCAGCGTCGGCGCCGTCCTGGTCTCCGCCTGTGGCCCCGAGAACGGCGACTCCGCCCCCACCGCCGCCCCGACCGGCACCTCCCCCGGGACGGCGGCGCCGGGGACGACCGCGCCCGGCGCTCCCGCCCCCTCCGGCAGTGCCACGCCCGGCGGCAAGGTGGTCAACGGCACCTCGGCCGCCAACCACCTGACCATCTCCACCGGCACCAGCACGGTCGCGCTGAACGGCGCCACCGTCGACTTCGGCACCGTCGTCCGCGACCTGGCCTGGTCCCCCGACGGCAGGAAGGCCGCCTTCGTCAACGGCAACGGCGACCTGATGACCGCCAACCCGGACGGGAGCGGCAAGGTCCTCCTCGCCAGGAACCCCGGTGGCGAGACCTGGTCCCACCCGACCTGGCAGCACGCCACCGCCGACCCGAGCGTCACCGCCGGCGCCGAGGCGCTGGAGCGGTACGCCGCCATCGTCTTCACCTCCGAGAAGGGCGGCACGCTGCGGCTGGCGAAGGCCCTCACCAAGTCCCCCGGCGCCACCCCCGAGGTACTCACCCCGCGCATCTCCGAGGGCGGCGGCGATCCGCTGCCGCAGCCGCCGCAGACCGGCAACACCTGGGCCAACGCGGGCGGCCACCGGGGCGAGATCGTCTACGCCAACACCCCGGCCAACGAGGTGTACCTGTACGACGACTACATCCGTCCCGTGACCCGGGACCTGGGCAAGGGTTCGCAGCCGGCCCTCTCCCCGGACGGCGAGCACGTCGTCTTCGTCCGCTCGGTGAACGGCCACGACCACCTGTTCACCCGCTCCGCGCAGAGCGACCAGAAGGCCGAGAAGGACCTCACCCCGTCGGCCACCACGGACTACACCGAGCCCGCCTGGTCCCCCGACGGCAAGACCATCGCGGTCCGCACCCCCGACGGCATCAGCACCCTGCCCGCCGACGGCTCGGCCGCACCGACCCAGGTCTCCACCATCAAGGGCCTGCCGTCCTACAGCCCCTGATGGCCGGTCAGCCACGGTGGCGGTCACCGATACGAGGCCGAAACGCCGTTACCGGAACCTGATCCTTTCGACGGCGGACCGAAACCCGCTCCACACGGAAGCCTGACGTCCCGCGCCTACGGTGCCGCACATGCCGAAGACACCTGGAACGTCAGCCACCGACCGCACACTGCCCCGCAGGCTCGCCGCCGTGGGCGCCCTCCTGCTGAGTGCCGCCACGGCGGCGGCGCTGCTGCCGAGCACGGCCCTCGCCGCGGAACGGGAAACCGTCACGACGCACGCCGGCGCCGTCACCGCGCAGGAGCGCGACCGGATCGACGCCTACTGGACGCCCGACCGGATGAGGCTGGCGGGCGCCATGGTCCCCGAGATCACGCCCGTCCCCGCGGACGACAACACGCCCGACGACCCGCGGCCGCTGCCCGCGGACACCCCCGACCCCGGGGCCGTGTGGACCCACGGCGGAGCGGTGAACCGGAGCGTCGGGCGGCTCTTCTTCACCTTCTCCGACGGCTACGACGGCAGTTGCACCGCGACCGTCGTCAACAGCTCCAACCGCAGCACCGTCGTCACGGCGGCGCACTGCCTGCGGGGCGTCGGGGCCCCCACGGCCGACGACACCTGGAACCACAACCTCTACTTCGTGCCCGGCTACCGCAACGGGACCAAGCCGCTCGGCGGCTTCAGCATCAGGACCATGGCCACCTCCTCCCACTGGGACGCCGCTCCGGGCGGCACCGGGTCGGACGACGTCGCCGTGGCCGGCCACGACACCGGGGTCCTGGTCGCGAACCGTTCGGCCGAGGGGCGGCGGATCGCGGACGTCACCGGTGCCCAGCGGATCGCATTCACCCCGCCCGCCGAGGGCGAGTTCGTCCACGCCTTCGGGTATCCGAAGGACCGGCTGAACGATCCCGACGGCAAGTACACCGGTTCGCGCATGATCCACTGCGCCGGACCGGCCCGGCCCGGCCCTCTGGCCCCGCTGCTGTGGGGCGAGCCCTGCGACATGTCGCACGGGGCCAGCGGCGGCCCCCACTTCACCGGGTTCGACCCCGGCACCGGGACCGGCACCCTCGTCGGCGTCACCACCACCTCCGAGGAACTCGCGGGCGGCCCGGTCAAAACGGCGTACGCCACCCGCCTAGCGGACGGCGCCCACCGCCTCTACGACTGGGCGCAGACCCGGGCGGTCTGACCCCCGACGCCCCGCCCGTCGGCCCGGTCGGCGCTTCCCGCCGGCCGGGCCGGCGGGCCCTACGAGGGCTTCGCCAACTCGGCGCGCAGCTCGGCCAGGTGTTCGTCGGCCGACTCGTGCGGCAGGAACTCGACCACGTCGAGGAAGCGGAACAGCACCCGGGTCTCGGTGACCGCGTACTCGTAGTCGCCGAACCCGACCACCGCGCCCGCGCCGCCGCGCGCCGCACCCCGGACGGCGGCCGAGGTCAGCTCGTCGGCAGGGCCCTCGGCGCTCGCCCGCCGCCGGGCGTTGGGGCGCGCCAGGTACGGGCAGACCATGGCGGCGTAGAGCATGCAGGCCCGGTGGCCGGGGCCCTCCATGGTGGGCGCGAGGTTGCGGTACGGCTGCCCGGCCGCGAGCGCCCCGGCGATCGCCTCGCTCTCGGCGGCGCCGACCACCCGCCACACCGGTCCGCGTTCCATGAACCGCCCGCACACCGAGCACCGGCGCTCCAGCGCGCAGTCGGCGCTGCGCCCGTGGTCGGTCAGCGCGAACTGCGGCACGTCGCCCTGCCACGGTGTGATCGCGGGCACCGGGTAGCCCCGCCCGTCCCGGGGCCGAGCCCCCACGCCCTCCGGCACCGGCACACGTTCGAATCGCACGCCCCATCGATACCAGGGACGGGCACCACGGGTCGACCCCGGCGGCCGGGACCGGGGTCCTACCCCTCGCCCTCCTGAGCCAGCATCACCTTCCGCAGCAGGTCCGCCAGGGCGCGCCGCTCCTTCTCGGACAGCACGCCCAGCAGCCGCAGCTCCTCCCGGCCCACCACGTCCAGGGCCTCGCGCCAGGCGGCCCGCCCGGCCTCGGTCAGCACGATGTCGACCTTCCGGCGGTCCTCGGTGGACGGCGTGCGCAGGACGAAGCCGCGCCGCTCCAGGGTCTCCAGCCGGCCGGTGACCGAGGCCGGGGCGAGGTTGAGGTCGGCCCGGAGGTCGGAGGGGGCGGCGTGGCCGCCGCGGCCGGCGAGCACGTGCAGGGTGTCGAACTCGTGCTTGTGCAGGCCGTAGTCGGCGACGCCCTGTTCGCGGACCCGGCCGAGGTGGCGGGTGAGCCGCGACATCCGGGTCACGGAGGCCTCGATGTCCGGGTCGAGGCCGGGCAGTACCGGTTGCCAGCGGTCGACGTGGCCGTCCGTCCAGTCACGGGGCGGGGTGTCCTGCTGGTGGTGGTGCTCGGCCATGGAAGGAGTCTACAAAGCCTGAAGCGACGGCAGCAAAATATTCGTTGCCAAAATGTCGCGGCCACCGTCCGGGGCGAGCTGCGACTGCGGGCCAACGCCCTGCTCGGCGCCGCGACCGGCGCCGCGCGCCTCGGCGGCCCCGCGCTGGCCGGGCTGCTGGTGTACACGGCGGGGCCCGGCTGGGCGTTCGTGCTGGACGGCGCCTCCTTCGCGGTGAGCGCCGCGCTGCTCACCCGGCTCACCGTCGACCGCGCCCAGAGCGCTGAGAGCGCCACCGCCGAACCGCGCTCGCTGCTCCGGGACCTCGCCGAGGGCTGGAGCGAGGTGCGCTCCCGGGACTGGTACTGGACCAGCCTGATCGCCCACGGCGTGTGGAACGGCGCGAGCGCCGTGCTGCTCACCCTCGGCCCGCTGATCGCCACCACCCGCCTCGGCGGCGACGGCGCCTGGGTGGCGCTCACCCAGGCCGGGGCGGTGGGTCTGCTGGTCGGCTCACTGATCGCCGGACGCGTCCGCCCCCGCCGCCCGGTGCTGGCCGGCAACCTCGCGCTCGCGCTGTACGGGCTGCCGCTGCTCGCGCTGGCCGTCCCGGCCCCGGCGCCCCTCGCGGTGGCCGCGCAGGCGGTGGCGATGGCCGGGCTGGGCTTCCTGAACCCGGTGTGGCAGACAGTGGTGCAGCAGGACGTCCCGGCCGGGGCCCTGGCCCGGGTCACCTCGTACGACTGGCTGCTCTCGCTGGGCGCGGCCCCGCTCGGGTACGCCCTGGCGCCGCTCGCCGCCGACGCCTGGGGCAGCCGGGTGCCGCTGCTGGCGGCCGCGGCGCTGGTGACGCTGGTCTGCGCGGGCACGGCGGCGGTGCCCGGGGTGCGCAGGCACAGCGCGCGGCCCGCGACCGGGACCACCTCCGACACCGCGCCCGAACCGATGGCCGAGCGGCCACCGGCCCGGGCTCGGGCTCGGGCTCGGGCTCGGGTCAAGCCCTGATCACCGTGACGTGGCTCAGTTCCAGATGCCGGTGATGTCGGCGGCGGAGGCCGCGTTGCCCGCGTGGCCGGCGGCGCCGGCCAGGTCCTCCAGGGTGCGCAGCACGTTGTAGTGGTTGTAGGTGGTGGAGCTGCTGCTGCCGGGCGTCACGTGGGCGCCGTAGATCACGGTCGGGATCCGGTTGCCGGACAGCTTGTTGTCCTCGTCGAAGGTGACGACCAGCAGGCTGTTGTGGGTCTGGGCCCAGGCGGCGTACGCGCCGAGGTTGTTCTTGATCCAGGTGTCGCCGGTGCCGACCGAGCAGTCGTGCATGTCGCTGCAGAGGTTCGGCACCACGAAGGAGACGTTCGGCAGGGTGCTGTAGTCGGTCGGGAACTGGGCGAAGGTCTTCGCCGAGCTGAGCGGGACGTTGCCGAAGCCGAACCACGGGTTGTGCTTCTGGGCGTAGCTGCCGCTGCTGCACACGGTGCTGCCCTGGCTGGGCAGGGACTCGTTGTAGCTGGCCCAGGTCTTGCCGGCGGCGATGACCTCGGAGGCGAGGTTGGCGGCCTGGAAGCCGCCGACCGTCACACAGCTGTCGTCGACGGTGCCCTGGGTGGAACCGGAGAACAGCGCGTAGTAGTTCGGCTCGCTCGGGTGGGTGATGCCGAAGGACTGGGTGAGGTTGGCGCCGCCCGCCTTCAGGGTGTTGTTGATGTACGGGGCGCTGCTGCTGCCGATGACCTGGGTGTAGGCGTGGTTCTCCATCACCACGACGACGATGTGGTCGGGCGTGGGCAGCGCGGCGGCCTGGGCGGTGGTGGCGGTGGCCGCCCAGAGGCCGGCGGAGGCGGCGACCAGGGCGACGGCGGAACCGATCGCGGTCGCGGTGCGGCGGGAGCGGGGGTTCAGGGGCTTCATGGACGAAGTCATGACAATTCCTCGGGTAGCAGACGGCCCGGCGAGCCGGGCCCGGGACGGGAGGTGCCTCCGCGGCCGGCGAGGGGAGCACCGGAGCGCGCCGGAGTGCGCGAAAGCGCCCGAACAGCATGGGGCGCGTCCGTCGACGCGGGTAGAC
Source organism: Kitasatospora sp. NPDC101235 (assembly GCF_044767505.1). Lineage (NCBI taxonomy): Bacteria > Bacillati > Actinomycetota > Actinomycetes > Kitasatosporales > Streptomycetaceae > Kitasatospora > Kitasatospora sp. NPDC101235. Next base: position 162,210 of record NZ_JBIWNZ010000008.1, read on the forward strand.
GACGGCAGGTGAAACCTTGGCCCCGGAGCGGGAAACGAACGGTGCGACCGCCGAACTCGCCACCGACAACGGGAAATACGGGCGAACCGGTTCACATTGCCATCAACCGCCCGGGCTGGTGATAGTGATCTCCGAACGACGCGGTCCGACACCGCGTCAGCTGACGAGAGAACCGAGGAACATGGCGAAGACCAGCCTTCTGCGTCCGCTCGCGGTGGCCGCCGCCGGCGCCGTCCTGGTGGCGACCGGTGCCCTGCCCGCCGCGGCGGCCGGCCAGGCCACCACCGACGCGCCCGCCCCCGACCTCGCCGGTGTGCGCGCCGCCCTCCAGGCCACCACGACGGCCGGTGCCCCGGGCGCCTTCGCGGTGATCCGCGACCACGGCGGCGCCGACCGGACCCGCTCGGTGAGTGTCGGCCTGGCCGACCTGGACGGGACCCCGATGAACTCCTCGTGGAGGTTCCGGGTCGGCAGCAACAGCAAGATGTTCGCCGCCGTTCTCGTGATGCAGCTGGCGGAGGAGGGCCGGATCGACCTCGACCGGCCGCTGCGCGAGTACCTTCCCGAAGGCACCCTGCCGGAGGCCTGGACCATGACGGGCCGCCAGGTGCTGGAGCACCGGGCCGGCGTCTACGACCACACCAACGACCTGCTGGAGCAGGCCGGTGAGGAGACCACCAGCGCGTTCGAGGCGCGCATCCGCACCAAGGTCTACGACCCGCGCGAGCTGGTGGCGATGTCGGTCGGGCACGGCGTGCAGTACACCCCCGGCAGCCGCTACTCCTACTCCAACACCGACTACGTGCTGATGGGCCTGGCGGTCGAGCACCTCACCGGCCGGCCGTACCCGGAGGTGCTGGACGAGCGCATCATCCGGCCGCTCGGCCTGCGCGGGACCTCCTTCGTGGTACCCGCCCAGGAGATCCGCGGCGCCCACGTCACCGGCTACCTCACCAACGACGACCGCGGCAAGCCGCTGCTGGACTCCACCGAGCAGACCGGCTCCTGGGTGTGGGCCGCCGGAGCCGTCATCTCCACCGCCGGGGACCTCGACCGCTTCCTCGGCGCGCTGATGGCCGGCAGCAACGGCGGGCTCGTCTCGGACGCCTCGCTCCGGCAGATGACCGCCGCCCTGCCCACCCCCACCCCGAAGATCGCCTACGGCCTGGGCCTGCGCCGCGTCTCGCTCTCCTGCGGGGACGTGTACGGCCACGGCGGCATCGTGCAGGGCTTCAACAGCCAGTCCTTCACCACCCCGGACGGGCGGCGCAGCGTGGTGCTCTTCGCCAACGCCTCCAACAACGGCTCGGTGACGCAGGGGCTGATGAACACCCTGGAGCCGGCCTTCTGCGGCAAGCAGCCCGCTGCCGCCCCGCGGACGGCCTTCGCGCCGGCCTCCGTCCCGGTCGGCTCGCTGCCGGTGGTGGAGGACACCCGGATCTGACCGGCCGTTCGGCCCGTGCCCGCTTCCGGTTCGACCGGGGCGGGCGCTGTCATGGCCGGGCACGGGTCGCTACCGGACCGGGCCGGCCACCGGGCGCGGTCCTCGTCGAGCGCCGCTCAGTGCCGGCCGGCGCCCGCCGAGCGGGGGCCCTCCGCGCTCAGGTCGGTGAGCGCCTCGGTGAGCAGCTCGCGGGCCTCCTCGGCGCGGCCCTGCTCGATCAGCGCGGTGCCCAGTTCGGTCAGCGTCTTGGTCATGCTGTCCGGGCGGCCCACCGCCTCGAAGTGCACCAGGGCCTGCCGGTAGGCCTTCTCGGCGGCCGGCCAGCGCTTCGACGCCGCGCGGTCCAGACCGAGTTCGTGCGCGGTCATGGCCGCCAGCAGGTGGATCAGCGGCGAGGACCAGCGCTCCACCAGCTCCAGCGCCCCGGCCAGGGCCCGCCGGCGCGAATCCGCCGCCTCCTCGGCCCGGCCGGACTCCCGCAGGCAGTTGGCGGCGCCCCGCAGGGTGACCAGCCGGCCGATCATCGCCGAGCGGTTGGCGACCTCGGCGAAGGCGTCCGCCGCCCGGTGGAAGGCGTCGGTCGCCTCGCGGTAGCGCTGGAGGTAGCGCAGGCCCGAGGCGAGGTAGGTGAGCGCCCAGCCCTCCTGCTCCCGGTCGCCCACGGCGCGGGCCAGCTCCAGCCCCTCGGTGGCCAGTTCGACACCGCGCTGGTAGCGGTGCAGGCAGGTGACGTACGTCCAGGCCAGGTAGTTGACGTGCACCGCCTCGATCTGCCTGTCCCCGATCGCGCGGGCGGCGTCCACCGAGAGCTGGAACACCTCGGCCCAGATGCCCCAGCTCAGCAGCCGGTCGGAGAACCAGTGCATCGCCTCGGCGGTGTCCACCACCTCCTGGTACCGGCCGGCCCGCTGCGCCTGGTGCAGGGCGGCCAGCCACTCCGGGTACTCGTACTCCAGCCAGGCGGCCGCCTCGGTGAGGTGCGCGGTCGCGGAGCCGCCGGAGCCGGTCCCGTCCGTGGCGTGGTCGGGGTCGAAGCGCAGTCCGTAGGCGGCCGCCCGGCCGAGGATCCGGCGGCCGGCCCCGGTGCGGGCCTCGGCCAGCTCCTGGGCCGTCTCGTCGGCGGCCAGCCGCTCGCCCGCGTAGAGCCGCACCAGGTCGTGCAGGCGGTAGCGGTCCGGGGTGGCCGGCTGCACCAGTCCGGCGTCGACGAGCTGCTCCAGCACCAGCTCGGTGCGGGCCGCCGACCGGCCCGCGTAGGCCGCGGCGATCTCCGCGGTGAAGTCCTGCCCGGCAGTCAACGCGCAGCGCCTCAGGACGAGTTGGGACTCGGCGGGAAGCCGCCGGTAGGACAGTTCGAAGGCCGGGCGGACGGCCAGGTCGCCCGTCTCCAGCAGGTCCAGCCGGTTCTCCTCGGCGGCGAGCTGGCGCACCAGGTGGGCGACCGGCTGCTGCGGGCGGGCGACCAGGCGCTGCCCGGCGATCCGCAGCGCGAGCGGCAGGTAGCCGCAGAGCCTGGCCAGCTCGGCGGTGGCGTCGGGTGCGGCCTCGATCCGCTCGCGGCCGGCGATCCGGGCCAGCAGGACGGCCGCCTCGGCCGGGGACAGCACGTCCAGGTTCAGCCGGTGCACCGACTCCAGGCCGGGCAGCACGTTGCGGCTGGTCAGGATGGTCACGGCCGGGCCGGAACCGGGCAGCAGCGGGCGCACCTGGCTCTCGTCGGCGGCGTTGTCCAGCACCAGCACGAGCCGCCGCTCACGGACCAGCGCCCGGTAGAGGCCGGCCCGTTCCTCCGTCCCGGCGGGCACCGCGGCGTCGGCGACGCCCAGGGCGCGCAGCACCTGTCCGAGCGCGTCCCGGGCGGACAGCGGCTGCGGGGACATCCCGCCGAGGTCCAGGGAGAGCTGGCCGTCCGGGAAGCGCGGGGCCAGGGCGTGGGCGGCGTGCAGGGCGAAGGAGGTCTTGCCTAGGCCGGGCTGACCACTGATCAGCACCACGCGCGGGTGGGCCGGCTGCTCGTCCTCGGCCAGGCGGTCGAGCAGGGCGAGGGCGTCCTCCCGGGCGGTGAAGTCGGCGATGTCGCGGGGCAGCGCGAGGGCGCTCTGGCCGGCCTCGGCGGGGGCCGTGGCCGGGACATCGGCGCGCGGCGCGTCCTGGTGGGCGGCTTCGCGCGGGGCGGACCGGCGGGGCCGGTCCTGGCTCCCAACGGGCGCCGAGCCCGGCCGTGCCCCGCGCGGGCGGCCGGACTGCGCGGCCCGGTCCAGCGCCTGCGCCTGCGTCCCGCCCAGCCCGAGCGCCTCGGCCAGGGCCCGTACGGTGCGCCGCTGCGGTCCGCGGGTGCGGCCGCGCTCCATGTCCCCGAGGGCGCGCAGGCTGACCCCGGCGGCCGCGGCGAGCTCCTCCTGGGTCAGGCCCGCCGCCACCCGGTGCCCGGCCAGCAGACGGCTGAACTCGTTCGCGTCCGTGTCCGTACCGCCCCCGGCCGCCATGCCCCGCCCCCAACTCCGTCGGTCCTGCGCAGTTCCGCACTTCCGCCTGGAGTCGCCTCCGGCGGTTCGTTCCAGGCAGAAGTATGCCCCGGTCGAGGAGTTCCTCCTACTCCGCTCGTCGGCAGGGTATCCACCCAGGTCAGAGCGGATGTGCGCGGGCGGGGCGGCCGGGCGGGGGGCAGTTGCACGGGGGAGCGAACCGCCGATAGTTCCGCCTGTGGTTCCGCTGGTCGAACAGCGGTTTCCCGCCACCGGCCCGGCGGATCCCTACGCGAGCCGCCTCTCCTGCGCGCCCTCGACCGTGCGCCCGAGGGCGTCCAGCAGGTCGGCGAGCAGGCCGTGGGAACGGGCTTCGAGGGCCGGATCGCCGACGGTGCGGCCGAGGGCGACGGCGAGCCGGGCCGAGGAGAGCGCGGCGTCCCGGCGGCCGAGGGCGTGCAGGGCGCGGGCCCGGCTGTGGGTGGCGAGGACGGCCTCGGCGCCGCCCGAGCGGGCGGTGGCCGCGCGCACCGCCTCGTCGGCGCGGTGCAGGGCGGGCCCGGGGTCGCCGGCCAGGACCAGCGCGTCGGCGAGGTCGGTGAGCGAGCGGACCAGCAGGTGGTCGGTGGCCGGAGTACGGGCGGCGGTCACCAGGTCGCCGAGCATGGGCACCGCCCGCTCGTACCGGCCGACCCGCAGCAGGGCGGCGGCCACCCGGCTGCGGCAGTGGTGGCGCAGCGCCGCGTCGCCGGCCCGGCCGGCGGCCCCGACGGCGAGCTCCAGCTGGTCGGCGGCGGTGCGGTGGGCCCCGCGGTCGATGTGCAGGACGGCGAGGTCGGTGGCGAGCCGGGCGACCGCCGCCTCGTCCCGGTCCGCGTGCGCGGCGCGCAGACCGGCCTCGACCACGGCCCGCCAGTTCGTCCGGTCGTGGCCGGTGGTCTCGTACAACAGGCTGGTCCGGTGGGCGAGTTGCCAGGCCTCGGCGGTCCGCCCGTACTGCTCGGCGCAGACCACGACGGCACGCAGGACGCTCTCCTCGCGGCGGAACCAGGCCGCCACCCGGGCGTCACCGCCGGCCTGCGCGCTCGCAGCCGTCCGGCCGGCGGTGACGTCGAGGTAGTGGGCGATCAGCCGGTCGAGGGCGAGGAACCGTTCGTCACAGGTGAGTTCGGCGGCCTGCGCGGCGGCGTGGCGGCGGACCAGCTCGGACCGGGCGTACCGGCCGGGGCTGGTCTCCTCCAGCAGGTGGACGGCGTCGAGCCGGGTCAGCAGGGTGCGGGCAGTGGCGGGCGGGAGATCGGCGAGGGCGGCGGCGGTGTCGGTGCCGATCTCCGCGCCGGGGTGCAGGCCGAGCACGGTGAACAGCCGGGCGGCGTCGGGCGCCAGCGTGCGGTACGTCCGGTCCAGCGCGGTGGTGAGGCCGAGCGGACCGTGGCCGGTGCCGGTACCGGTGCCGGAGAGGGCGGCCAGGCCGGTCTGCTCGTCGGCGAGTTCGGCGGCGAGGTCGGCCGCGGACCAGTCGGGCCGGGAGGCCAGGCGGGCGGCGGCCAGGCGCAGCGCGAGCGGCAGATGGTCGCAGCGCTCGGCGAGTTCGGCCACCGCCTCCGGCTCACCGGCCGTGCGGTCCGCGCCGAGGGTGCGGGCGAGCAGGGCGGCGGCCTCGTCGGGGCCGAGCCCGCCCAGCGGCAAAGGGATGCCGCCGGTGCGGACCAGCAGGTGGCGCAGCCGGCTGCGGCTGGTGACGATCGCGACCGGGGCGGGCTCGCTGTCGGTGGCCGGCGGGTCGGGCAGCAGCGGGACGAGCTGCTCCGGGGAGGCGGCGTCGTCCAGCACGACCAGCATCCGTCGGCCGGCGATCAGTTCGCGGTAGCGGAGGGCGCGGTCCTCGGGTTCGGCGGGCAGCGCGTCCGGGGCTTCGCCGAGGGCGGTGAGGAACTCGCCGAGCACCTCGGCGGGTTCGCGCGGCCCGTCCGGGTCGAAGCCGCGCAGCTCGGCACGCAGGACGCCGTCCGGGAAGTAGGCGTCGCCGCACCGGGCCGTCCACTGCCGGACCAGGCTGGTCTTGCCGACCCCGGCAGGGCCGGTGACCAGGATCGGGCGGCCGTCCCGTGCGGCGGGCACCACCTGGTCCAGCCGGGCGAGTTCGGCGCTCCTGCCGACGAACCGGCGGTCGGCGGCGAGCCGGGCGCCGGACTGCTCGCCGGCCCGGCGCAGTTCCGGACCGGGCGGCCAGGTGAGCCGGGCCACGGCGCGCTCGTAGCACTCCCGCGCCTCGGCGCTCCGCCCGTCCTGCTCCAGGCAGCGCACCAGCCGGGCGGCCAGCGCCTGCCGGGCGGGGTGGCCGTCGGCGGCCTCGGCGAGTTCGGCGGCCAGCTCGCCGCCCCGGCCGGCCCGGAGAAGGCCGTCGGCCAGCCGCTCCAGGGCGCCCAGCCGCAGGTCGGTCAGGTACGGGAGCATCCGCTCGCGCAGCAGGGCGGAGCCGCAGTCGGCGAGCGCCGGGCCGCGCCACAGGTCCAGCGCGGCACGCAGCAGGGGCAGCGCCGGGTCCGGCGAGGTGCCCTCCGGCGGGGTGGCGGGCTCGGGGAACAGGACGCCCGCCTGCTCGCAGAGCCGGCCGAAGCGCAGCACGTCGACCCGGTCGGGCTCGCCGGCCAGCAGGTAGCCGGACCCGCGGGTGCCGAGCTCCAGCCCGGGGCCGTCCAGCAGCTGGCGCAGCGCCGCGACGTGGCCCTGCAGAGCGGCCCGCGCGGTGGGCGGGGCGCAGCCCTCCCAGACCAGCTCGATCAGCTCCTCGGTGGCCACCGTCCGGTTCAGCTGTACGGCGAGCGCGCTCAGCAGTGCCCGGCGCTTGGGCGCCGAAGGCGTCACCGCCGTCCCGTCCTCCCGCCGCACCACCACCGGTCCGAGCAGATCGATGTGCACGCGTCCGTTCCCCTCCCCCACCGACGACTCCCCGGCCGGTTCGAGGATAGGGCCGACCGGCCCCTTCACACCGGGTCGGGCCCACCCCGTACCGTACCGACGGGGGACGACACGGCGCGCCCGTCCACCCGCGCAACCGCCGGCCGCGTTCGCCGCGTCCACCGAGGGCAGGAGCAGCCGAGGGCCGGACCGGACATGTTCTCGCACTACACTGCTCCACCCCGAGGGCCGATGGGCGCTTCGGGTGTGATGCGCGGTTTGCGGTGAGGTGGGGGGGTACTGGTGCGGATTCGACTGCTCGGGCCGGTGGAGTTGCGGGTCGGGGCAGACGGCTTCACCGGCGTGGCGGGCGCTCAGCGGCGGGCCGTGCTGGCACTGCTGGCGCTGCGGCTGGGGCACCTGGTCACCGTGGACCAGCTGTGCGAGCTGCTGTGGGACGAGCAGCCGCCGCCGAGCGCACGGGCGGCCGTGCAGGGGCACGTCGCCGCGCTGCGGAAGGTGCTCGCCGACACCCCCTTCGAGCTGCACACCCGGGACTCCGGCTACCTGCTGGACGGGCCGGCCGGCACGGTGGACGCGCTGCGCTTCGAGGAGCTGACCGGCGCGGCCGACCGGCAGGCCGGGCTCGGCGCCTGCACCGCGGCGGTCGCGTTGCTGGAGGAGGCACTGCGGCTGTGGCGCGGCGAGGCGCTGGCCGACCTGCCCGACACCCCGTTGCGCGCCGCCGCGGTGGACCGGCTGAAGCAGTCACGCACCGCCGCCCTCCTCCACTGGGCCGGGCTGCGGCTGGGCCAGGGCGCCGGGGCGTCGGCCGTGCCGCTGCTGGAGCAGGGCGTACGGATGGACGGGCTGCGCGAGGAGCTGGTGGCGCTGCTGATGCGCTGCCTGCACCAGGCGGGCCGGCCCGCGGAGGCGCTGACCGCCTACCACCAGGCCCGGGTGCGACTGGACGACGAGCTGGGCATCAACCCCGGCCCGGCGCTGCGGGCGGCGCTCGCCGTGGTGCTGGCCGACGACCACGCGGTGGAGCCGCCGCCCACCGCTCCCCCGCTTCCCGAAACGGCGCCGCTGCTTGCGCTGGTCCCGCGCCAGCTCCCCCGCCGCCACCCGGACTTCGTCGGCCGCACCACGGACCTGGCCCGCCTCGACCGGGCCTGCGGGCCCGGCCGCGCCGGGGACGGCCCGGTGCTGGTGGTCGGCCCGGCCGGGGTCGGCAAGAGCGCGCTGGTCACCGCCTGGGCCCACCGGGTCGCCGACCGCTTCCCGGACGGCCTGCTCCACGCCGAGCTGCACGGCCTCGCCCCGGACGGCCCGGCCCGGACGGAGGCCGTCCTGGCCCGCTTCCTGCGCGCGCTCGGCGTGCCGGAGGACGACGTCCCCGCCGAGCGCGCCACCCGGGCGGCGCTCTACCGCGAGCGCACCAGGGGCCGGCGGCTGCTGGTGCTGCTGGACGACGCCGCCGACGCCGACCAGGTCGCCGACCTGCTGCCCGCAGGCCCGGCCGGCACCGCCGTGGTCACCGGCCGGGGCTCGCTGGAGGGCCTGGTCACCCTTGAGGGAGCCACCCTGCTACGCCTGGCCGCGCTGCCCGAGGACGACGCCCTGCACCTGCTGGAGCGCGCCCTGACGCCCGAGCGGCTGCGCGCCGAGCCGGAGGCCGCCGCCCGCCTCGCCGGGCTCTGCGACCACCTGCCGCTCGCCCTGCGGATCGCCGCCGCCCGGCTGGCCGCCCGGCCGGACTGGACGGTCGCCGAGCTGGTCGCCGAACTCACCGACGAGCGGACCAGGCTGGCCGTCCTGGACGCCGACGGCACGCTCTCCGTCGCGGGCCGGCTCCGGCTGACCCACCGCCGGCTCTCCGAGCCCGCGGCCGAACTGCTCACCGCCCTGGCCGCCCACCCCGGCCGCGAGGTGGACACCCCGGCGAGCGCCGCACTGCTCGGCAGCGACACCGCCGCCGCCCACCGGGCGCTCGGCGAGCTGGCCTCCCACCACCTGCTCACCGGCACCGCCCCCGGCCGCCACGCCCGCACCGACCTGGTCCGGCTGTACGGCGCCGGGCTGCTCGCCGAACGGCCCGAACAGCACCGGCGGCTGCTCCGCGAGCGCCTGGCCGACCACTACCTCGCCGCCCTGCGGCACTGCGGCTTCTTCCTCGACCCCGGCCAGGAGGACACCGCCCCACCCGCCCCTGCGGCGCAGCCCCGGCCGGCCGCCGTCGACATCCGCACCGCGCTCGACTGGTTCGACGCCGAGGAGCCGGCGCTCTCCGCCCTGATCGCGTCCCCCGACACCGATCCGGCGCGCGCCTGGCGGCTCGCGCTGACCTGCGGCTCGCTCTACTACGGCGCCAGCCGCTTCACCGACTGGCTCGCCTGCGCCCGGCTGGGGCAGGCGGCGGCCGAACGGTGCGGCGACCCGGTCGCGGTCGCGCTCCTGCTCAACTGCCGGGCGCAGGCCCTGGTCGCACTGGAACGCCGGCAGGAGTCCGCGGAGGCCGCCCGGAAGGCGGTGGCCGCCGCCGAGTCCGCGGCCGGCCCCGCGGCCGCGTCCGCGCACGTCCGGGCGCTCGCCACGCAGGCGCTGGTCACCGCGATGCTCGGCCACTGCGCCGAGGCCGAGCGGCTGGCGGCCTGCGCCACCGCGCTCGCGCTGGAGTCCGGCGACCGCCGGCGGCTGGTCGACGCCAAGGTGCACCAGGGCTGGGTGAGCCTGGCCGTCGGGGACCTGGAGGGCGCCCGGCGCCGGTCCCGCGAGGCCCGGGAACTGTTGCCGGCCACACCGGTCACCCAGGTCCACCTCTGGTCACTGCTGACCGAGGCGCAGGCCCTCCCGCCGACCGTCCGCGACGACGCCGCCGACCTGGTCTGGCACCGGCTGCTCGCCACCTGCGAGGAGGCCGGCCTGCTGTACCTGCACGCGGTCGCCGAACAGTCCTACGCCGCCCACCTGTTGGCCCGGGGGCGGGAGCCGGAGGTGCGCGGCCGGCTGCGCACGGCGCTGGACCGCTTCCGCTCGCACGACCGGCAGGCGGGCTACCTCAGCGAGTTCACCACCAGCCTGGAGGAGTCGCTCAGCCTCCGCGCCGGTCAGCGGCCGACGGACGGCTGAACCGAGCGGGCCGGGCGGCGGGACGCGCAGGCGACGCGGACGGCCCGGGCGACGGGCTGCCGGAACAGGCCGGCCCGTCAGCGGGCGGCCGAGGCCGCCCCGTGCTCCGCCGGGGCGTACCCGTGCTCCGCCGCCAGCACCGGGCGCAGCGCCCGGATCGCGTAGAAGTTGCGGGACTTGACCGTCCCCGGCGGCACCCCCAGCCGGGCCGATGCCTCCAGCACCGAGCGGTCCTTGAGGTGCAGCTCGACCAGCACCTCGCGGTGGTGCTTCTGCACCCGGCGCAGCGCCAGCGCGATGTCCCGGGCCACCACCACCTGCTCGTACGGGTCGTCGGCGACCGGCCGGTCCTCCGTCGGCTCGCCGATCACCTCCTTGGCGCGGGCGGCGGCCATCCGGTAGTGGTCGATCGCGATCCGCCGGGCGACCGTGAACAGCCAGGGCCGGCTCGCCTCCGGCCCGGCCGCCAGCGCCTCCGGGTGCTGCCAGGCACGCAGCAGGGTCTCCTGGAGGATGTCCTCGGCCTTGCCGCGGTCTCCGCCGGTGGCCCGCAGCAGCGCGCGCAGCAGGTACCCGCCGTGCAGGCGGTGGATCTCGGCGAGCGTGTCGGGGTCGAGGGTCGGACGGGCCTGGACGGTGGCGCCTTCGGGCGCGTCCGCCGGACCCTCGGACGGCGGGGTGACGGACGTGGGCTGGGCGACGGACGGCTTCGACACGCGCTACCTCTCAGGTCGGGCGGGGGGCGCAGCACGGGCAGGGCATGCTGGGCACCGGCCGGACATGCCCGGCGGTGGCTGCGACAGCACACTGCCGGAGGCCGCCAAGTCCGCACCAAGGATCCGCCAACGCCCCCGTCCACGGCACTCGGTCCGGCCCCGAGTGCCGTCGTTGGCGGGCGCCGGCCGCTGTTGGCCGGCCGTTAGCGGCCGTGAGCCGCGGCTGTTCCGCCGCCGCCCCGCTCGGCGCCCGGCCCCCCGCCGAGCGCCGAACGGCCCGGCGGCGTCAGCCCTCGGTGAGCGCCCCGAGCAGCTCCTGCACCCCCTCCTCACCCCGGTGCTCGATCAGCACCGCCACCCAGGTCGCCAGCCGCTGCCGCTCCGCCGCCGACCAGTGCGGTGCCGACGGGTGCTCGTCCACCACCAGTGCCGTCGCCAGGCCCAGCAGCCCCGGAGCGGGCCGCGGCTGCCACCAGCCCTCCGGCACCGCGCGCAGCGCCAGCCGCCGGGCGACCGTGATCACCTCCGCCGCCGCCGCTTCGGGCACCGCCAGCCCGGCCGGCCCGGACACGCTCGGCGCCCCCGCCCGCACCAGGGCCGCGACGAACGCCCGCGCCTGCGGCCCGTCCGCCGCCATACCGCGTCCCTCCCCCGTCCCGTTCACGGGACTCACGCTCCTTCCGACTCGATGGCACTCGGCGGACGCCGGGTGCCACCGAACGACGGTACCGATCGGTAGCCGGTCGGGCAGAGGGTTTTCCGATGAGGCGCCTCCCGACGTGACACGGGGCGCCCCGTGCACCCTGCCCCGCTCAACGGGCCCTGCGCCGCACGTGGTTCACGTGAACCGGAGGGACTCCTTCAGCCGTAGTCCCGGCTGTACGGGACGGCCGGACCGGAGGCACCGGTCCGGCGGACCATGGACCGGGAGGTCATCCGATGGCTTTCTCCGACGGCACCGCGGGCGCGGGCGGCACCACCCCGGTCGCACCCGACTACTCGCCGGCCTCCTGGCCCGAACCGGTCACCCTGCTGCCCCGCAGCCCGCTCGACCCGCTCGGCACCGTCCTGATCCCGCCCGCCGAGCGGCAGTTGTTCACCCGGGCCCTGACCGTCGAACCGCCCTCGGCGGCGCCGCGACCGGCCGTCCCCCCGACGGAGCCGCCCCCCGACGGCCAGGGCGCCTGGGCGGCACCCGGCCTGCTGCCCGCCCCGCCCGCCCAGCGCCCCGGCACGGACCGCCCGCGCGCCCGGCTGCTCCCTCTGCCCGGCGGTGGGGAGGCACGGCGGCGGCGCCTGCTCGAACGTGTCCGGGTGCCGCTGCGGGCCTGCCACCGGATCGCCGTCCTGGGCGGCCCCGCCGAGGGGGCCGTCCCCCTCCTCGGCGCGCTGCTCGCCGAGCACCGGGCCGACCCGGTGCTCGTCCTCACCACCGCCGGCCCTGCCGGGAGCGAGTGCCGCCCGGGCGGCCGGCTCGTGCTGCGGTCCGTACGGCCCGACCCGGCCGCCCTGCGGGAGGCCCTCGGCGAGTCCGGCGGCCACTACCCGGTGGTCCTCGCGGACACCACCGGCGCCGGGGCCGAGGTCCAGCTCGCCGCCGTCGAGCACGCCGACCAACTGGTCGTCTGCGCCCAGGCCTGCGCCGTCGGCGCCCGCACCGCCGACGCCCTCCTCGACCACCTCACCGCCCTCGGCCGCGACGGCCTGGTCCGCGGAGCGGCCGCCGTGTTCACCCCCGCCCCGGCCACCGACCGCCCGATCGCCGACCGCGACCTCCTCCCCCACTTCCGCACCCGCTGCCGCGGCGCCCTCACCGTCCCGGCCCACCCGCACGTCGATCCCGCCGCCCTGCGCTCCCGGGCCCGCCTCGACTACCTCGAACTCGCCGCCCTCATCGGCGACGGAATGGCCGACCGCCAGGGCTGACGGGCGCGGGAGCCCCGCGCCACCGACCGGCCCACCCCGGCGGGCGACCGGATGCGGTTGTCCCCGTGCTCGGCTCGACGGGGCACGCAGTCGACGTCGCGCTCGACGGTGAGGCCGGGAACTCCTCCTTCGTCGAGGGCCCCTACGTCGGTTAGCTGGTCCCGCTGCCCGACGCCCCCGGGGCACCGCGCCGGGTCCGCGTCGCCGCAGTGGACGACGGCAGCGCCCCGCCCGACGAGGAGGTCGGTCAGGGGGAGGGCGGGGTGCTCACCGAAGCCGTGGTCCCGCTGTGGGAGGTCGCCGAACGCCACGGCGCCGCCACGGAGCCGACCCGTACGTGGGCCGAGGCGCACGACGAGGCCGAGGTGGCGGAGGTGCTGTCCAGGGGCTACCGGTACGACGCGTCGGACCCGCGTTTCACCCACTGCCCCGGCCTGCGGGCCCGGGCATCCGCCGACGCCGCCCCGTCAGCCCTCCTCCGCCCGACCCGGGCGCCAGCCACGGGCGCGGGCCCGGGGCGCCACGGCGCCGGCCGCCGCCACCAGGGCGATGACGGCGAGCGAGGACAGGGCGACGAGGCCCGCTCTGGCGCCGGCGTCACCGGGGGGTGGGACGGGAGGCATGGTGGGGGCGGCGGCCGCGGTGGGCGGCGACGCGGTGGCGGGGGCGGCAAGGCGGGTGACGGCGGCGACCGGGTCGACGGTGCCGTGGCCGTACTGCGGGTCGGGGCTGCGGTAGGCGGTGGTTTCCAGGCGTTGGGTCAGCTGGTCGACGGTCAGGTCCGGGCGGTAGCCGAGGACGAGGGCGGCGGTGCCGGCCACGAAGGCGGTGGCGAAGCTGGGCCCGGCGCCGGTGTAGTAGCCGCCGGGGGCGGGGCCGGGGCCGGTGACGGCGTCGCCGGGGGCGGCGAGGTCGATGCGGCCGCCGACGGGGACGGCCGAGGCGCCGTCCGGGAGCGCGCCGCCGGGGGCGAGGTCGCGGACGGCGAGCACCTCGGGGTAGGCCGCCGGGTAGGCCGGGCCGGGTTTGGCGGTTCCGGAGGCGTCGGACTGGGCGGTGTCGGGTGCGGCCGGGGCGACGATCAGCGCGCCCTTGCCGCGCGCCGCGCGGACCGCGGCCGCCAGGGCGTCGGTCCCGTTCGGCAGCGCCACCCCGACCGCGATGACCCGCGCGCCCCGGTCGGCGGCCGTGGTGATGCCCTGGGCCAGCAGGTCCGCCGAGGCGGTTCCGGCGTCGTTGGTGACCGAGACGGCAAGGATCCGGGCGCGCGGCGCGAGGCCGGCGAAGCCCGCGCCCCCGCGCTGGTCGGCGGCGATCAGGCCGGCCAGGAAGGTGCCGTGGCCGACGCAGTCCTGGGCGGGGTCGGGGCCGCCGGGCAGCGGGGCCAGGTCGAGCCGCCCGGCCAGCAGGCCGCTGCCGTCCTTGACCCCGGAGCCGAGGACGGCGACGGTGACGCCCTCGCCGCGGCTGAGCGGCCAGACCCGGTCGGGCCGCAGGAAGGTCTGCGGCCAGGGGGTGAGCTGGGTGCCCTTGGTGGACGGCGCCAGGCAGCCGGCCGACCGCCCGCTCGCGTCGCGCCGCTGCTGGCTGACGCCGGGCAGGGCGTCGGGGGTGTCGGCCGCGGCCGTGCCCGCCGGGAGCAGCAGCCCGGAGGCCAGCGTCCCGACGGCCAGCATCCCGACGGCCGACACCCCGGCCGCCGCCCGGACGCGGGGCGTCGGCCTCACGCGAGGCTGCCGATCCGCTCGACCGGGATGTCCTGCGGCAGCAGCAGGCTGAGTTCGTCGAGGTCCGCCACGTCCAGCCGGGACAGCCGGCCCGCCTGCCGGGTGATCATCGCCTCCAGCACCTGCCGGGCGAACCGCCCGTTGCCGAAGGACCGGTCGCGCGGGACGGCGCCGAACAGGGTGCCGAGCGCGGCCAGGGTCTCCGGGGTGCAGGTGTAGCCGGCGGCCTCGGCCTGCACCCGGACGATGGTGACGAGTTCCTCGTCCGCGTAGTGGTCGAAGGTGATCTCCCGGGAGAACCGGGAGGCCAGGCCGGGGTTGGAGGTGAGGAAGCCTCGCATCTCCTCCTGGTAGCCGGCCACGATCACCACGACCTCGTCGCGGTGGTCCTCCATCAGCTTCATCAGGGTGTCCACCGCCTCCTGTCCGAAGTCCCCGCCGGTGCCGTTGCGGGGCGTCAGGGTGTACGCCTCGTCGATGAACAGCACGCCGCCGCGGGCGCGTTCGAAGGCGTCCCGGGTGAGCTGGGCGGTGTGGCCGATGTAGCGGCCGACCAGGTCGGCGCGGGCGGTCTCGATCAGCTGGCCGGAGGGCAGCACGCCGAGTTCGGCGAGGAGTTCGCCGTAGAGCCGGGCGACGGTGGTCTTGCCGGTGCCGGGCGGGCCCGAGAACACCAGGTGGTGGCTGATGGTGGCGGCGGGCAGCCCGGCCTCGATCCGGCGCCGGGTCTGCCGGGTCAGGTTGACCAGGTCCTCGACCTGTTCCTTGGCGGCGGCGAGGCCGACCATGGCGCGCAGCCGGTCGAGCAGGCCGGGTTCCTCGGCCTGCTCCTCGCCGGCGGCGGCCGCGGCGGCCTGTTCGCCGACGTCGGCGGGCAGCAGCCGGGTGAGCGCCTCGTTGTCGAAGTGCTCCAGTTCGGCGAGCCGGGAGGCCTGCCGGTCGACCATCTCCTCGAACACCTTGCGGGCGGCCCGGCCGTTGCCGAAGTCGGCGCCCTTGGGCATCCGGTCGAAGTGCGCGACGAGCGCCTCCCGGGTGCCCTCGGCGAGCTCGTAGCCGTGTCCGCCGGCGGCGTGCTCGACGATCGTGGTGAGCTCGTCGACGCTGTAGTTCCGGAACTCGACGGTGCGGCTGAACCGGGAGGCCAGGCCCGGGTTGGAGGCCAGGAACTCGCGGATCTCCGCCTCGTACCCGGCGACGATCACCACCAGGTCGTCGCGGTGGTCCTCCATCAGCTTGACGAGGGTGTCGATGGCCTCCCGGCCGAAGTCGGGGCCGGTGCCGCCGGAGCCCGCCGACAGGGCGTACGCCTCGTCGATGAACAGCACCCCGCCGAGGGCCTCCTTGACCACCTCGGTGGTCTTCAGGGCCGTCCCGCCGATGATCGAGGCGACCAGGTCGGCCCGGGCGACCTCGACCAGGTGGCCGCTGCGCAGCACGCCGAGTTCGGCGAGGATCGCGCCGTAGAGCCGGGCGACGGTGGTCTTGCCGGTGCCGGGCGGGCCGGCGAAGACGAGGTGCCGGCTCATCGGCAGGGCGGGCAGCCCGGCCTGCTCGCGGCGGCGGGCCAGCTTGTTGAGGTTGACCAGGGTGGCGACCTGCTCCTTGACGCCCTCCAGCCCGACCAGGGTCTGGAGGACGGCCTGCGGGCCCTGCGGTCCGGCCGGGGCCGGGCCGGGCCCGGCGGTTCCCTCGGCCGGGGCGTCCGCCCCGTCGACGGCCGGCACGGCGCCGGGCTCGACGGTGGCGACCGCCGCCGAGCCGTGGACGTCCGGCGAGCGGTTGTCCCGGCTGTCGAGGTTCTGCACCGCCAGGCGGTCGGTCGGCTCGGTCTGCCGCAGCCCGGAGCCCTGGTTCTCGGCGGCCACGCAGTCGGTGAGCCGGACGGGCTCCACGGTCTCGGAGCGCAGCCCGTCCACGGTGTTGTCGCCGAGCTGGCAGGAGGTCAGGGTGGCGCGGGCGCCGGACAGCAGGTGCAGCCCGTGCCGCCGGTTGGTCCGCAGCCGGGTGCGGGTGGCGGTCAGTTCGCCGCCGCACTCGACGCTCGCCCCGTCGAAGGCGTTGTCGGTGGACTCGACGTCGCGCAGGGTGGCGACGCCCTCGGCCCCGACCGAGATCCCGCAGGACCCGCTGCCGCGCACCAGGCTGCCACCGAGGTAGGTGTTGGCGCCGTCGGCGATCCGCACGCCGTGCTTCCCGGCGTCGATGACGGTGACGTCCTCCAGCCGGCCGCGCCCGTCGCGCAGCGCCTCGATCCCGTGGCCGCCGGCGGCGGTGACGGTGCTGCGGCGCAGCAGCGGGTTGGCGCCGTCGCGCACCACGACGCCGACGCCGGCCGCGTCACGGACCTCCAGGCGGTCGAACTCGGCGGCGCTCTCCCCGGTGAGGTCGACGCCGTCGGTCCCGGCGTCGCGCACCACCGCCCGCACCAGGCTGGGCCCGGCCGACTCGCCGACGTGGATGCCGGCCTGGGCGGGGGCGGTGACCTCGCAGTCCTCCAGGGTGCCCCGGGCCCGGCCGGCGATGTGCAGGCCGTGGCCCTGGGGGCGGACGGCGCGGCAGCGGCGCAGCAGCGGGTCGGTGCCGTTGGTGAGGACGTAGCCGTGGCCGCGCACAGCGGTGACGGTGCAGTCCTCCAGCACGACCCGGGCGGTGGAACCGACGAAGACGCCGAGCGCGCTGTCCCGGATCTCGGTGCGCAGCAGGCGCGTGCTGCTCTGCTCCTCCAGGGCGACGGCGGGCTTGTCGGTGGCGGAGATCTCGCAGTCCTCGACGACGCCGCGCGACTCGCCGTTGGCGCACAGGCCGTTGCCGCGCGCGTCACGCAGCACGCAGCGCCGGACGGTCGGGTTGGCCCGCTCGCCGATGACCACGGCCGAGGTGCCCAGGTGTTCGATGACGCTGTCCTCGATCACGCTGGTGCCGGTGGAGGTCTCCACCAGCCCGGCGCCGGCCGGGTTGGTCACCCGGCTGCCGCGCATGGCGAGTTCGCCCTGCTGGCGGGTGAGCACGGCGGTCCACGCGCTACCGATCACCTCGCAGTCCTGCATGGCGAGTTGGCCGCGCGGGACGTCGACGGCGGGCAGGTCGTCGTCCTGCCCCTGGAGCACCAGGCCGGTGAGCTGGACGGCCTCGGTGAGCACCTGGACCACCGAACCGCGCCGGGGACTGATCCGCACGCTGCCCCGGACGTCCTCGGCGGTGATGCTCACCACCTTGGTGAGCACCAGGTTCTCGTCGTACCGGCCGGGGCGGACCGAGATCACCGCGCCGCTGCGGGCCGCCTGGAGGGCTTCGCCGATCGTGCGGTAGGAGCCGGGCTCCCGCTGCTCCGCGCAGACCGTCAGCACCGGGCGCGACATGCCTGGGGTTCCCTTCGTCGTGGGGCGTTGTGGTTCGGTGGTTCTTCGGTGGTTCGGAGGGTCGGACGGAGGTCAGGCCGTGCAGGTGGCGCGGACGGCGCCGGCGGCGTGGTGGGCGTAGGTCTCGGTGCTGCCCGACCAGTCCAGGCCGCGGCTGTGCAGTGTGACCGAGATCGGGCCGCGGTAGGAGAACGGACCCTGGTTCACCCAACTTCCCCTGCTGGCCGTCTGGTTGATGGAGAAGGAGCCGACCTGGCCGCCGCCGCTCTGCACCGTGTAGTAGCTCGGGTTGCCGCCGACCTGCTTCACGTCGCCGCTGGCCGGGATGTAGACGGACAGGGTGCAGCTGGCGACCTTGTCGACGGTGAAGGTCCAGACCACCGAGTTGCCGCTGTCGTCCTTGTTGGCGTCGCCGGACATCGGCATCGAGGCGTACGTGCCGTTGCAGCCGTCGCCGCTGTAGCCGCCGGAGTTGTTGCGCCAGCCCTTGGCGCCCTGGTCGAACCAGCCGTTGGTCTTGTACACGCCGCCGCCCGTGCAGTACGGGCCGGCGATCACGGTGACCGGCGCCGGCGGCTTGGCGGCGGCCGGGGGTGCGGGCTGCTGGGGCGCCGGGTGGTTCGGGGCCGGCTGGTTCGGCGCGGGCTGGCTGGGGGCCGGGTTGGCCCCACCGCCGCCCGCGCCACCGGCGGCCGAGCCGCCCGCGACGGAGCCCGAACCACCCTGGGAACGATCGGCCCCACCGATCGAACTCCCGCCGCCCGCGGCGGGGTTGGCCACGCCGCCGGGACGGGCGGCGGTACCGGCGCCACCCGCGCCGGTACCGTTCGGGGCCGAGGCCGCCTGGTCGCCCTGCGAAGGCGCGGCCGAACCGTCGGTCAGGGGGATCGGCAGGCCCGGCTGCCCGTCGGGCGCGGCGCCGCCGGCGGTGCCGCCGTGCTCGTCGAAGCCGGGGACGTAACCGTTGCCGCCGTCCCCGCCGCCCTGCCCGTAGCCGGGCGGGACGTCGGCCTGGGCGGGCCCGCGCTTGGGGTCGTTGCCGCCGATCCGGGTCACCACCACGGAGGTGCCGACCAGCACCAGGCCGACGGCGACGGCCGCGGCGATCATCGGACGGGAGACCCGGCCGGGACGCGGCCCGGGGTCCACGGCACCCTCGCCGACCGGCTCGGTGGCCGCGACGGCGGCGAGCGCCACCGCTTCGGGCGCCGCGGGGGCCGTCGAGGCGCCCGAGGCGGTGGCGGGGGCCGGCAGGGGCGCCGGCCCGATACCGGTCCTGGCACCGGCCCCGGCCCCGGCCCCGGCCTCGGTGCCGGCCTCGGGCTTCGGCGCGGTCCGCGCCCCGTTCGCCGCGGCGCCCGCGGCCCCCGCAGCAGCCTCGGCGCCCGGCTGGGCGGGCAGCACCGCCGTCGCGGCGCTCGCGGGCTCCTCCACCGGGTCTGCCTCGGCCGCCAACGCCCAGTTCACCGCCGGGAGCCGGAAGCCGCCCGGCCTCCGCTCCGGCTCGCCGCGCTGCTCCTCGCCCACCATGCATCCCCTGCGCTCGACGACACTCCTGTGGGGAGCTACGGACGGCGTGGCCGAACCGGTTCAACCGGATCGGCGCGGTTCAGGACCCGACCGTCCAGACGGGCTCCGCGGCCGCCTCCGGCGGGGTCAGCACGAAGGACACGGCCTGCTCCAGCACCTCCGCCGTCGGCTCCGCCCACGGCCCGTCACCCTGCTCGCGCACGTGGGCGAGCAGCTCCGGGTCGGGCGCCAGCCCGTACTCCTCCAGGTAGTAGGTCACGGTGTCGGTCCAGATCCACCGGCCGTCGGTGCGGAAACCCATCGGCACGACGCCGCGCCGGCCCGGGTCGACGACGTCGTCCATCAGCATCGGCGTCAGCAGCACCGCCGCCCCGGCCCGCAGGTACCGGGCGACGGCCTCGCGCTCCGCCCCCGCCGCCAGCCGCGGCCGGTCCGGCGCGAACCCGGGCCCGGTCAGCGGATCCACCGCGTCGAACACCGCCGCCAGCCGGAACCCGCCCTGCACCGTCTCGGCCATTCCCGTACTCCTCCCGCCGGCCACGTCCCTACGCTCCGTCCGACGGACGGCCGGCCCCGCGGGGTTCACCGGGGCGGGTCGGACCCACCGTCCGCATGACACACCTGTCAGTGGCCGTTGCGATGATCGCCGCACAGTGACGCGAGGAGATCATCATGGGCGCCTGGGCCGTCGGCCCTTTCGACAACGACACGGCGCTGGACTTCACCGATGCCCTGGACGAGGCCGCCGAGCACGAACGCGAGGGCCTGGTCCGGGCGGCGCTGGTCCGCACCGTCCAGGCCTGGGACTACCTGGAAGGCCCCGAAGGAACAGAGGCCGTCGCCGCCGCGGCCCTCATCGCCGCACAGTGCCCGGGCGGTGAACCGATCGGCACGAGCCATGGTCCCGACCAGGCCCTTCCGGCCCTCGCCTCCGATCTTCGGTCGCTCGCCGTCGAGGCACTCGACCGCGTGGTCGCCGAGGCGTCCGAGCTCGCCGAGCTCTGGGACGAGACGCCCAGCGGTCCGACGTGGCGGCAGACCGTCAGAGGCCTGCGCGCCGTGCTCGACCCCGAGCCCGAGCCGCAGGACGCACTGTTCGAGCTCTGACCGGCCCCGGCCACGGTCACCCGGCACCGAGGGCGAGGGCGTAGCGGGAGGGGTCGGCGGGGCGGACGCGGTCGGCGGGGGCGACGGCGTCGCGGCGGGCGAGCCAGGTGCGCAGGCGGTCGGGGCCCGGGCGGACGCCGCCGACCTCGTGGAGCAGCACCCGGGCCGGACGGTCCTCGTCCGGGTCCGCCGGCTCGACCTCGACCACCTCGAACTCCGTGCCCGGGGCGAAGATCACCGTCGGCTGGTCGCCGGGCTCGCCGAAGGCCGAGCTGCGGCGGCCGCTGACGGACCAGATGGCGAACTCGATCCCGACGTCCTCCCCCAGGTCCGCTCCGGGCGCCGCCAGGCCGGTCACCGGGGCCCGCTCGGTCAGCACCGTGCCCGGGGCGTACGCGGCGAGGTCGCACTCCTGCGCCGGGCCCGCGACCAGCACGCCGCCGTAGTGGCTGGGCAGCCGCCGCAGGCCGGCGGCCAGGCAGCGCAGGTACGGACCGTAGGGGCCCGGCGCGCCGGAACGGGCCGCCGCGAGGAGTTCGGCGCGCGGGGCCAGCGGGCCGCAGTCGCCGTGCTGCAGCAGGACGGCGACCAGTTCGGGGCCCTGCTCGCTCTCCTCCGCCCGGGCACGCAGGGCGGGCAACCGGGTGGCGACGTCCTCGGCCCGCCGGGTCAGGCGCCGGTAGCCGGGGCCGAGCTGGGCGGCCAGGGCCGCGCCGTCCGCGGCGGGGGTGGAGGGCGCGGCGGGCGTCGACGGTGCCGGAGGCGGGGGCGTCACGGCGGGCGCCACGGGCTCGGGTTCAGGCTCGGGCTCGGGGACCGGCTCGGGCTCAGGGACCGGCTCGGGCTCAGGGACCGGCTCGGGCTCAGGGACCGGCTCGGGCTCAGGGACCGGGTCGGGCTCGACGGCCGGTGCCTCGACGGCCGGCTCCTCCACCTCGGGCTCCTCCACGCCGACCTCAGGGGCCGACATCGGCCCGTCGTCAAGCTCCTCAGGAGCCTCCGCCGTGAACGCCCCACCCGACGTCGCCACCGTGGCGGCGGGTGCCGGAGCCGTCACCGGCTCGGGTTCGGGTGCGGGCGTCGGCTCCGGCACAACCACCGGCTCCGGCTGCGGCTCCACCGCAGCCTCGACCTCGACTGCCACCGCGGCCTCGACGACCGCCTCGGCCACCGCCTCCGCCCCGGCCGTCTCCGTCCCGACCCAGTCCAGCCCGTACATCCGCGCGCAGAACCGCCCCACCGCCGCCGACCCCGCGTCCAGCACCCCCGCCACCGCGAGCGCGAGCCGGGCCGGCCCGGCCGGGAGCGAGCCCAGCACCGCGCCGAGGTGGTCCCAGAGCGTCTCGGGCACCGGCCGGCCCGGCGTGCCCACGACCAGCACCGGCTGCGCCGGGTCCGGCCGGCGCAGCCGGGGGCCGCGGTCCGCGGTGGCGGCCGGGCGCAGCCACAGTCCGGCCGCCACCGCCTCCACCTCCCAGCCGGGGAAGGCCGGGTAGCGCGCGGCTCCGGGGGCCCCGGGCAGGTCGGGGCGGGTACGCCAGCCGGCGGCGGTGACGGTGCGCTCGCTCGGGCGGGCGACCAGCTCGGTGAGGTACGGCTCCCAGCCCTCGCCGCCGTCCGCCGCCGCGTGGACGTGCCGCGCATCGTCCCTGGACGCGCCCGCAGGGCCCACCGGTACGCCGATCGCCGCCCGCACCTCCTGCCCGAGCGAGGCCGCCAACACGGCCGCCAGCTCGATGAGTTCGACCGGCGCGGCCCACGGCGCGCTCAGCACCAGGTGCTCCCGCCGGACCACCGTCTCCCGCAGCAGCGCCGCCGCGTCGGCCAGTTGGGCGCCACTGGGCAGCGGT
Source organism: Kitasatospora sp. NPDC101235 (assembly GCF_044767505.1). Taxonomy (NCBI): domain Bacteria; kingdom Bacillati; phylum Actinomycetota; class Actinomycetes; order Kitasatosporales; family Streptomycetaceae; genus Kitasatospora; species Kitasatospora sp. NPDC101235. The sequence goes on from NZ_JBIWNZ010000008.1 coordinate 184,370, forward strand.
CCGGCCGGTTCGCCGATGACCAGCAGCAGCCCGTCCCGCGGTGCGACGGCCCGGTCCAGTACGGCCGGACGGGCCGGCCCCACCGCCGCCTCGGTGACCCAGTACGCCCCGCCGGCCAGCGGGGTGATGGTCGCGGCGGCGGGCCAGCGGCCGCCGAGCGGCTCCGCTCCGCCGCCGGGCCGGCAGCGCCACCACGTCCCGTGCACCGCCGGCAGGGTGCCGTCCGCCTCGACGCTGACCACCGCGTCCGGCGCGACGACCGTCAACCCGCTGCGCCTGGCGAGCAGTTCGGCGGGCCGTCGGCCGTCCGGGCCGACCGCCGCCAGCCCGGAGGCGGCCAGCACCAGCGTGTCCGCGTCGCGCTCGCGCGCGGCCCGGGCGAGCTCGTCCAGCGAGCCGAGGAGGACGGGCGCCGCGTCCGCGGCGGCGGCGAGCAGCAGCAGCGCCCGCGGCTCGGCCCGCACGGGCGCCAGCGCCTCGGCCAGTCCGTCCGCCTCCGCACCGGGCGGGGCGATCACGTAGTGCGGGCCGAGCGCCCGCAACGTCGCGGCGCCCATCACTCCCCCTCCGCCAGCTGCGCGGTCTGCACCTGCACGGTGCGCCGCCGGGTGATGTACAGGCCGCGGCCGGTCGGGAACGCCTTCGGCCTGACGTTGCCGAACAGGTAGCCCTCCGACGACGGGCAGGACATCAGCAGTGCGGGCGAGTTGACCTCCTGCAGCTTGCGCACCAGCGGGTCGCCGAGCGCCCGCCCGATGCCGTTGGCGCCGCGCGCGACGACCAGGTGGAGGCCGATCTCGGCACCCTGCGCCAGATCCTCCAGCAGGGCGGCGAAGGGGTGGCTGCCGCCGCCCGAGCCGACCAGGTCGTAGTCGTCGACGAGGATGAACAGCTCGGGGCCGGTCCACCAGTCGCGCTCCCTGAGCCGGGAGGGCGCGATGTCCGCGGGCGGGATGCGGTTCTTCATCGCCCGGGAGGCGCCGTCCACGATCTGGCGGAGCTTGTCGACGGCCACCGCGTAGCCGAGGCGGTACTCCTCCGGCACCGCGTCGTACAGGCCGCGCCGGTAGTCGACGAGCATGATCCGGGCCTCGGCCGGGGTGTAGGCGGTGGTGATGGCCTTGATCATCAGCCGCAGCAGATTGGTCTTGCCGGCCTCGCTGTCGCCGACCACCAGCAGGTGCGGGTTCTCCTCGAAGTCGTGCCACAGCGGCGAGACCTCGGTCTCCTCCAGGCCGATCGGCACCCGCAGCCGGCCCTCGGGGGCGGGCAGCCGGGCCGCGTCCAGGGTGAGCGGGAGCATCCGGACCTCGGGGGCGCGCGGCCCGGTCCAGTGCGCGGCGACCGCGTCGACCAGGTCGGCGACGCCCTCACCGAGGTCGTCGGTGCGCCCGGAGCCGTCGATCCTGGGCAGCGCGGAGAGGAAGTGCAGCTGCTCGTCGGTCAGGCCGCGGCCGGGCAGCTTGGGCACCTTGGCGGCGGCCCTCATGTTGATCACGGAGTCGACCGAGTCGCCGAGGCGCAGCTCGAAGCGGGTCTGCAGCTGGTCGCGCAGACCGCCGGCGATCTCGCCCCAGCGGGTGGTGCCGATGACCAGGTGGACGCCGTAGTTGAGGCCGCGCTGGGACATCAGGGTGAGCGGCTGGACGAGGTCGTTGAACTCCTGACGCAGGGTGTTCCAGCCGTCGATCACCAGGAAGACGTCGCCGTGCGCCTCGTCGGGCAGCCCGCCCGCGGCCCGGCGGCGGCGGAAGGACGCGACGGAGTCGATGCCCAGCTCGGCGAAGTACTGCTCCCGGCGGGTGATGATCCCGTTGACCTCGGCCACGGTCCGCAGCACCCGCTCGCCGTCGTGCCGGCCGGTGACCCCGCCGACGTGCGGCAGGCCGCGCAGCGCGGAGAGCGTTCCGCCGCCGAAGTCCAGGCAGTAGAACTGGACTTCACGCGGGGTGTGGGTGAGCGCCAGGCCGGTGATCAGGGTGCGCAGCAGGGTGCTCTTGCCGCTCTGCGGGGCGCCGGCGACGCCGACATGGCCGCCGGCGCCGGAGAGGTCGGCGGTGAGCAGGTCGCGCAGCTGGTGGAAGGGGCGGTCGACCACGCCGACCGGCACGCCGAGGGCGCCGTGGCGGGCGCCGTCCTCGGTGGTGAGGCCGCGCTCGGGGTGCGGGACGAGCGGCGGCAGCAGCTCGTCGAGGGTGGGCGGGACGTCCAGCGGCGGCAGCCAGACCCGGTGGGCGGGCGGCCCGGCGTCACGTAGCCGGCCGGCCGCGATCTCCAGCAGCGAGCCGGCCGCGGTCTGCTCCTCCTCGGGCTCGGTCTCCGCCACCGGCCGCTGGCGGGGCATCACGTAGTCCGTGCCGTACGCGACGACCTGCCCGGCGATGGCGGCCTGCTGGGCGGCACGGCGCTTGGGGCGGTACGGGCCGGAGACGTAGGCGGCCTTGAACCGGGTGAGGGTGGAGATGTCGCTGCGCAGGAAGCCGTTGCCGGGCTGGGAGGGAAGCTGGTAGGCGTCCGGGACGCCGAGCACGCCACGGCTCTCCATGGCGGAGAAGGTGCGCAGGCCGATCCGGTACGACAGGTGGGACTCCAGCGCGCTCATCCGGCCCTCGTCGAGCCGCTGCGAGGCCAGCAGCAGGTGCACGCCGAGCGAGCGGCCGAGCCGGCCGATCATCACGAACAGCTCCATGAAGTCCCGGTGCGCGGACAGCAGTTCGCTGAACTCGTCGACCACCACGAACAGCGTGGGCAGCGGGCGCAGCGCGGTGCCGGCGGCGCGCGCGGTCTCGTACTCCAGCAGCGAGGCGTAGCCGGCCTCGCGCAGCACCTCCTGACGGCGGACGAGTTCGCCGTGCAGGGCGTCGCGCATCCGGTCGACCAGGGAGGCCTCGTCGGCCAGGTTGGTGATCACGGCGGAGGTGTGCGGCAGGGCGTCCAGGCCGAGGAAGGTCGCACCGCCCTTGAAGTCGACCAGGACGAAGTTGAGCACCTCGGAGGAGTGAGTGACGGCGAGCGCCAGCACCAGGGTGCGCAGCAGCTCGGACTTGCCGGAGCCGGTGGCGCCGATCAGCATGCCGTGCGGGCCCATGCCGCCCTGGGCGGACTCCTTGAGGTCCAGGTCGACGGGCCGGCCGTCCGGGCCGAGGCCGAGCGGCACGCGCAGCCGCTGCGGGATGCCGCGCTGGGCCCACAGCGCCTCGACGTCGTGGGCGTGCAGGTCGGGGATGCCGAGCAGGGCGGTGAGGTCGAAGTCGGTGGCGAGCGGCTCGGCGGCGTCGACGCCGTCGGCGATCCGGTAGCGGGCGAGCCGGGCGGCCAGGCGGGTCACCGCGGCCAGGCCGAGCGCGTCGGGCCGTCCGAGGTCGGTGACGACGTCCTTGCGGTTGCGGTCGGCACCGACCATGGTGAGCCGGCCGTCCTCGATCCGCAGCCGCAGGGTGGTGCGGGCCGGGCGCCACTCCAGGGAGTCGGCGAGGTCGATCAGGACGGCGTTGCGGTAGCCGGTCAGCGCGGCGCGGCTGCCGGTGTGCGCGCCGGGGCCGTCCAGGACCAGGACGGTGAACGGCTCGTCCCGGTCGGGCACGGCGTCCGGCTCGTAGCCGGGGCGGCCGGTGAACTCCTCGCCGAGCAGCTGCTCGACCTCGCCGAGGCTCCCGGCGACCAGCCGGACCGGGCCGGCGCCGTCGGTGTCGGTCGGGTGCAGGGCGTGCGGCAGCCACTTGGCCCACTCCCACTCAGCCCGCCGCTCGGCGTCGGTGACGACGGCGACGCGCAGCTCGTCCGGGCCGTGCACCACGGCGAGCTGGGCCAGCACCGCCCGCACCAGCGCGCGGGCGGCCTCGGGGTCGTCGGAGCGCAGCAGCAGGTGGGCGAAGCCGCGCAGGTGGATCGCCATCGGCTGGTCGGCGAGCGTGCCGTAGGCGTGGATGAAGCGGCGCAGCGCGTGGGCGCAGAGCGGCTCCAGGTCCTCCACCGGCTTGGTGGCCAGCGGAGCGAGCGGGGTGGCCAGGCGCTGGGCGCCGAGCGCGATCCGGACGTCGCTGAAGTCGGGGTGGGCGGCCCGCCGCTCCCACAGCCGGGTGGTGCCGACCAGCGCGCCCAGCTCGGCCGGCTCCGGGTGCCGCCAGGCCAGGGCCTTGCGCTGGGCGTCGATCGAGCGGCGCACCTGACGGCGCATCTGGGAGAGGTAGCGCAGGTAGTCGCGCCGCTCGGCGCGCAGCTGCTGCTTGCGGTCGCTGGAGCCGCGGATCAGCTGGGTGACCAGCATGCCGACGGCGGACAGCGCCATCATGCCCATCGCGACGTAGCTGAGCATGCCGCCGCTGCCCTCGCCGCCGCCGGGGTGCAGGAACATGAACACCATCGACAGCGAGCCGAGCGCCATCGGGGCCATGCTGATCACACTGGCCATGCCGCTCTGCTTCTCCGGCAGGCCGGGCGGCTCCTGGAGCTGGACCTCGCCGTCCGGCATCTCGGGCCCCGGGCGCCGGGGCGTCCGGTTGATCAGCTCCACGCTCACTCAGGGCTCCTTCTCACCACGGCCGTTCCCTCTGGCTCACGGACGGCGCGGCACCGGAGGTTCAGCGGCGGTGCGCTTTGAACGCGCCGCGCCGGGCAGGCCGTTCATCCGGGCGGAGAAACGGACCACCCCACCGAACCGGAGGACCGGCGTGAGCAGCAGTGTCGTGGCAGGACTGTGCCGATTGAGGTTCCACGCACCGGGGACGGCCTTCGAACTGGCCGTCCCCGCCGACGTGCCGCTGGCCGACCTGCTGCCCGCCGTCCTCGGGCACGCCGGCCCCGAGCTCGCCGAGGAGGGTCTGGAGCACGGCGGCTGGGTGCTCCAGCGGCTCGGCGAGGAGCCGCTGGACGAGGAGCGCACCCCCGAGGCACTCGGCCTGCACGACGGCGACGCGCTGTACCTGCGGGCCCGCCACGAGGCGCTGCCGGCGGTGCACTTCGACGACCTGGTGGACGGCGTCGCCACCGGCATGCACGAGCGCGGCGACACCTGGCGCCCGGCCCTCACCCGGGTCCTGTCGCTGGCCCTGGCGCTGACCGCGCTCGCGGCCGGCTGGGTGCTGCTCGCCCTGCCCGGTCCGGCCGCCCCCCGCCAGGCGGCCGCCGCGGCGGCCGCCGTCCTGCTGCTGCTCGGCGCGGCCAGCGCCTCCCGGGCGATGGCCGACGCGGGCGCGGGCGCCGCGCTGGGCGCCGCCGCCGTCCCGTACCTGGCGCTCGCCGCGCTGCTGCTGCCGACCGGGCCGGGCGGCTCCGACGGGGGCGAACTGCTCGGCGCCCGGATCCTGGCGGCCTCCTCGGCCGGAGCCGGGGCGGCCGTGCTGGCGCTGGCGGCGGTGGGGGCGGCGGCCCCGCTCTTCCTCGGGGTGGCGCTGGTGGCGCTGCTCGGGGTGCTGTCGGGGGTGCTGGTGCTCGCCGGGATGACGCTCGCCCACCTGGTTGCGGTGGTCGCGGTGGTGGCCGTGCTGGTCGGCGCGTTCGTGCCCTCGCTGGCCTTCCGGCTGTCCGGGCTGCGGCTGCCGATGCTGCCGCGCAACGCCGAGGAGCTCCAGGAGAACATCGAGCCGGTCCCGGCCTCCGCGGTGCTGCCCCGGGCCCTGGTCGCCGACGACTACCTGATGGCCCTGCACACCGCGATCGGCGCCGTCTGCGCCGCCTGCCTGGCCGTGCTGCCCTTCACCGACGGCTGGGCCGGCCCGGCCGAGGCCGCCGCGCTGAGCCTGCTGCTCCTGCTGCACGGACGGGCCGTCGGCAGCATCCGCCAGCGACTGGCGATCCTGCTGCCCGGCGTCCTCGGCGGCCTGGTGCTGCTCGCCCGCGCCACCGCCGACGCCACCACCACCGACCGCCTGCTCCTGCTGGCCGCCCTGCTGACGCTGACCGCCGCACTCCTGGTCGCCGCCTGGACCGTCCCCGGCCGCCGTCTGCTCCCCTACTGGGGCCGCATCGCGGACATCCTGCACACCCTCTGCGCCCTGTCGCTGCTCCCGCTGGCCCTCCAGGCCTGCGGCATCTACCACACCCTGCGCGGCCTGGGCGGCTGAGCCCGCCGCCCCGCCTCCACGGGCCCCGGCCGGACTGATCCGGCCGGGGCCCTCGCGTCGGGCGAGTCAGTTGGTCCCGGACAGGGCCGGCAGCACGTAGTAGAACTTCCTGCCGTCGGTGACGGTGATCACGGTCTCGCGGTCCTTGCCGTAGCCGTACCGGATGTCGACCGGCACCGAGACCCGGCCCATCGACAGGTCCCGGCCCACCAGCTGTCGCCCGTTGTCGGTGTACTTCCCCTCCTGGGGCTTGGCGTAGACGACCACGACCTCGACGTACGGCAGGTGCGTGTTGAAGGACTCCACCACGAACTTGCAGCTGTCACAGGTCCCTTGGGAGGAGGCGACGATCAGGGTCCCTCGCGCGTGGACGCCCAGCTTGCGGTCGAATCCCCAGGACAGCAACTTGTCGTAGACGCCGTCCATCAGGACGACCTCGGCATCGTTCATCTGGTGGGCCATCGTGCCGTGCCGGGTCGACTCGCCGATCACGGACTTGATCTGCGTCGCCATCGACTTCTGGTCCGTCTCGAGCTGATTCAGCGCGTCCATGACCGTCTTGGCGTTCAGGGCCACGTCGGCAGTGGCCTTGTCGATCGCCTCGGGTGCCGCGTCGGACTCCGTGAGCTGCGCCAGCTTCCGGCTCGCCCCGGCCAGACCTTCCATGGCCGTGCGGGCTGTCTGCGCGTCCGTCACGGCGCTTTCGAACGGCTTCGGATTGATCTTCTTGCCGTATTCTCCGGTCGGGCTGAGCACTGTCCCGCCGTGGGAGCTCTCGGCCGCCTCGACGGCCGCCGTCACCTTCTGCGCGACGAGCTCCAGCTTCTTGCCCCAGGAGGGGAGCTCGTCCTTGCCGACCGACCCCCATCCCAGCGCCGTGTCCACCTCCTCGCACAGGCCCGCGGCCTCCTTCAGCAGCGTCCCGGCCTCGCCGTACGCCTTGACCAGCGGGTCGAGCACCTTCGCCGTCGTGTCCGTCCGCCACTTGTTCGCCGCGTCCCCGGACGCCGATTTCACCGGGTTGGTCCGGTCGGTCGGCCGCACCTGGGCGGAGCCGTTCTTGACCGGGGCGAAGGTGTGCGACCGTCCGTGCAGGGCGGTCTTCCCCTTCTCCGTGAACGGTGACTTCACCGTCAGTTCGGCCGCGGCGTACGTCACGCCCTGCATCGTGGTGTCGAGCTTCGCGACCAGCTCGCTGATCCTGGCCGTGAGGCGGTCCCCGCCCAGGAGGGCGTCTCCGTAGCGGTCGAAGGTGGTCGCCTGGACCAGGGTGTCCGCGCCGAACCCTTCGGGCCGCCGGCCGTCGGAGGCGGGCCACAGCTCCCGCCGGTACGCATCGGCCCAGTGGAGGCCATCGCTCATGTCGTGGACCAGGGCGACGACGCGGTCGCCCCCGAGCACGACCATCCCGAAGCTCCCCGGCCCCGCGAGCCGGACCTGCCGCGTGAGCGCGCTCAGGGCCTGCTCCCCGGTGCCGTACGTCCGGAGGTTGTCGGACAGCGGCTTGGGCAGGCCGGACCACTTCGTCAGATCCGCCACCGTCGCCGCACCGGTGAACGAATGGTAGAGCGCGACCGTGGCCGAGGCGCTCCGACCGAGTGTCGGGGCGGCCTCGCCCGGGTCGGCGGGGTTGACCAGTTTCAGCAGTTCCTCGGTCGGGGCCGCGCGGGTGGTGCCCAGGCCCTTGAGGTGGGCGTCCAGCTTCTCCTTCGGGGTCGGGACCTTCTCCTCGCCGCCGAGCCGCACCGGGGCGGGCTGGTTCGGGTCGATCGGGTCGTCCTCGGTGGCGTGGGACAGCCGTTCCTGGCCCTCATGGAGGAGTTCCTGGCCGAGCGCGGTGGTGCGGACGTTCCCGTCCTCCAGGTGGAGGCGCAGCCAGTCGCCGGGGCCGTCGACCAGGGGGCGGCCGTCGGCGGTGAAGCCGACGTTGCGGGCCACGACGGCCCGCGGGTCGTTGCCGCCGGTCAGGTAGACGGAGCCGTTGCCGGCGAAGGCCACCAGGTCGGTGAGCCGGGCCAGGTTGGGGCTGAGCGGCTGTCCGGTGCGCAGGGCCTCGGCCTGGCGGGCGGCGACCAGGTCGTGCAGGGCCTTCATGGTCCTGCCCGCGAAGGAGTCCGCCCCGCCGACCGCACCGTTGCAGGACAGGAAGCGCAGTTCCTCGCCCTGCCACTGGCCGCCTTCGGCGAGCCGCAGCAGCGCGCCCGCGAACTGCTCCGGGGTCACCCCCTCACCGTTCAGGACCGGGGCACCGTCCTGCGGCCGGCCGTGGAAGACGACGGTGAAGTACGGGTCGTCGTGCGGGAGTGCGCGCAGTGCCTCCAGCAGGTCGTGGTGGGCGGGCGCGTTGCGCTCGGTCGGGCCGGCCAGCAGGTGCACCCGGTTCCCGGCGCCCGCCAGCGGGGTGGCGAGCAGGTCGGCGACGGCGTCGGAGACGGAGTTCCGGTGGATCGTCTCCCCTTCCGGGTGCAGGGCCGTGAAGAGCACCCGCTGATGGCCGGCCGAGTTCAGTTCGGCGGTCTCACTGATCGGCACCTCCATCTCGATCGGGACGAGACCCTTCTCGGTGAGGGTCCGGTCCCCGTCGCGGAAGGTGAGCTCGACCTCGGCGTAGCCGGTGTAGCGGGCGGTCGGGGTGGGGAACTTGGCCCCGGCGACGATCTTGCCGGCGGCACCCGTGCTGGGCCCCTCGCGCCACCGCTTGCCGTATCCGACGGTGAGCAGGCCGGTCAGGTCGACGCCGCCCTCCAGTCCCGCCTTCGCCCCGGCCTGGAGCTGGGCGTTCCACTGGCCCCAGTCCAGCCGGGTGTGCCGCCCGCCGCCGCCCGCGTCGTTGGCGGGGCTGATCGCGGCGGCCGTGTTGTCGCGCTGGTACTCCAGCTGGACGATCGAGACGCTGGCCGTGATGTCGGCGTCGTCGACGAACAGGCGCTCGCCGACCGACGGGGTGGTGATGCTCCGGCCGCCCGGCACCAGGACGTCGCGGTCCGGCCCGTCGTCGAAGTGCTGGACGTCCCGGCCCCGGGACACCGAGCCGAACAGCGCGGACAGCTGGGCGTGGCTGTGGGTGTTGCGGGCGACGGACTCCAGCCAGGACCAGGTCCCCTGCTTGAAGAAGCGCGACCCGAACACGGTGAGCAGGTCCCGCACGCCGGAGGTGTCGTCGATCCAGCGCAGGATCCCGGTGTCCCGCATCCCCTCCCGGAACAGGGACTCCGGCGGCCTGCGCAGCACCTGCGTGCCGACCGCCTCGGGCGGACGCAGCGACGGGAACCCGGTCTTCGGGGCACCGTAGCGCGACGGCACGACAGCCTCGTCCCGGCCGGTCTCCATCAGCACGTCGGCGTGGATGGTGGCCTCGACGAGCGTGCGCCGGTAGCGGCCCAGCCCGGTCAGCTGGTCGCCGAGGTGGGTCAGGCCCCGGTTGACCTTCCCGAGCACCGAACGGTCGCCGTCCGGGGCCTGCGGTGCGCGGTCCGGGCGGATGGCGTCCGCCGGGTGCAGCAGGACGGCCGGCTTGTGCTCGAAGCGGACCTTCAGCACCACCGCGGCCTGGTGCGCCACGGCCGCCACCTTGCTCTTGACGGCGGTGCCGCTGACGCTGGAGTCGCTGCCGTGCTCCAGCCGGTCCACTCCCTTGGCGTAGGTGAAGGTGGGACCGCCCACCGGTCCCACCCCGGTCCCCGCCGGGTCACCGGTGACGTACAGGCCGCCGGTGTACGCGTTGCCGTGGCCGCCGCCGGTGTTGGTCCCGCCGTCGGAGCTGGTGAGCGAGGTCTGGTGGCTGTTCCCGATGTTGAACTCGACCTGCGGCGGCCGCCCGGTCGGGGTCAGCTGGACCACTTCGGCGGTGATCAGCGCCTTGCTCCGGCCGTGTTCCACCACTAGCGGGTGGCCGGCCATCACCGACTTGAGGTGGATCTGGAGCCGGTCGAAGTCCAGCGCGGCGGACAGCTTCTCCGCCGTGCCCGCCCAGTTCTTGCCGAGGAACTCGGCGGCGGTGCGGCCCCCGTTCCCGAGCAGGCCGGCGCCCAGGTTGCCGACCAGGTCGTGCACCGTCCCGCTGCGGTCCTGGTTCAGGTGGACGGCGGTGATGACGTCGGAGGAGCCGAACCGGTGGTTCGGCAGCATCCGCGGGACCGGCTCCCGGACGCGCTGGGGCGCGGCCACCACGGCGGACGCCGTGACGGGGGCGGGCGGCGCGATCGCGTGCGTCTGCCGGGTCGTCTCGAAGGTGATCGTGAACACGGTGTCCACGTCGGTGAGCCGGGCCGGTTCGACGCTCTTGCCGCGGCTGTTGGTACCACCCACCCGGTCGATCGAGATGCCCTTGACGAGGTCGCGGGTGCGCACGTGCTCGCCGGTGAGGTTGACGTACGGCAGGGTGAGCGCCAGTCGGGTGCGGAGCCGGAGCCGGGTGCGCAGGTCCGCGGTGGTGCCGGTGGTGGTGCGCTGCTGGTTGCCGACCTCGAACTCGAAGCCGTTGAGCAGCGTCTCGCGGTGCCGCGGGCGCATCAGGTCGCCCCCGACCACGACCGTGCCCTTCCAGCCGTCGAACTCGACGGGCACCCGGATCCGTCCGCCCCGGCTCAGCCGGGACAGCGCGGACTTGAGGCCGTACGCGTCGATCGACCGGGCCAGCCTCGCCTCGACGTTCGCGGGCACCGGGCGGCCGGTGTGCGCCTGGAGCGTGTCCAGGACCGTCCGCAGCACCGCGGTGTCGCCGCGGCCGAGGCTGAGCACCACGTCGGACTGGCCGAGGCGCAGCGGCGGCCCGGCCTGCTCGTCGGCCTGGTGCGTGACGTGCTGCGGTACCGTCAGGGCCTGCTCGTGCAGCCCCGGCGGCACCACGAAGCCGTGCCGCTCGTTCTCACCGATCGTGTGCAGCGCCGTGTGCACCTGCTCCAGGCTCAGCTCGGTGCTGAGCAGGACCGGCCCGTAGTCCCGGCCGTTGACCTTCAGCAGCACCTCGAACTCGGCCCGGTACAGCTCCTGCGGGCTGAGGTACTTGCCGTTGGCGTAGCCCTTGTCGGACTCCCCGCTGCGCCAGCCGTCGCGGATCCGCGACTCCACGGTGGGGACGACGGTGCCCTGCAGGACGTCGTCGAAGGGCTTGCCCGAGGCCTTCAGCACGTCCTCATGGGTGAACACCGTGCCCTTGGCGGCCAGTTGGACCTGGCCGTTGAGGGTGTCGGAGCGCAGGTGGCGGACCGAGTCGAAGGTGCTGGTCTCGCGGACCGGGTTCAGCTCGGCGGTCCCCTGGCTGCGCAGGTGGGTCATCCGGTGCAGCCGTACGGTCGTGGCCAGGTGCAGGTCCTTCAGCGGGCCGGCGGTGACCTCGGGGCCGCGCAGCGCGGAGCCGCGCGACATGCCGACGAGGTGAGCGCTGACCGCGCTGTGCGAGTAGGCCTGCAGGACGTCCTCGCGCACCTGCTGCCAGGTCTTCTCACCGAGCAGCACCCTGCCGACGCGGTCGAGCTCCGCGTGCAGCGGGGTGATGTCGCGCAGGTCCCGCACGACGGTGGTGTCGGGCAGGCCGGACCACACCTCGTCCAGCGGCGCCCGCACCACCGCGCCCGCCTCGTGGGCGGGGGCGACGGGCGGGGCCGGCACGGTGGGCGGCACGGGCGGAACGGGCCGGGGGGCGGCGACGAACTCCGGCGGCCTCGTGCCCTCCACGGTCTGCTCGGCCGTCGTGACCAGGACGGCCTCGTCCTGGTCGATCACGGCGCGGAAGCCCAGTCCCACGTGGGCGGTCTCGTCGGCGGGCCGGTTCAGGACCCCGCCGCGCCAGCCGAAGGTGACGGTCAGGTCGGCCGCCCCCTCGAACAGCACCGCCGGCCGCTTGACCTTGGTGCCGTTCCCCAGGTCGGAGCCGGTGCCGTGCAGCCCGACGCCGTCCCGCCCGGCCTTGGCGCCCAGGCCGCCACCGCCGAACGGGGTCGTGTCCGTCCTGTTGGCGATCGACGACGGCAGCACCTGCCACTCGTGGCTCTTGGTCGTCTGCTCGACGTGCGAACGGGTGGTGGCGGTGGAGATGTTGACCTCGGTGCTCGGCAGGGTGTGGACCTGCTGCATCCGGGAGACCGTCCCGCTGCCGATGGTGATCACCGCGGCCGCCCCGACCAGGCTGTCGTCCACGATGGTCAGCTTCTGACCGGCCATCGTCCCCTTGAGCTCCTGGTGCAGGGTGCCGAGGTCGAGCTCCGTCAGGAGCCTGCGCCGCAGCTCCGGCCAGCGGCTGCCGAAGTAGCGCTCGGCCGCTTCCTCGAAGCCCGCCACGAACTTCCCCATCGGCGGTGCCGCGGGCTGCTCGTCCGGGCCCTGCATCTCGATCTCGCCCTGGTCGTTCTCCACCGCCTGCCGCCGGGGAGGTTCGAGCGGCCACACGTCGGTGACGATGTGCGAGCCGGCCAGCCGCCGGTGCTCGGAGACCTCCAGGGGCACCGCGTAGTGGGCCTCGACGACCGGCGGCACGTTGGCGGTCTCCCGCTTCGGCACGGCGACGTGGCCGGTGACCGGGAGCTCGACCGGCTGCGGCGTGTGCCACGGGCCCGGCGCGCCCCGGAACTTGGCGTCCAGGAACTCCACCGTCAGCGTGAACCGGGTCTCGAAGAGGTCCGCCGGCTCGACGGTCTTGCCCCGGGCCGACGTCCGGCTCGCCTCGGCGGAGGTGCTGCCGGTCATCGAGCCGTACTGGTAGCCGAGGGTCTCGGTGAGGTCCCTGGAACTGCCGAACTTCGTCCTGAGCTGTACGCCCAGGCCCTTCTGGGTGAGCCGGTCCGCGGAGACGCCGACCGTGCTCTGCTGCTCCGATCCGTACTCGAACTCGAAGTTGGGCAGCGTCCTGAGGTGCCGGCCCTCCCCCGTGGCGGCGCTGATCCTGATCCGGCCGGACCACCGGCCCGCCTGGAACGACACCTCCCGCACGTCCCCCCGGGACAGCGCGGACACCGTCGGACGCAGCGTCTCGCCGCCGAACAGGCTCTCCGCCAGAGTCCGGGCGGCCTTTCCGTCCCCGTGCAGCGCCGCGGTGAACCGGCCCACGAGGCTGTCGAAGTCCTGCCCCCGGAGGTTCTCCAGGTGCACCAGCACGTCGTACGCGGACAGCCCGCGCTCCTGGACACGGGTGGGCGGGACCGGAACGAGGGGCTGCTCCGGCGGCGGGACGACGGTCGGCGCGGCGACCACGAGGGGCGGCTGCTCGGTCACGGTCTGTTCCGTCACCACCGGCTCCGTCACGGTCTGCTCGGTCACGACCTGCTGCGAGGAGCCCGGGTTCAGGGCCCGCTCGATCTCCTGGTCCAGGGTGAGGTGCTCGGGCTCGTCCTCCGTGTGCTGGACGGACTCCTCCTGCGTCTCGACAGGCTCGGGCTGTTGCTGCGCCTCGACGTGCTCCGGGACGGACTCGACGTGCCCGGGCTGCTCCTGCGGCACAACGTGCCCGGGCTCCGGCTGGACCACCGGTTCGTCCGTCCTCGTCGTCACGGTCTCCATGAACTCCCGGAAGCCGTCGAACAGTTGCTCCGCATCTTCCGCCCGACTCACCTGGTTGGCCGCCTCCGGGTGGCCCGCCCGCGGGTCGGGCCCGAAGAGCTCCTCCAGCAGCGGCACCAGTTCGGGCGCGTGCTCCCGCACCCAGTCGGCGCCGTTGTTGCGGGGCTGCCCGGTGGACGGGTCGTTGCCGTGGTTGTGTCCGAAGTACGCGGTGACCAGCTGCGCGAAGAACTCGTGCTCGTTGCGCGCCGAGTAGTTGCCCGCCAGGTTGCCGTCCGGCCAGGCCGTGACGGCCTCCTCGCCGAACAGCTCGGCCAGCGCGTCGGCGACGCTCCGCTCCCGGAACGCCTGCTCGACGAGGTCCTTCTGCGCCCTGGTGAGCCCGAACTCGTGGATCGCGTGGGCGAGTTCATGGGCGGAGGTGGAGTACCCCTCGGCGTACGACAGGTGCGGCCCTACCGTCGTCCGCACACCGAGCAGGTTCTCCTCCGTGATCAGGACGAGGCCGTTCCCGCTGGAGCCCCGGACCACCGTCCAGTCCCGGCCGTCGCCCGTGCCGTGCTCGGACGCCGTGAAGCCGGGGACCTCCGTCATCGGGACGTCGCGCGGCACCACCCCGACCCGCACGCCCGCCGCAAGCAGCCGGTCCGCGAGCTCCTTGTTCGCCAGCATCCGCGCGACCAGGTCCTCGGCCGTCCGGCGGGCGGCGACCGGCTGGTGCGTCCGGGGGTCGACGTCGACGAGCAGCCGGGCCGTCGCCTGCGCGAAGTCCTCCGGCCCGAGTTCGGTGCGCAGGCCCTCCAGGAAGGCAGCGTCCGACGCGAGTCGACGCCGCTCCTCCGAGGACAGGTGCTCCAGCGCCTGCACCCGCTCGTGCAGCGGCCCGGGCACCGGCATCCCGCCCCCGCCCAGCCCGATCGGCGCGTGCGCGGCGACGACCTGCCCGTCCTGCCCGGTCGACGCCGGCGGCGGCAGTGTCGACTTGGACTTCTTGCTGGTCTGCTCTTCGCCCTGCCCACCGTCGTCATGGTCCGGCTGCGACCGCTTCCCGAGGTTCTCCGACCCTCCCGGCCCCCCTGGCCCACCCGGCCCGTCTGCCCCGCCCGGTGCGACGTCCCGCACGAGCGGCCGGAAGTGCCCGTCGGCCAGCCCCAGTTGGAAACGCCCCCCGTTCCACGTGCCGTCCAACGGGCTGAGCAGCTGCCATGTGTTCCCGTCGTGCAGGTCGATCTTCACGCCCAGCGCGGAGGCCACGATGCGCGGGACCATCACGCCCGCGTTCCCGGCCCAACGACCGTCGGTGCCGACAGTCGTACGGAGGTACTCATAGGTGGTCCCGAACCTCCCCGCGTACTCCTCGACGAGCTGCCGGTTCGCGTCCATCCAGTTGACGGCCCAGTCACGCAGCGTCCTCGGCTCGCCGGCCGTTCCGGACCAAGCGGACACGGCGTGGTAGAAGTCGTCCCCGTTCCGCGGCACTTCCAGCAGGACGCGGTACTCGCCGAGGTGGCCCATCGCCGTCAGGTACGGCTCGCGATAGGCGCGGGAGCCCCACAGAAGGTCGGGCATGTACCCCGGTGTCTCCAGCAGAGGGGTCATCTGCTGGTACCAGGCCAGGCCCGTTCCCGGTTCGATCTCTCCCCGGAACTGCCCGTCGTAGTGCGTCAGGGACGACTCGACGTCCGCCCCGTTCGCGTGGGTCACGAAGTCCGCACGGAGCTTCTCGTACCGACGCTGGAGGTACCGGACGCGGTCGGCCCAGAACGTGTCCTGGTCCACCCGCATCCCCGGGTCCGAATGGCTCAGCCCTTCCCTGATGTCCACGAGGGCCTGGTAGTCGAAGCCCCGCTGGTGGGTGTAGACGCCCGCCGGTTTGCGCCACAGTGCGGATTCCTCCGGCGTGAACGTCAGGTGACCGTCCCGCTTGGCGTCGTACGGTGTGGCGTGCTGTCCGGACGCGGTGGGCGGTGCGGAGACCTGCACCCGCTCGTAGCCCACCGGATCGCCCCCGAGCGAGGTCTTGCCGGTCATGGTGTCGACGTGCCACCTCGTCATCCGGTTCGCTCCGGTCGCGTCGAACTCCTCCAGGTAGGAGACGTTGTGACCGATCAGGGCGACGGACTCCAGGTTGCCGGAGCGGAATCCGAGGTGGTCCAGCTGGTTGCGGCGGTGAAAGTAGTCGTACAGCCGCAGCTGCCCCACCCTGGTGTCCTCCGTCCATGCTGAGACGCTCTCGTCCCTTCCCCGCCAGAACCCGGTGACGTGGTGGATCTGCTCCTTCCCGAGTTCGTGGCGCATCCTCGCGACCAGTTCGTTCCACTTGCCGTTCCGGGTGGGATGGGGATCACCCGTGATGATCACCGTGTGGTAGTCGCCCGCGAACTCGCGCAGCAGCTGCCGCATGCCTTCGAAGCTCGTGTCGTGCTCCATCCGGCCGGACACGTCGGACCACTGGGCCGCCTTGCCGCTGAAGCGGGACCAGAGCACGAGAACCTTCGCGCCGGCGGGGGGAGGCTGAATGCCCTGCTGCGCCAACCAGACACCGATCTCCGGGTCGAACCGGTCGTTCATGCCCCAGGCGGCGCGAATGACGTCACGGTGTTCCGCTTCCCTGAACGCGCCGCCGAGGTAGTAGGTGCCGTCCGTGACTCCCCTGACCACCTGCTCCCAGGTCCGTTGCTCCCACTTCTCCCCCCACCGGTTCTCCGCGATCCCGGTGGCTTCGGTCCTCAGCGTCCGCCAGAGGGCACCCTTCTCCATGCTCGGCGCGGTCACGACGTGGATGCGGAGGTCGGCGTTGGGAATCCCGGCGGAACGGTAGAACGCCTCGATCTGCGCGGACTTGTCCAGGACCGGGTCGTGGCCGGCCTCCCCGGGTCCCGGCCCGCGCGCGACCAGGACGTGCAGCCGGCTGTTGATGAGCATGGCCGCCGCGATGCCCCACTGGTCGCCGGAAGCGTAGGGAGGATGCATGACGATCCATTCGCCCTCCGCCGGCGGATCGATCCATCCACCGTCCGCCATCAGTGGGGCGACCTCCTGCGGGCCGCCGTCGTGGCCGACGGTGCCGGGCTTGGACACCGGGTCCACCCAGACGTGGTTGCGCTCCTGCGGTGCCGCCGCGTCGCGGGCCTGCTGCCAGGTCAGGTCGTGCGGGCCGGAGGCCGGGGGGCGTTCCAGGTCGCCGACGACCCGGGAGATCAGTGACAGGTGGCGTTCGCGCAGACCGCCCTGGCGGAGCCCGCCGGGGGCGGGGGCGCGGTGGTCGCCGAGGAGGCTGCCCTTGACGTCGGGGCGGTGGGTGAGGTCCTGGGTGCGGTACTCGTCGCGCAGGCCGAGCTGGTGGCCCACCTCGTGGGCGTAGTCGATCGGGTCGGCGTCCGGCCGCCACGACTGCTGGTCCATCGGCCGGTCGTGGCCGACCAGGTCGACGGTCAGGTGCGGCTTCTGTCCGGGTTCCACGGGCAGCACGGTGACGTGCATCAGGTCGCCGTTGGTGAGCCGGTAGCCGGGCTTGTTGAGGTACTCCTCCACGCCCTGGACGACCTTGTCCCAGACCGCGCCGGTGTCGTGCCCGCCGCCGTCGCGGAAGGCGATCCGCACCGTCAGGTCGGTGACCGGTCCGCCGTGGTCGAAGCGCCGGGCGTCGAAGGAGGACCGGACGACGAAGCGCGGCGTGCGGTCGGGTCCGGGCCGGGGCACCAGGGGCTGCGGCTCCGGGGTGCCGTGGCTGACCGTACGGATCGGTGTGGGGAGCGGGAGCTGTGCGGGGACTTCGAGCGGGGTGGGCCGCGGGGGCGGCGCGGGGGCCTCGGAGTCCGCGCCCTGCCGGAACCACGGGCCGGGCCCGAAGTCGGCCTGCATGATCAGGACGTCGTCGAGGGGGGCGACGGAGACCTTGTCCGCGCCGAAGTTCCCGCTCTCACTCTCCACGCCGAAGCTCAGCACCAGCGGCACGCCGTCCGCGTTGGTGCGCCCGGTGGCGAGGGCCACGTGGCTGAGGTCCTTGCTGGTGACGACGATGTCGCCGGCGCGCGGCAGCGGGCTCTCGGGGTTGGCGGAGTCGTACGAGGTGGGGCCGTGCGGGAGCAGCCTGCCGCGCAGTCGGGCCTCCCACCCCGGCACGTCGTGGTCGGCGTAGGCGTCCCGGATCCATTCCTCGGACAGCAGCCCGGCGTGGTGGGCCGCCAGCAGGACCGACTCCCAGCAGTTGAGCGTGGTGTCCTCGGCCAGTGGCGGCGCCTCCTCCCGCTTGCCGGTCGCCCAGTCCTGGAAGTGGCTGCCCGTGCCGGCGACCTTCCAGGACATCGTCAGGTCGGGCTTGTCCATGGCGGCCACCAGCCGGTGGCCGCTGTCCGGCGCCGACAGGTCCAGCCGTCCGGCCAGGTGGTCGGCAACCAGCTTCAGCGTTTCCTCGTGCAGCGTGGTGAGAGCCTCCGCGTCGGCCGGGTTCTCCGTCAGCCGCGCGCGCACGGCCTCGGAGAGCCGGCCCCGCCCGTGCAGGCTGGCGGCGAGGGCCTGGACGTCGTCCGGACGGTTGGCCGCCCCGGGACCGACCTCGTCGCCGATCCGCACACCCAGCCGGTCCGCGTGGGCGGGTCGGAGCGGGCCGCCGAGGAGGTCGGCCGCCGCGTCCACCACGGGCTTCGCCAGGTCGAACACCTGCTTGCGCAGCTTCGGGGGCACGTAGTCGGCGGACCTCGGCCTCCCCTTGACGGGCGCCGGGGCGGCCGATGCCTGCTCCGTGTGCAGGGCGTCCACCGCGGCCTTGGCCACCGGGTCGAGGGCCCCGAGCTCGGTCAGCCGGTCGGACAGCGCCTTGACGTCGGCGAGCGTGGTGTGGCCCGGCGCGTTCAGCCCGACATGGCGGCCGGAGGACATGTGCAGGCCCGGCCGGCCGTCAGGCCCTCCCATCAGTTCGTTGACCCGCGCGAGGACGCCGGTGCGTGCCTCGGGGGCGAGGGCGATCGGCGGGACGGCCACGGGAACGGCGACCGGCGCGGCCGGCGCCTCGTGCTGGACGGTGATGTCCGAGGAAGCGTCCTGTGAGGAAGCGACCTCCGAGGACGGCTCCTCGACGACCGACCGCTCCTGCCCGGGCGCCCGGAGGTCGGACCGGTCGGGGGCGTTCCGGGGGGACAGGGCACCGGCGACCAGGTCAAAGACCTCGTCGCCGCGCTCCCGGACCGGCTGGGCGGCGGCCGTCCTGTCCACGACGGTCAGGGCGCCGGCCTCCGCGGGCTGGTCGGCGGTCTCCTCGGGCCGTGGTTCCGTCCTTCGGCCGAAGGCGTTCTCGTGGGCGCGTTCGTGGCTGCGCCAACCGGCCGCGTCGAGGTGGGCGAGCTTCCACAGTTCGCGGTAGCGGGTGAAGAGCTCGTCGCCGTACTCGCCCTTGTGGTGGTCGGTCAGTTGCTCGTTGAGGGCGTGGCGCGCGGCGATGCCGTCGAAACCCCCGGCGGCCTCGCGCAGGGCGGGGGCGGCCTCGTGCTCGAAGGCGACGTGCTCGGCCAGCTCCTCGGTGAGTTCGCGACGGCTCTGCTGCCAGTGCTCGTGGCGCTCGGCGGTCGCCTCGCGCGAGCGGAAGGACTCGTCGAAGGCCCGGGCGACCCGGTCGCCGTGGCCTTCCGTCAGGCGGTCGACGGTGGGTCCGGTGAGCCCGTGCTCGCGGGCGGCCGTCTGGGCCTCGGTGGTGGCCTGCCGGCGGACGGCGAGGCGGGCGGCCTCGTGGGTGAGCCGCTCGTTCAGGGCGGCGGGGTCGGTGAGCCGGTCGAGGGCGCCGCGCAGCCCGGCCGGATCGCCGACGCGCTCCGCGGCCGCCCGGTCCAGTTCCCCGGCGAGTTCGCGGAGCACCGTGGCCTTCGCCCGCAGGACGTCGGACTCGTCGCCGCCGAACTTCTCGACGAACTCCTTGCGCGCCTCGTTCTCGGCCCAGGAGTCGGCCGCCTTCTCCGCCTCCTCGACGGCCCGGCGGATCGCGGCCTCGCGCACGGCCTGGACGGCGAACTCGTGCGGCAGCGCCTCCTCGCGTTCGGCCAGCGAGCGGGTGAACAGCTCCACGGCCTCGTCGCGGTCCCGGCGCTTGCCGGTCGCCTCGTCGAGCGGACCGACCGCCCGGTCGAAGTCGGCGGTGACGCGCTCGCGCAGCCGGTCCCGGATCGCCTGCAGGCTGCTCGGGGACAGGTCCGGCCGGTCCGTCACCCCGGCCGCCGCAAGCAGTTCCCGGTCGGCCGGGGACAGCCGGTCGTACCAGTCGGTGCCGGCGCGCTCGACCAGCTCCCTGGCCCCGGCGAGGGCGTTCGCCCGGTCGGTGTGCAGGACGAGCTCCGCCCGCACGTGCTCGGTGAGCCGCTGCAGGGCCTGTCCGGCCCGGGTGTTGCCCGCCGCGTCGAGGCTCTCCGCGTCGGCGTGGATCCGGGCGACCTCCGCCTCCGCGCGCACCGTGAAGTCGTGCCGGACGAGGTCCACGACGGGCTCGGGGATGCGGTCGGGGGTGTGGGCGGTGCCGGTGTCGCCGTAGGTGATCCGCGGGGCGCTCCAGGCGCCCACCGTCCGCTCGAAGTGCTGCACCGCGACCCGGACGGCCGCCTCGCGGACGGAGGCGACCCGCACCAGGCCGTCGAGGTCGCCGAGGATCCGCTCGCGGTCGCCCGGGCGGGCCTCCAGCTCCGTGTACATCATCGCCCGGGCCCGCTTGGTCACCGCCTCGCGCAGGTCCGCCGGGGCTCCCTCGGGGAACCGGTCCGGGGCGTCGAGGGCCTCGCTCAGGCGCCGTTCGGCCTCCTCCTCGCGCCGGTGGCCGCTGCCGTCCGGGTCCAGCCGCAGTTCCTCGGCCGCCTCGGCGAGCTTCGCCTCGTACCTGTCCTGGAGGTCCCGCTGGGTCTGCCGCCACTGCTCCGCGCGGGCGCCGTCCGCCTCGGCGCGGATGTGCGCCGGGGCCTCGGTGTAGTGGTACGACTGCCCGGGCCCGGTGCCGTCGCCGTGCGGAGCGGCCGGGGTGGCCGGGTGCGCGGGCGGCTCGGCGAAGGCCACCGCCCCGGGGAGCTCCCGGTTCGGGTCCAGCTCCTCCTTGGTCGCCACCGATCCGTAGCCCTCGGGCAGGGCGCCGTCGTGCCCGTCCGGCCCGAGGTGCGCGCCGAGTGGGACGGGGGCCGGCTGCGGGTCCTCCTCGGTCGGCCGCCGGAACTCCAGCCACTCGCCGCCCGGGACCAGCACCGGCCGGCCGGCCGTGTCGTAGCCGACGTGGGAGGCGACCACGAGGTGCCCGGTGCCCCCGACCACGGAGGTGCCTTCGACCTTCGGGACGAAGAAGACCTTCCCGTTCGCGGCGATCGCCGTGGTGCCCAGGCCCTTCTCGCCGAGCAGCCGCATCACCTCGGTGGCGTAGCGGCCGTCCATGCCGCCGGCGAGGTCGCAGACGACGAAGTTCAGCGCGTCCTTGCCGTTCCAGATCCTGCGGTCGGCCAGCTCAGTCAGGGTGTGGGCCATCTCCTCCGGGGTGATCGGTGATCCGGCCCGGGTCGGCTGCCCGTCCACCCCGCCGTGGACGGCCACGGTGAAGGTGTTCTCCCGCACCGGGAACCGCGAGAACGCCTCGGCCAGGTGCCACCGCTGGGAGGCGTCGAGCTTCACGTCGCCCATCCAGCGGCCCGGCACGGCGCTGCCGAAGTCCCCGAGCGGCTCGCCGTGCTCCCGGCGGTCCAGGTAGTCGCGAAGTTCGTCCCGGAGGACGTCGTACGACTGCTGTTCCGTCATGGCGTGGTCGATCATGGTCCTGGCGCGCTGCTCGGACGCCTCGGGCGTCTCAGCCGCGGCCCGGTGCTCGTACGCCGCCACGAGCGCGTCGGTCAGGGGCCCCTCCTGGCCCCTCTTCTCGGTCCGCAGGGCGTCCCGGAAGGCCGTTTCCAGCTCGGTGCGCAGCGCCTGCGGCACCGTCCGGTCACCGGTCCGGTTGTAGTGGTCGGCGAGGGTTCCGGAGAGGATCTCCCGCAGCTGGCGGTCGGTGATGGTGAAGTGGCCGTCCGGCAGCTCGACCTGGCGCACCGCGCCCTCGACCCACTGCGCGTCCGCCTCCAGGATCTTGAGCGACTTGAACTGCGCGAAGCCGTCGAAGGCCTCGTTCTTCAGGAGCTCGCCCAGCTTGACCCCGGACTCCCCCACGGGGCCGCTCTCGGTGAGCGGCAGCAGGTGGAACTTGTCCAGCCATTCCTGCCGACGGTTCACCATCTCCGTGGGCGCCCCCACGAGCTGCCTCCAGAGCGTGCGCTCCTTCGGGTTGGCGATGGCGTTCACTATCCGGCCGACGGACGAGGTGTTGATCTCCTGGTGCATGGCCAGGGCCTCCACCACCGGGGAGTCCAGGTCGGACCGGCTGCGCAGGTACTCCTGCACGTAGTGCTGGGCCGCCACCAGCGACTGCGCGCCCTGCACGTAGTCGATCATCAGCACCTTGCGGCCCCGCAGCACGTCCGCCGTCAGCGAGCCGAGCTCCGTGTCGAACGCCAGCTTGAGGTGGTCGAGCTGCCGCTCGCTCGGGACCGGGTTGGGCCGCCCCAGACCGTCGACCAGGCCCCATCCGGCCACCGCCATCGGATCCTGCGGCCTGGGCCGGAAGCTCGACAGCGGCATCGACATCGCGCCGTGGTCCGACTCGTGCAGATACGCGACGACACCGGCCGGGCTGCGCCCCAGGCCCAGGTAGAAGTACTCCGTCGGCGGGTACTTCTCGACCACCAGCCTGGCGGTCCGCTCGACCGCCTCCATCGCCTCCACGTGCTCCCTGCGCCGCTCGTACGAGGCGAAGCGGTGCACGTCGGCCAGGAAGTCGTCCTGCTGGCCGTGCTGGTAGTCGGTGCGCGGGGCGTCCTCCAGGAAGCGCTGCACCAGCTTGGCCAGGTCCCCCTCGACCAGCGGGCGATCGCCCTCCCTGAGCCAGTCCTCGATCGCCTTGGCACCGCGCCGTTCGCCGTCCACGCTGACCCGGTCGTACGGGACCGGGCGGTTGACGAAGGTGCCGTCGACCTCCGTCCACCGGGTCATCTGGAGGACGTCGGACTTCGGCTCCCCCTCGCCGAAGCGGGCGGTGCCCGGGATCGGCTCCGCGACCCGGCCGGAGGCGTAGCGCTCCGGCAGCTTCGAGCCGGACACGGTCACGATCGGCGCACCGTCCGCGGCGGGCGAGTGGGCGAACTCGACCCAGTTGCCGCGGCCCTGCAGCACCGGTCGGCCGTCCGCGTCGAAGCCGACGTTCTCGGCGACGACCAGGTGGCCGGTGCCGGGGCCCGTCCGCATCGTCGTCGGGCCGTCGAACCCGGGCACCACCCAGACCGGTCCGTCCGCCGCGACCGCCTTCAGGTGGACCAGCTTCGGGTCCTTCCAGACCTGCTCCATCACCTCCAGGACGTAGTCGGTGTGGGTCGAGCCGACCAGACCGCACGCGACGAAGTCGATCGTCGTCCGACCGTCCAACTGCCCGTTGCGGGCCAGCGCGCCGATGGCGCCGGCGAGCTTCTCCGCGCTCAGCACCTCGCCCTGGTGGACGGGCAGGCCCTCGGCGTCGGTGTGCATCACCAGGGCGTAGCGCGAGGAGTCCAGGGGGCGCAGGTCCAGGGCCTTCAGGGCCTCGGCGGAGGGCGGGTCGCCGACCACCCAGCCGCTCCGGTCATCGGCGCCGGTCAGGCGCCGGCCGTACGTCGTGGCGTCGCCGAAGTCCTCGCCGGACAGCGGGTGCTGGACGGGGGCGTCCGGCTCGACGTGGTGGATGGTCTGCTGGTGGACGCCCGGCTCCTGGTGGACGCCCTGCTGCTGTGACGGCTCCGGGTGCCCGCCGGTCGTCGGCACGTGGACCGGCGTCTCCGTCCCGGGAGGCGTGGTGTGCGCGGGCGCCTGCGCCGGCGCCGTCGCGGCGGTCGACTCCGACGTCTGCTGCGGCGTGTGCTCGGGCGTGTGCCCGGGCTCCTCCTTCAGGCCGCCGACCGTCGTGCTCCGCTTCGGCGGCTCCGGCGTGGACGTGTCCGAGGAGGACTTCGACGATGCGGACGGCGCCTTCGCCTCGTCCCCGCCCGTCACCTTCACCGGGGTGTTCGCGGCGGGCTTCGCGGTCTTGTCCCCGGACGACGCGGCCGAGCCGTCGGAGTCCAGCTTCAGGTGCTCCGGCCGGGTGCCCTCCGGCAGGCCGGTCCCGTGCACGCCCCCGGCCCCGGCCCCCTCCGGGCGGGAGACCCACAGCGAGGTCGGGTGGCCCATCAGGGTGGACACCACGGCCAGCGGGAAGCGCGCGTAGTTGGGGAGGTTGACGTCCTGGAGCTTCAGCCGCAGCGGGCCGCCGGCGATGTGCCCGAGGTGGCCGAGCGCCCCCATCGCGACGCCGCCGTAGAAGCTCTCGACGCTGACGGTGAACGTGTGGTCCTCGCCGAAGGTCAGGTTGTAGGCCCCCTCGCTGAGGACGTTCTGGACGCCGCCCTTCAGGTAGCCGCCGATCCCCTCGCCGAGCCGGTACAGGACCTGCCCCGCGGTCTGCGGGTGCAGGCCGTCCATCAGGCTGACCGCGCGCTGCGCGAGGTCCTGGGTGGCCCGGACGGTCTCCTTCAGCCCGCCCTCCAGCGAGCTGCCGCCGAGGTGCTGCATCTCCTTCTGCAGGGGGCCGATGTTCCTGACGAGGCTTCCCACCTCGGTCCTGATCGAGCCGGACTCCACCTTCCCGCCGGCCTCGACCAGGGTCGTCACCAGCTTGTTGAAGGCTCCCAGGTCGATGGCGTACCGGGCGCCCTCGCTGGCGAGCCGTGCCGCCATCAACCTCCCTGCGGCGTTGGAGAGTTCCTTGTCGACGCCCAGCTGGACGAGGTGCTGCTCGAACGCGTCCCCCATCTGCCGGGTGAGCTTCTCGACCTTGCTGAGCTTCTGTGCGACGTTCTCCACGGCCTCCTTGCCGGCGCCCTTGAGGACGCTCTCCCCGCCCTCCCGGGCGAGGTTGTTCCTGACGCCGTCCGCGATCTCCTTGAGGGCGTTGTTCTGGACCTTCTTCCCGACGTCCTTCGCGACGTTCTTCCCCACGTCCTTCGCCAGGTTCTCCCGGGCCTGCGCGATGGCTTCCCGGACGGTGAGGTTGGTCTCGTTCCTCCGCAGGAGGTTGAGCGTCTCCTTAAGCTCGGCGCCGCTCAGCGACTTGAGCTCGTTCTCCGACAGCTTCTTGAACTCGGAGCCGGCCAGCGCCTTGAGGTCGGCCTGGAGCTCCTTGCTGAGGCCCTTCCCGAAGATCCGTCCGAACATCTTGCCGACGCCGAAGGTGAGCAGCTCCAGCGGGCCGGTGAGCACGCCGTTGATCGCGCCCATCTCGACGGCCTGGATGAAGGACTCCTTCTCCCAGTGGTCCTTGTGGCCCTGGCCGATCTGGATGCCCTGGATGATCCCGTCCATCACCATGGCGGTGGTGATGGAGAGGAACTCGTGCAGGAGGAGCTGCTTGAACAGCCAGATGAAGACCTGCTTGATCACCGCGCCCGCGGTCTCGTAGGCGACGAAGATCTCCGCGAGCGAACCGCCGAAGGTGATCGGCGCCATGGCGATCGCCCAGGCGATCTGGGCCACCAGCTGGATGAGCTGGGCGATGATCATCCACTTGGCGTACTCGACCTGGTTGGCCACCTTGTGGGCGAAGTCCCCGAGCTGCTTCGCCATCAGGCCCGCCGCGGTCACGTAGTCGGTGCCGCCGGTTCCGCCGATGAGCGGCAGCACGCGCTCGTAGAACCGGTCGGCCGCCTCACCCGCGAACTCGTCGTTGTCGTGGACGGTGCTGAGCAACCGCCGCAGCCATTCCCGGAGTTCCGGAACCTCCTCGGCGATGGCCAGGTAGTCGTCCCCGGCCGTGCGCAGCCGGTCCTCGTCGGCCTCCGGCCACTTCATGCCGGTCACGATGCTGAAGAACTTCGCCAAGCCCGGCGGCAGCATGATCGACACGGGGGCGCACTCCTGGCGTTCGGGGAGCTCGGGCGGCGCACGGCCGCGGACGGGAGCCGGTACGGGAGGGGAAGTGGGGAGGGAGCGGGGAGGCCGGTCAGACCTGGCGTTTGGCGTCCTCGTCCGCGTTGTGCAGCATCACGGAGGTCCGCCGGCCCTTGAGACCGAGCTTCTCCACCTCGGTGCTCACCGTCGCGAACAGCTTGACCAGGTCGACGGTCGCGCTGTCCACGTTCTCGTGGTAGGTCTTGCCGATCTCGTCGTTCCCGGCCGACTCCTTGTTGAAGGTGTTGATCTCGTCGCTCCGGCGGCCGATGTCGTCGAGAATCTCCGAGACCCGCTCGAACTTCTTGAACTTGTTCTCCAGGTCCGCGGACGCGTTCAGCTGCTCAGCCACGGAACTCCTCCTGCCGGTCGCGCTTGCGCCGCTCCTCCGCGGCCGCTTCCTCGGCGTAGCCGGGGCGCATCTCCCGCAGCGGCGCGAAGAGTTCGTCCAGTTCGGTGCCGCCGGTCATCGAGGCCCGGAGGGTCTCGCCCAGGCTGCTGAACGCCCCCATGGTCTCGGCCATCCGCTCGCCGAGGTCGGCCCGGGCGGTGTTCAGCACGTCGGCGAGCACCGTCCCGAGCTGGGCCGGAGCCATCGACCGGTACGCGGTGGTGTGGAAGACCAGGGACACCACCTGCCCCTGTGCGCCGACCGTGGCGGTGACCATCCGGTCCTTGGAGGTCGCCGAGGCGGTGGCCGCCTGCAGCTCCTTGGCCGCCGCGGCCATCCTGACCTGTTGTTCCGCCAGAGCGGCCATGGCCTGGTCGATCTGCTCGGCGTACGAGAACGTCATCCGCCCGCGCCTCCCGTCTGTTCCCGGTGTCCCCGTGGCACGTCCCGGGCCCGCGGGGGTTCGGGCCCGGGACGCACCGCTCGTGGGGTCGTACGGTTCTCTCTACGGCCGGGGCGCGGCCCGCGGTTCGACGCCGGGCCGATCGGGCCGGCCACCGCGGAGCGGTCGGTCCGTCAGCGGCCGATGACGCCCGTCACGGCGCCCGAGTCGGTGCCCCAGACCTCCTCGTCCTCGGCCAGCCAGGTGGTGCGCTGGCGCTCCTTCTCGCCCTGGCCCGGCGCACCGGCACCGGCACCGGCACCCGCCCCCATCGGGGGAACCATCGGTCCCCCCATGCCGCCCGTGGTGGACATGCCGCGGCCCATCAGCTGGGCCTCCTCGGCGGCGGTGGCGGCCGCGGCCCGGCCGGCCGCTGCCCGGCCCGCGGCGGCCTCCTCGGCAGCCAGCTCGGCCGTCGGCTTGACGCCCATGGCCGAGGCCATCCGGCCGCCGACGCCGAGGTTCGCCGGGCCGGAGGCGGTGCCACCAACGGTCTTCGGCCCGGAGCCCGCGCCGCCCAGCGGCTCGCCGAACAGGTCGGACCCGCCCCTGCCGGAGACGGAGCCGGAGCCGCCCGAGCCGAAGGAGATGCCGCCACCTCCGATCGAGCCAGGCAGCCCGCTCCAACTGCCGCCGCCGGTACGGA
This sequence comes from Kitasatospora sp. NPDC101235, assembly GCF_044767505.1. Lineage (NCBI taxonomy): Bacteria > Bacillati > Actinomycetota > Actinomycetes > Kitasatosporales > Streptomycetaceae > Kitasatospora > Kitasatospora sp. NPDC101235. Next base: position 211,402 of record NZ_JBIWNZ010000008.1, read on the forward strand.
TGTCCCCGCCGCCCCTGGAGAGGGCGTGCTCCGTGTCGGTGAGCAGCTGTTCGAACTGCGAGACCGGCCGCCCGTTCGCGTCCCGGACGGTGCCGTCCTCGGCGATGGTCCGGTCCTTGCCGAGCACCACCGGGTTGCCGTTGGAGTCCCTCACCAGCGTGCCGTCGGGGCCGGTGACCGTCCCGTCGTCGTTCTTCTTCGAGCCCGGCGGCACCTTGAACGGCGCGCCCGAGCCGGTGCCCGTGCCGCCCGACCCGGTGGTGGAGCCGCCGGAGCCCGTGCCGGGCTGGCCCACGACGGTGCCCGGCGGCACGGTCCGGGGCTTGCCGTCCTTGTCCAGCAGTGGCTTGCCGTCCTTGTCGACCAGCTGGCCCTTGTCGTTGACGCGGGTGCCGGGCGGGACCATCTGCGGCTTGCCGTCCTTGTCGAGCAGCGGCTTGCCGTCCTTGTCCAGCAGCGGAACCATGCCGGTGGGGCCGCCGCCACCCGTACCACCGATACCGCCGATGCCTCCGGTCTTCCCGCCCTTGCCACCGGTGCCGCCGCCCGTACCGCCCCCGATCCCGCCGGTGCCGCCGCCACCCGTACCACCGCCCCCGGTGCCACCGCCGGTGTCCGGGGGCCCCTTGACGTCGGTCTTCGACCCGTCGCCGTCCTTGCCGTCCTTGCCGTCGGGGGTGTTCTTGGTGTCGACCTTGTCCTTGGGCAGGTCGAGCGTGATCGGCCTGATCGGCAGCAGGAGCCTGCTCGCGTCGTCGTAGGCATCGGTCAGGAGCCGCCCCGCGTTGGTCGCGGCCGTGTCGAGCTTCTCCGCCACCCAGGCGTTCCACTTCTCCTTCGCCTTGGCCTCCAGCTTGGCGACGAAGGCGTCCAGGGCGCCCTTGTCGACGCCCTTGTCGTTGGTCGCCAGGGTGACCCCGTTGCCCGAGACCGTGGCGTCGGCCGAGAGGCTCCCGTCGTCGTAGCTGATCGTGGTGAGGGTGAGGACCGCGGTGAGGTCCTTGACCAGTTCCGTGAACGCGAAGTGCACGCACACGTACGGCGAGGCGAAGCTGCCGCCCTTGGAGCCGTCGGTGTACTGCCAGTGCTCGCCCTTGTCGTTGCTGGCGCTGGCGCTGACCAGGTCGGAGTTCCCCATCCAGGCCTCGTAGCCCAAGGTGTACATGTTCGACTGCTGGAGCTTCAGGGCGTCCCCGGCCGCCTTCAGCTTCTCGGAGATGGGGTTGCTCTTGGGCGCTTCCCCGGGCTTCTCCTTGTACGCGCCGAGATCACCGCTGAGGCCGAAGTGCATGGCCATGAACTCGTTCTCCAGGCCGTACAGGACCTCCTTGTACCGGCCGGCCGCGCTGCCCTGGAACTCGCTGTCCGAACCGCCCACGTCGTTGAACCAGGTGTTCACCTTCTTCCGCTGCTCCACGAAGAAGGTGTCGACCTCACCGATGATCCGTGCGGCGTCCCACAGCGTCGGGGGCGCCGTGACCTCGTTGCCGGTACAGCTGCCCCAGATCGACGGACCGAGGATGTCCCCCGGGTTGGACTTGAACCGGCTCCACAGGCTCGGCGTGGCGTCACCGGACTTGCCGTCCCAGAACGGCCAGTTGCAGGTCACGCCGAGGATCGTGCTGTAGGTGCCGCCGCCTTCGACCAGGTACACCCACTCGGCCCACATGTCGTAGCCGGCGTCGCCCTTGGACATGCCGTCCTGGACCTTGCGCTTGTCGTTGTTGGCCTTGGTGTCCGTGAACAGGTAGCGGGCCTGGATCCACTCGGATCCGGTCACGTCGGTCCGCTTCACGACATCGCTGTGGTCCGACCCGGCGAACACCTTCAGCATCTGTTCCCAGGTGTAGCTCGTTTGGTCGGCCATGGTCATCCTCCGGGCGGGGTGGAACGGTTCTCGGGCAGCGGTGTGCCGGGGGGGGGGGGGGGGGGGGGGGGGGGGGGCGGGCCCCCCCCCGCGGGGGGCGGGGGGGGGGGGGGGGTGGGGGTGGG